>CACFJO010000008.1 GCA_902566675.1 uncultured Pelagibacteraceae bacterium
ATTACCTACAAGGTTTACACCAAGTAGTGGTAAATGCTGATTTTTATATTACTGGAAAAACTTATAAAGCAATGACGAAGCACGAGAAAAAATCTCTAGAAGTAGCTGCAAACGCTTCATTAGCTAAGTCTCTAAGCTACAGAATCTATGAAAATGGAAAAGCTTTAAGAGAGTTAACTACTAAGCACGGAGTAATTTTAGAAGATACTCCAACAGACTACTTTAAAGAATATATGGCAGCAGCAAAGAAAACATTGAACAAAAACGCAGCAGAAAATAAATTTTTTGCTAAAGTTTACAATTCAATGAAAGAATTTGCTGATATTGCTGTACCATTCTGGAGTGGTGCTCAAATGTCAAACGCTAAGCTAGGAATGGCTCACGCGGCGACATTAAAGTAATAAGCAAAACATTAAAATATTTTAGAGCGGACTTAACAATCCGCTCTAATTTTTTAGGATAAGATTATGAATGACAAGCCACCAAAGATAGACATTTCAGATGAAATGATTGCTGAAAGACGCGGCGGTTCAGGTAAAATGCCAGCCGATATGCCAGCATGGATGGCGAACACTATAACTTCAATAGATAAATTCAGCAAACGTGTAGGAAATATAGTTTGTTGGATCCTTGTGCCTTTGATTTTAGCAATGACTTATGAAGTTATAATGAGAAAATTATTTTTAGCTCCAACAATTTGGGCTTACGATATGAGTAGATTTTTATATGGGGCTCTATTTATGTTAGGAGCAGGGTATGCTCTCTCCAAAGGAGTTCATATAAGAGCAGATTTTTTATACAGAAATTTTAAAACTAAAAATCAAGGTCTCGTAGATTTTTGGTTATATATTTTATTTTATTTTCCGGGACTAACAGTCTTTCTTTACATGACAATTGGATATGTCGAAGAGTCAATCCGAAGAGGCGAAAGGGGAATGGATACAACTTGGATGCCATTTATGTGGCCTATAAAATCATGTTTATTGATAGGTATAATATTTCTTTTAATTCAAGGCGTATCAGAATTACTTAAAAGCTATTGGGCTGCTAAAAAAGGTGAGTGGCCTGGAGAAGAAAAAAAATGATAGCAGAATTAATTGATCCAGCAGTATTAGGCATTATTTTAGTTGGAGTAATGCTTTTTGCTATCTTCGTTGGATTTCCAATATCTTTTACATTAATTTTTTTAGGTTTTGTATTTGGATATCTAGGATTTGGCAAACTAGTTTTCTATTTGATGACCTTACAATTTTCGATGGTCATGACCGAACAAACTCTGGCCGCCGTACCGCTCTTTGTATTCATGGGAATTATGATGGAGCAAGCTGGTTTAATGGAAAGGTTGTTCTCAGCATTCCAACTTATGTTAGCTAGAGTACGAGGATCACTTTATTATGCTGTTTTATTTGTCTCTGTGATTTTTGCTGCAGCGACAGGAATAGTTGGAGCTTCAGTAACGATTTTAGGAATTATGGCTGCTAAATCTATGAACAGATCTAGTTATAATGTTCAGCTTGCTGCGGGAACAATTACGGCAGGTGGTACTTTAGGAATTTTAATACCACCAAGCATCATGCTTGTGGTTATGGGGCCAATTATGGAAATTCCTGTTATAGATTTATTTGCAGCTGCAATATTACCAGGAATACTTTTAGCTTCGTTGTTTGCTGCATACACAACAATTAGATGTATGCTGGATCCAAAATTAGGTCCACCATTACCAGAAGACATGAGACCAACCAGTATGAAAACTGTTTGGATTGAATTTCTTTTAGGATTAGTTCCTCCAGCAGCATTAGTTTTTGCAGCTCTTGGAAGTATATTATTAGGTTTTGCAACACCAACAGAGGCTGCAGGTTGTGGAGCAATGGGCGCACTTTTGCTATCACTCGCATATAAAAAATTAACTCTACCAAAATTACAAGAAGCTCTTGTTAAAACTTTAGAAATAACAGCTTTAATAATGGTTCTAGTAGCTGCATCAAATTTCTTTGGAGCTGTATTTGCACGATTAGGTACACCAACTTTATTAACTGAATTTTTACTTGGGCTAGAGATGAATAAGTATTTAATTTTAGCAATGATCATGGCGATGATTTTCTTACTTGGTTGGCCTTTAGAATGGGTTCCAATAGTTATGATTATAATTCCAATTATTTTGCCATTAGTTGAAGCTCTTGGTTTTAACCTAACTTGGTTTGCAATTCTTGTTGCCGTCAATCTGCAGACCTGTTGGCTCTCGCCACCTGTCGCTTTATCAGCTTATTTTTTAAAGGGTGTTGTGCCTGAATGGGATTTAAAAGATATATATCTTGGAATGATGCAATTTATGGTTTTACAATTAATTGGATTAATATTAATAGTTATATTTCCACAAATTGCATTGTGGTTACCGACACTTTTATATGGCAATTAAATATTTAAAGAAAGCACCTAAAACAGCATCTACAGATGATGCAAAAACTAGAGAAATCGTTCAGACACTTCTAAAAGATCTAGAAACATCTAAAGAAGCAGGGTGCAAAGAGTTAACAAAAAAATTTGATAAATATGAAGGAGATATAATTATCTCGAAAGAAAAAATTGAGGAAATAAATAAATCCATAGATCAAAAAACTAAAGACGATGTAAAATTTGCCCACGATAGAGTAAGAAAATTTGCAGAGGCACAATTAAAAAATTACGGTAATGATTTCGAAATAGAATTATCAAAAGGTTTATATGCGGGACAAAAACTTGTACCAGTTAATACTGCAGGCTGTTATATCCCGGGAGGAAGATTCGCTCACATTGCTTCAGCTGTTATGAGTGTTACTACAGCTAAAGTAGCAGGTGTGAAAAATATAATTGCATGTAGCCCTCCAAAACCAAGTGTTGGTGCTCATCCAACAATTATTTACACAGCAAACTTATGTGGTGCAGATGTGATTATGAATTTAGGTGGAATTCCTGCAATTGCTGCAATGACATATGGATTGTTTAAAAACGCTCCAGCTGACATGCTAGTCGGTCCTGGCAATCAATTTGTTGCGGAGGCTAAGAGAATTTTATTTGGCAGAGTAGGGATCGATCTATTTGCTGGACCAACAGAGATAGCAATAATAGCTGATGAAAATGCAGACCCTGAAATTGTTGCAGTTGACTTAGTTGGACAAGCAGAGCATGGTTATAATTCACCAGCTTGGCTTTACACTACAAGCAAAGATTTAGCAGACAAAGTTTTAAAAAGAGTTCCAGAATTAATTAAAGAACTTCCTGAATTACCAAGAAAAAGTGCTGAAGCTGCATGGAAAGATTACGGAGAAGTAATTCTATGTGACACTGATGAAGAAATGGTTCAGATAAGTGATGAATACGCTCCAGAACACTTAGAAGTTCAAACAAAAAATTTAGATTGGTTTCATAAAAGACTTAAAAATTATGGATCATTATTCATTGGAGAAGAAACTACGGTTGCTTACGGTGATAAATGTTCAGGTACAAATCATATATTACCAACAAAAGGTGCTGGAAAATATACAGGTGGTTTATTTGTCGGAAAATTTATTAAGACATTAAGCTTTCAAAGAATGACCAAAGAGTCGACGAAGGAAGTAGGGGCAGCTGCTGCTAGACTTTCAAGATACGAAGGAATGGAAGCTCACGCTAGAACGGGAGATGTGAGATTAAGAAAATACGGTTTTTCTAATTAATGCATGCTTTAGTTTATACTGGTACAGAAAAAATAGTTTACAGAGAAGAAAAAGATCCAACTAAAAAACCTGGCGAGGCATTAGTAAAAGTTCATGCATCAGGTATCTGTGGTTCAGATATGCATGCTTATCACGGCAAAGATGAAAGAAGAATTCCACCACTTATATTAGGTCATGAGTTTAGCGGAACAAGTTTGGATGGAAAATTTAAAAATAAAGAAGTCGTAATCAATCCACTTATTAGTTGTGAGAACTGTGATTATTGCAAAAACAAAAGAGAGCATCTGTGCCCGCAAAGAACAATGATTGGAATGAGCACTCCTACAAAAAGAGATGGTGGTTTAGCAGAATTAGTTTCTGTTCCAGAGCAAAATATTTTTGAGGTACCAAAAGGTTTAAATATGAAAGAAGCTGCGTTGGCTGAACCTACTGCTGTTGCTTTACATGCAGTTTTATTAGCTGAGGCAAATTTAAAAAAGCCTTTATCGGAGTGTAAAATTTTAATTCAAGGCGCGGGAGCTATTGGTTTGCTTTGTGGCCTGGTACTAAATAAGGAAAAAAATTCTAATAATATAATCATGTCTGATCCTAATAAAAAAAGATTAGATGAATGCAGAAAATATCTTAAAGCAAGTTTTGTTGCACCAGATGATAAATCTATAAAAGAAAATCATTTTGACTTAATATTAGAGTCTGTGGGACTAGAGATTACTAGACAACAAGCGATTAATTCAATAGCGCCTGGAGGCACTATAGTTCATATAGGTTTAACTCAACCCTCTGGAACTTTTAATTTTAAAAAACTTACAATCCAAGAAGTAACATTAGTTGGAACTTATTGTTACACAAATGATGACTTTAAAAATAGTTTAGTAATTTTAAAAGAAAAAAAATTAGGCGATTTAGGATGGATAGAGTACCGAGACCTCAAAAAAGGTTCAGATGCATTTCAAGAAATCCATAATGGTACTTGTGTTGCCCCTAAAATCATTCTTATTCCTTAGTTCATCTTGTAGTTGTAGACAAATTGCATACCTGAAATAAAATTTTAACATAGTTAATCTATAACAATATTAAATAAGATTTATTATGAAATTAAAATTATCAATTTTGATATCTTTCTTATACTTAGGCTCAGCCTTTGCTGCAGGGCACATTACAAAAGCTCAAAAAGAAAAAACAATAGAGTGTTTAGGTCACTACAGTGCGACTGCTGTTTTACCTGCCGATACTATTGAAGTTAAAAACATGGAATTAGCTTTAGCTTCGGTAAAAGTAATTAGGGAGTATCTTGCGTCTGAAGGCGTAAAAGAAGATGAAATGAATAAAGGCATGAATATTTACGTTGATAAAGTTTATGGCAAGCCTTTTAATAAATCTAAGAATACCGAGTGTAATAAATTTATATATAAACAAATTAAAGGCTCAGAAGAAAAAATTGAGAAACTATCCAGAACTATTTACGCGGGTTAATATGAGCGGATACGTTATAGCTAATATAGATGTTAAAAATCATGAGGCCTATAAAGAATATGTTGGTAAAGTTGTGCCTACAGTTCAAAAATTTGGAGGAGAATACCTTGTACGTGCTGGGGAGTATAAAGTTATAGATGGTGAGTGGAAATATCCTAGAACGGTAGTAATTAAATTTCCAACTTATGAAAAAGCTTTAGAGTGGTATGACTCTGAGGAATATAAACCAGTAAAACCAATTCGATTAGCAAACTCAGTTGCTAATGGGATAATAATTAAAGGAGTATAAAAATATGATAGATAAATTTGGAAACGCATTTTATTTAATAATTTACTTAGCACATTTTATTATAGTTGGTAGCTACGCTTACCAATTGGTATTTGATACTAAAAAATTTCTTAAGGGTAGGGGAGTAGATAAAACCGCTACTTTAATCACAAGATTTGCAGGCTCATTTATGATCGCTACAGTTTTAATGGCAATTTATGTTGCTTTCATAAGATCAGGTGGGCTAGTGGCTACCTGGGCATTCTTTAATTTAGTTTTTATAATGAATGTTTCAATATTGGTTGTAAATTTTTATACATTAAAAATTGATAAAACAGGTTTAACAAAAAAAACTAGAAACGATGGAATATATGCTCCACTCGTTCTTGTTATTATCAGTGCTATTCTTTGTTACGGTTTGGCAGATAAAATTTACGTTTAAGGAGATATGTGGCAAAGTTTATGAATATTGTTAGATGTAAAGTAAAATCATCTAACAGAGAAGAATATTTGAAAAAAATTGATGAGATGCCAAAGTTCGATGGGCAGACTTCAGCTAAGTATGTTGAGACAAAGCCCAACGAATTTTTTATGATAGGTGAATGGAATTCTGAAGATGATATTGCTAAAGCAAGACCAAAAATGATTGAATTTTTGGACTCACTTCGGCACACTTTAGAAGAACTGTCATCAGATTTAGGAGTAACTGATCCTCATTCTGGTACAGTTGTAATCGAGAAATAGGAAAGGGGTAACAATGGCAAAATTTTATACACTTGGATGTTACACAGCTAAAGGTCTTGGGGGATTTGTAAGTAATCCATCTACAGACAGAAAAGCTGCTACATCTGCACTTGCTGCTTCTGTGGGAGCTAAAGTAACTCAATACTCAGGCCTAAGAGGAAAATATGATTTTATGGCAGTGATTGAGGGAACTTTTGAACAAGCTGCTGCAGCTGCAATGGTTGCTGTTTCTAGTGGTGCTGTTTCAGATTTTACAATTTTAGAAGATGTAGATCTAAATGAGATAGCTAAAACTGCTCAGAAAATGGCTTCATCATATAAAGAGCCAGGAAAATAATTATTTTCTGTAGCTAATACATTTTAAGGTATCAGTGAATTTTATTTGATTTCTATATTTAGAATTTATTTCACTGATACCAAATTTAATTTCTTTATTACTCATATCTAATAAGCATGAAATGTATCTCTCTTTGATCATTCTCACGTATTTTTGTTTAGAGATATTTACTTTAAAATTAAAGTTTGTATAGCTTATTTTTTTTAAGTTTTTTTTGATTATCTTAAATAAAACTTCGTCTCTTTTTAAACTTTTTTCTAAATTTTTTCTCATTTTTTTAAAACAAGGTATCTTATTATTTTTTGTTTTAAGAGAAAAAATTAATATTTTACCTTTTGTGTTTAATCTTTTTTTAGCAAGATTTAGAAGACGATTTAAATTTTTTTTTGAAAAAAAATGAATAGTTTGTTTGATTAAGATTAGATCGTATTTCTCTTGTTTATCTAAATATTTTAAAGCTTCTACTCTCTTAAATATAATATTTTTTTTAACACCTTTATTACCAACAATGTCAATTCCAATGGGCTTATTTCTAAATTTATATTTCTGTTGAAGGGCGCTAATAATATTTGCTCTTCCACATCCAATGTCTAATATTTTTGAATTATTATTTAAATTACTTTTCCTTTTAAGAAATTTATTAAATTGAGAGATATACGATTTAGATGATAACCAGGTTTTATTATCCCAGTTTTTAAGTTTTTTCATTAAAGCGCAACAACAGCAGCAGCCATGGAAGCAAGTCTTGCTTGAGTATCATCAGCTCTACTTGTAATTACAACAGGAACTTTTCCACCAACTACTACGCCAGCTGCACAGGCTCCCATAAAAAAAATCATCATTTTTACTAAGGCATTTCCAGTTTCTACGTTTGGAACTAATAGAATATCAGTTTTACCAGCAACTGCATTTTTGATCCCTTTAATTTGAGCAGCTTTTTCAGAAACTGAATTATCGAATGCCATTGGCCCAAATACTTCTGCACTCAAACCTTCTTCTTTTGCTCTTTTAGTAAGCTCACTTGCCTCTTGGGAGCTTGGTACACTGTCTAAAACTTCCTCAGTGGCTGATAATATTGATACTTTAGGTTTCTCAATTCCTATTCTATTTGTAAAATCTATTGCATTTTTTAGTATATGCATTTTTGTTTCTAATTTTGGTAACACGTTTAATGCTCCATCAGTGATGATAAATGGTTTATCATTTTTTTCTAAAGTCATATGCCAAATATGACTTAGTCTTTTCTTTCCAATTAAATTTAAATCTCTTTTCAAAACTGCTTTCATAAGTACATCGGTATGAATATGTCCTTTCACAATTATTTTAACTTTATCTTCGCTTGCAAGTTTTGCTGCAATTGGTGCAGTGCTGTTTTCATCCGGTTCATTAATTATTTCATATTTAGAAATATCCCAGTTTAATTGCTTAGCATTCTCCTCAATAATTGATTTGTCTCCTATAAAAACTGGTAGTATTAAATTTGCATCTACAGCTTGTTTTGCTGACTCAATTGAAACTGGCTTTACCGCGTTTACTATTACGGCTTTTGCTGGTCCTTTTTTTTTAGCTAAATTAAGTAAATTCTCAGGACAAATAATTTCTTTTTTACTTAGCATTTAATTTTTCCATTTCTCTTAAAATTTTCTTAGGAATAGATATATCTTTATTTAAATTTTTTTTATACGTCTTATTTTTTCTTTCACCTGGATATAAAATATTTGTAAATCCTTTCGCTTTTGGAAGTTTTTTGACAATCTTTATATTTTTCTGCATTTCTTTAACGAACTTATTTCCGATAAAAATTTTAGGATTAATAGTAATAAATAAATGGCCCATATTTTGGGGTCCTGAAAAATCATCAAACGGATCTTTTGTTTTTCCTCCATGGCTACTGCCCGTGAAAACACCACTTAGAATATCAACCATCCAAGCTAAACCAGAGCCTTTAAAACCTGCAATGGGTAATTGAGTACCTTGAAGAGCTTCTTTAGCGTTAGTAGTAATTTTACCTTTTTTGTTAAGGGCAACACCGTATGGAATTTTTAAACCTAACTTGTCAGCTCTTCGTATGGTTCCTCTGTTTATCATTGACGTTGAGGCATCATAAATAAAAGGAACTTTTCCTGTAGGAACACCAAAACAAATAGGGTTTGTTCCAAATAAAGATTTCTTCGCACCATGCGGAGCTAAAGCTGCAGGCGCATTAGTAAAACAAAAAACCATTAATTTATTATTTACCGCCTGCTCTGCATAAAAACTTGAAAGTCCGTAATGCCCACTTTTTTTTATAGCCACTAAACCTATTCCAGTCTTCTTTGCATTTTTGATTGCTTGTTTAATACCTGTATCAGCACTCACAAAACCGATACTGTTATCTGCATTGATATAAGTAATTGAGGAACTTATTTTTTTTATTTTAATTTTGGGTTTAGGATTAATTACTTTTGCTTTAATTCTATCACAGTACATTTTTAGCCTTGCTAAACCATGACCTTTAGCCTCCAGAATCTCAGCTTTGATCAAATAGTTTGAACAAAGTTCAGCATGTTTATTTGAAAGTTTGTGTTTTAGGAAAATTTGTTTAAGTTTTGTTTTTAAAATATTTTTTTTCACTTAAATTTTTTTTTTCCTTTTTCTTCCCAAAAATTTGTTCTTTGCTCTGGGTTTTCAACTAAATTTTTACACATCATTCCATAATCTTTAGCTAGCAAGGAAAAATCTTTTTTGGCTAGTTTAACAAATTTACCTACATTATCTTTGGTCATTTGAGACATTACCTCAGGATTTAATCCCATAATTTCTCCTAAATCATAATTATATTTTAAAGATACATCTGCACTATTTTCCAGACTATCAATTATGCTTTTATCTTTTCCAGCATCTTTAAAACTTTGTGCAGCAACTTTGTAGAAACTATAACAATTTACATAATCTTTTTGAATATTTTCCATAACATATTTAGCTACCTTTTTTTCTTTAGCATTTTCATTTGCATTTAAAGAAAAAGGAGCAAAAATTAAAAACAATAGTATTATTTTTTTCATCTATATTTCCTCATGGAAGCTTCAGCTAAAATTAAATTTGGATCCATAAATGTTTTAGACAGCTTAGCTTTCTTAAAAGATTTATAGGCAAAAATTGCTATTGGCAACTCAGTACAGCCCAAAATGATTTTTTTACAGTTCATTTTAATTAAGTAGTTAACAGCAGGTTTAATAGCTCTCTCAGCCTCTTTAGTTTTACCCATTTTAACCAGTTTTATAGATTTATTTACACTTCTTATTTGAAGGTTTCTGTTAGGCGATACTAATTTATAATTTTTGTTGAAGTAATAACTGTAAATCCCTGTTTTAATTGTAGCGTCTGTTGCTAAAAGACCAATTTTAGAATTTTTTTTACAATTTTTTTTCGCATTTAAATATACAATCTCAGGCATATTTAAAATCGGAATCTTTATTTTTTTTTTTAGATCTTTGTACCAATAATGTGCAGTGTTACAGGGAATTGATATAAATTTACACTTATTCTTTTGTAAAAACTTACATCCATGAATAAGGCTTTTTAAAACCTTTTTGTATTTTTTAAGATTTTGCTTTCGATCAGGAATGTTAGCTTTATTATATAAAACAAATAGGGGATACTTTTGGTCTGCTTTTCCTCTATTTAATTTTGCAAGCTTTGAACAAAAATCTAAACCTGCTTGTGTGCCCATGCCACCAAGAATTCCAATCATAAATTATTTAACTGATTAACCTTTTCCTCGCCAAGGAATAGTTTTGTCTATTATCTTTCTAATTGTGATATCAAAAATTAAACCCAACATTCCCATAATAAAAATTGTGATCCATATTACTTCATATTGGAAATATTTTTTAGCGACATTTTCTACGAAGCCAACTCCTGTAGTTCCAGCTAAAAATTCTGCAGCCACTAATGTTCCCCAGCACATTCCTGTTGCAACTCTTATCCCTGTCAGTATTTCTGGTAAGGAATTTGGAAAAATAACATGTCTTAGTATTTGCCATTTGGATGCTCCAAGAGAATGTGCTGCGTGGATTTTCGATAATTGAGTTCCTGATGCACCAGCTCTAGCTGAAATTATCATTATTGATAACGATACCATAAATAATAAGAATACTTTTCCAAGATTATCTATTCCAAGAACTGAGATAACTAATGGAGCCCATGCCAAAGGAGGAACAGGTCTGTATAATTCAATTAAAGGATCAAAAAATCCCTTTGCAAATCTATTTAAACCCATAAATAATCCTAATGGAACTCCAACTATTATCCCTGCTACTAATCCAAGAAATACTCTCAAAAATGAATCCCATATGTGGCCAGTTGGAATTGGAATCTTAAATAAATTAAAGTCTCCAGTTACAAAACTTAAAACCTTACTTTTAAAGTTGGGCTTTACTTCACCTTTTTCATTATGAACTGGATATTCCCCAGGCAAAATATCAGCGAACCAATCTGGTATTAAGAAACCAATGATCTTACTAACATCCATCATCTCATACCAAATTAATGGAATTTGTTTGTAACCCACATTAGGGTTCAACATTAATGTAAATTTGTTGAGTGTATCTGATGGTTTCGGCAACCATCTACCAGATCCTTGTTCCGAACAACTTGGACCACTAGAAATGATCGTACCCGATGGAAACAAAAGAATATCAACCCATCTAAGACTGCCTTGTTCCTTTTTTTGCACGTTATCAAAATTGATTATTGATGCCTGCATGTCTTTAAGAGTATTAGGTGGAAAAATACTCGCGTATTCAATTCTTCTTGCAATTTTAAGAATATCTTTTGCAAATGAAGAGGAAATTTCCTCAGAGGAGCCTAAACTAGTTCTATAATCTTTTATTTCTTTCTTAAGTTTTTCTAACGCAGAAGCATATTGTTCATTATGATTTCTAAGTTCAAAGAATTCATCACTTATTAAATTTAATTCTGTTGCTGCTGCCTGAAATTTTAAACCTCGCTTTGTTTTTGGAATAAAGGGAATTTCGATGGTATTTTCAATTGAGGTACTTGATGCCTTCCAAGATCCCTCTTCTTTAGCGGCTTCAATTCTTTCCATTTCTTCTTCAGCACTCTCGTTGGGATAATCGCTTTTTTTAAAGTTCGCGGTTAAATTTACAATTTTTTCAGAAATTATTTTTATTTGTTCTCTAGTATCGTTATTTAAAAGCTGTTCATTTGTAAGCAATGGTATTGTATTTTTAGTTTGTGAGATAAAATCTATTAGTTTACTTTTATCTTGATTTTTAATGCCTGATTTTTCAATTTCTATAGTAATTTTGTTCAAATTTTCTGTTTCAGTCTCTATCACAGACGTACTCTTAAGTTGACGTTCTTCTATTGGAAAAAGATATTTAAGCGAAAGAAGCGACTCATTTACTTTACCAACTTGGCAAAGCTCATTAGCTGACTTTGGGAAAAAAGATTTGGCTATATCCCATGAATAATATAGCCATATTAATAATAGAAAGCTACTTCCTACTATTACCCAGTGAATTCCTCCTTTTGCTCTCTCAGGATTTCCAAATACAGCGTCAACTTTTTCAGTTCTAATTAACTTTCTTCCATAGAGGATACAGCCTACAATGGCAAAAAAAAACAAAAATGTTAAAAAACCTGTAATCATTTAAACTTCTTTTCCCATAATTTCTTCTTCCATGTCCCATATCATTGAGAGAATTTCTTCTCTCTTTGATACGAACTCTTTGTTATTTTTGATATCTCTTAAGTCTCCCTTCAGACCCATCGAAGCGAAAGGTAATTTATATTCCTTGTGTATTCTTCCTGGCCTAGGCGCCATCACATAAACTTTTTCTCCGAGTAATAACGCTTCCTCTACAGAGTGAGTTATTAGAATTATAGTCTTTCCGGTTTCTTTCCAAATTTTGAGAACTAAAGATTGCATTTTTTCTCTAGTCAAAGCATCTAAAGCGCCTAACGGTTCATCCATTAAAATTAAGTCAGGATCATTAATTAAACATCTAGCTAAAGCTACTCTTTGTTGCATTCCCCCAGATAGTTGATAAGTAGGTGTATTGCCGAACCCTTTAAGCCCAACTATATCTAACCATTCATCAACTTTCTTTTGAGTTTGAGCCACGTCTTCTTCCTTCATCCTCAAACCAAAATTTACATTCTCAGCAACAGTTAACCATTCAAATAAAGCACCTTGTTGGAAAACCATACCTCTATCAACACCTGGTCCGTTAATTTCTTTATTATTAAGTGTAATTTTTCCTGAAGTAGGTCTTATAAAACCTGCAGTAATATTTAATAAAGTCGTCTTTCCACAACCTGAAGGTCCTAGAACAGTTAATAATTCTCCTTTTTTAATTGTGAAATTTAAATCTTTAAGAGCATGAACTGTTTCTCCTTTAGGAGTTTTAAAAATCATATTTAAATTTTGAGAAATCAGATCACTCATAAAAGAACTATATTAGATATTTTTATAAAAAAATAGGCACCAATTTATTAGATCGGTGCCTATAATTTTATTATTCAAGAACTACGGTAAAAACTTAGTTGTTACTGTACCTCTTGGAGTGTCAAAACCTTTTAAAAATTTAGCAAGGTTTCCACTCTTCATTGATTTTTTCGTTTCTTTTGGCGTTAAGAATTTGAAACCACTTAAAGTATCTTTCATGTCAGCAACTTTCATTTCTGACTCTTTAGACATAGCTTTCATATCACTTCCACCTTTTCTGTATCTCTCATTAGCTTCATGAGTTAATTCTACGAAAGCCTTCAACATACCAGGATTTTCTTTCATAAATTTATTCGTTACAGAAACGATATCTATTCCCATGATACCTCCAGCACGAGCTTCATCAACTGTTAAAAGTCTTGTTCCAACAGACGTAGCTGATTTAATAGAGTTACCACCAAACAAACATGCCATTACTACGTCGCCACTTACTAATGCGGCTGCACCTTCTTCAGGGTCCATAGCAATGATATTCATTTTTTTTCTGTCAGCACCAACTATTTTCATGCTTTCAGTAAAAACATACTCAGCCATTGTTCCTAGTGGAACAGCAACTTTTTTACCTTCTAGTTCAGAAGCATTAGCTTTAGTAATACCTGATTTATTAGAGGTAACACATGTTGTTCCTCCCATTCCGTATTCCATTGCAACGTCTACTAAACTTATTGGTGCTTTAGCCTTAACAGCATTTATGTAAGGCATTAAACCTTGTGAGTAAGAGATATCAATATCTCCTGCTAACATAGCATCAGTCATTGCTACACCATTAGTAAAGTTAGTCCACTTCACCGGCACACCAAGTGCTTTTGAATATGCTTTTTTATTCATGTCCTCAAGATTTGGAGATGGCCACTCCAAAAAGTACGCAACTCTTACTTCTTTCGCAGCTGAGTTAGCTACAGTAGCAGTTAGAGTAAACGCAAATAAAATCCCAAGAACTGTGCTTATTATTTTTTTCATAGTTCTCCCATATGGTTTATTAATTAATGAGATCTAAAATGAATTTTTGGCTTATGTAAATAGCAAGAAAATTGAAATTGGGTCTAATTTAATGTACAACTATGAATTGTAAACAATATTTCTTGATTTAATTTAACAAAGGTCTACTACTTCAAACATGAGCTCATCGAATAGAACGAATATACCAAACTCACTAAACGAGCACTGGATGCCGTTTACAGACAATAAATCATTTAAAAAAAATCCTAGACTTATTACAGATGCTAAAGGTGTTTACTTAACCAATCACCAAGGCAAGAAAATGATTGATGCTAGTTCAGGATTATTTTGTAATCCTCTTGGACATGGAAGAAAAGAAATTACAGAAGCTGTATCTAAACAACTTGACAAATTAGACTATTGCCAACCATTTAACCAAGGTTATGGAGGTTCATTTGAATTAGCTACTAGAATATCAAAAAAAACTCCAGAGGGAATAAATAGAATATTTTATACAATTTGTGGTTCAACTGCTGTTGAAACAGCTATAAAAATTTCAATCGCTTATCATAGGGCAAAAGGTGACTCGAAAAGATTTAGATTTGTAGGTCGTGAAAGAGGTTATCACGGCATGAATATTGGCGCGACTACAGTTGGCGGAATGATCAATAACGTAAAAACATTCGCAAGTGTTTTGATGCCGGGTGTTCAACATATGAGACACACTCACATGCCAGAACATAAATTTGTTAAAGGACAACCAGATACTGGGGTTGAGATGGCAGAAGATTTAGAAAGAATTGCGATGAATTTTGGCGGTGAGAATATTGCAGCATGTATAGTAGAACCAATAGCAGGATCAACAGGAACTTTAGTACCACCAAAAGGTTATTTGAAACGTATTAGAGAAATTTGTGATAAACATAAAATTCTTTTAATTTTTGATGAAGTGATTACAGGTTGGGGTAGAACAGGATCTGCGTTTGCTTCACAAGAATTTGGAGTTACTCCAGATATTATCACAATGGCTAAAGCTACTACTAACGGAGTTGTTCCAATGGGTGTGGTAGCAGTCAAAGAGGAGATTTATGATACTGTTTTAGATGGTTCTTCAGCACCAGAAGGTACACCAGAATTATTTCACGGATATACTTACTCAGGTATTCCAGTTGCTGTAGCAGCTGGTCTTGCAGTACAAGATATTTTTGATAAGGAAAATATTTTTAAAAGAGCCAAAGAAATGTCACCATATTTTCAAGATGGTTTACATTCTTTAAAAGATTTAAAAGAGGTTGTTAGTATTAGAGGATACGGAATGATGGGTGGAATTGAAATGAGAATTAAAGATAAACCTGGAAAAGCAGGTTTTCAAACGTTTAAACACTGCTATGATGCCGGTGTAAATTTTAAAAATACTGGCGATTCACTTATTATTGCACCACAATTTATATGTGAAAAAAAACATATTGATGAAATAATTGAGAAATTAAGAACAGGTATCACAAATTACTCTAAGTCCTAGATATGATTATTGGAGTTCCAAAGGAGATAAAACTTCAAGAGCATAGAGTAGGATTAACTCCTGAAAGCGTAAAAATATTGACTGCAAAAGGTCACGAAGTAATGATTCAAGATAATAGTGGATTAGAAGCAGGTTTCTCAAACGAGGATTATTTAGCTGCCGGTGGAAGAGTTATTAAAACTGCAAAAGAAATTTTTAAAAAATCAGAGATAATTGTGAAAGTTAAAGAACCCCAAATGAACGAAGTTAAAATGATAAGAGAAAATCAAATAATTTACACTTATCTTCATCTCGCTGCAGCAAAAGAACTTACTTTAGGATTAATGAAATCTAAATCTATTTGTATCGCTTATGAAACCGTTACAGATAACGAGGGAAGACTTCCTTTGTTAGCCCCGATGAGCGCAGTAGCAGGGCGAATGTCTATTCAAGCAGGTGCTCATGCGTTAGAAAAAAATCAAAAGGGTAGAGGATTATTAATAGGTGGAGCGCCAGGAGTTGACTCTGCTAATGTAGTTATACTTGGCGGTGGAGTAGTTGGTGAAAATGCTGCTATAATTGCAACTGGCATGAAAGGAAAAGTTTATGTAGTAGATAAATCAAAAAAAAGATTAGAAGAATTGCATGAACAATTTGGAGATAAAATAATTCCAACTGAAAGTGACAAGACTGATTTAAAAAAACTAATTTCTAAATGTGATTTATTGATTGGTGGTGTTTTGATACCTGGTTCCGAGGCTCCAAAATTAGTTACAAAAGATATGATTAAATCTATGAAGAAAGGATCAGTTGTTGTTGATGTTGCAATTGATCAAGGTGGTTGTGTTGAAACAAGTAAACCAACCACTCATGCTAACCCAACATATGTTGTAGACAATGTTGTTCACTATTGTGTAGCAAATATGCCAGGTGGCGTGCCTAGAACATCTACAATGGCTTTAAATAAAGCAACATTACCATTACTTATAAAATTATCCGAAAACGGATATAAAAAAACTCTTCTACAAGATAAAAATTATTTAGCTGGACTAAATGTTTACAAAGGACATATTACTCATAAAGGGGTCTCAGAAGCATTCAAGCTTAATTATTACTCTCCGGAAGAGCTTTTAAACTCAAATTAAAATATTTTTTAATCATTTTGGGCCGAATCACACAAGAGAAACCAATTTGATCAAAAACGATATTCCAAATTTTTCAATTTATGATTTAATTTTGAATATGAGTTCACAATACAAATTTGATAATCATGTTGAAGAAATGAGACAACAGAGCAAAGTCAAACTGACGGATCTTTTATCAAGAATTAATGAGGAAAAAAAAGTTGAGAGAAACAGAAATCTAGCTCTAAGCGTTGCTGCTGTCTCAGCAGTTACAGTTTTCGGAATAATTTTAACTCTTTAAGATTAGTTTAATTAAGCAAATTATCTATTCGTTCAAAATATTGAAATATTTTTCAAAATGAATTTGATGAAAGAAATCAAATGCATGTTGACCCTGAGGAATTACAACAGGGAATTCTGGACATACCTCTAATAATCTTTTTACTTTTAAACCTTCAGCTATTGAAAAAGCAAAGGTTTGATTACCAATTAAAAATTTACAAGAATTAATTATCTCTGCCATTTCTAAAAAATCTTTGCAATCATAATATTCTAAGTGATTAATATCTTTTTTAAGATCTTCAAATTCGTCTTTTAAACCAAGACAAATTATATTTTTTACATTTTTTAAAAATTTGTAATTAATTATAACATTTCTGTATCTTTTTGATCTTACGATTATAATTTTGTCTTTAAATCTTGAATTCTCCCCAACATCTAAAAACTTTTTTGATATATCTAAAGAAACACCAACCAAATGTGAATACCATTTCATAGTGTGAAAATTTAAATTTTCAAAAGACTCTCTAAAAAAATCTAAATCAACATCAATATTTTGATTATTATATATTTTTACATCATTTAAGTATTTTTGTTTTTTTAATAGAGGCAATAACATTTCAGCTTTTTTCCTATCTATAAAAAGATTTCCAGCAGGAATATCTCCATAGTTTTTTTCATGTATTTTATCTATACGAATAAAAAAATTACACCTTTTCGTCTTTGCAATCTCTTGAATTAAGGGTAAAGAATAAATTAGATCACCAAGATGTCCAGAGTGGCTAAAATTTAACTCTTTTTTGTTTTCTACTTTATCTGTGAAAGATTTAATATTTGCGTAAATTCTATTGTTATAATTTTCTTTTTTTAAATAAATCTTTTGAGCATTTTTTCTATTTATATATACCTTTTTATTAAATATTTTCAGTCCAATATTTTTCAAAAATTTGATCATTTTTATAGATTTAAATACTTATTAAAGCTTTTTATTCATAATACAAAGAAAATGCTTAAATTAAATAAAATTTATATTAAACCACTATCAATTTCTATAAAAAAGAAATTACAAATTTAAAAAAACAAAGTATAAAGATTGCAATGGATGAATTAAAACTTTTAATTTTGTTGGTTGGATCAGGTTTTCTTTTCAGGACTGCCTTAATTTTTACAGGACAAATGTGGGCTAAATCTCATGCTCAGACAGTTTCATTTTTAGTATTGCCACTCATTACCTATGTAATTACCAACACGATCGCTAATAATATTGCTCTTTCTTTAGGGATGATTGGAGCTCTTTCAATTGTAAGATTTAGACATCCGGTAAAAAGTCCTCTAGAGCTAATTATGTATTTCGCGTTAATTACAGTTGGTATAGCTACTAGTGTTAGAACAAAATGGGCAATTCAATTAATTTTGGGTACAATTTTAATAATTTTAATCGTAAAATTTTTTCAGTTTTTATCAAAAAAATATGGAAGATCATTCTATAATACCTCTTTTAATGAGGGAGTAAATACTAATACTTTAGAAATAGTTGCAAAAAATAAAATAGAATTAATTGAAAAAAATGATTATTTAATAAGTTCCTTTAACGACATTGATGATAAAAAAATAATTTATAGATTAAATTTTGAAAATAAAAAAGAACTTCAATTGTTTAAAGAGACCATAGAAAAATCTGATCAAATAGAAAAGATAAACACTATCTACAATTAAAATGGTGAAAAAATATTTTTTTGTAATATTTTTTTTAATTTTTGCATCCAGCCAAGTTTCAGGAAGTCAAAATAAAGAAACTCAAAAAGCAAATGGTTGCTCATATGAAATTACCCCAAACTATCTCAAAGATATTGATGGTCTAAAAATTAATTTAATTGAAATTGATATTCATGAATATAAAAAATGGACCGTAAATGGTGTGCGCATACTTACAAATAGGTATCGTTATGTTCCAGATAAATACAAGAGAAGATTTGCATCTACAATTACTATTTCTTACGATGATGGAAGCAAATGTTTTTTTGAGGGACGAGTAAGGCATAGCGGTGATGAAAAGGATCATATAGCCAGAGTAGAAAATTCTCTATCTCAAAGCTTAGATGTCCATCTCAATGACGGAAACATAAAAGGATTCACGAAATTTAAATTATTAAGATCAAATACAAGAGGTAATTTAGAGGATGAAATTCTAGTTACAGAGGTTTTAAGAAATTTAAATTATCTTGCCCCAAGAACTTATAAGGTAAAAGCCAGAGTAAATGAAATCACCTCTACCATGATATTACAAGAAAAAGCTGCAAAAGAAATGTTAGAATTCAATAGAAGACGGGAGAGCTCTATTCTTGAGGCAGATGAGAGATTTTTTTTTCAATCTGTAAGTAAAATAGACGATAACCAGTTGAGTGGATGGGAAATGGGTGTTGTGCCCATTATGAATCAAAGTAGTAAATATATGCTTTCAAAGCAAGTTAATTCAAATATCTTAGAAAAAAGTGAGGGACATAAAAAGATGTCTTTAGACTCTGTAAACAAATTAAATTTAATTTATTTATACTTTTCAAACAGATTTCAAGATGAACTTAATAATTTTAATTATTTTGATTATGATTTAGATAACACTCTCCTTGCAAATTTTAATAAACAAAAAATATCTAAACTAGATGAGTATAATTTGTTTATGCAAGCAACAAACAGTTCGCATGGTTTAGCTGTAAATAATCGAAAATTTTACTGGAATTCGTTGGAAAATTACTTTGAACCAATTAATTATGACTCTAATGCAGACATAAATAAAAATATTCCAAATAAAATATTTAGATATCCGTTAAGTAAACATTTTTATAATTCCTTTGACAGTTTACAAAAAAAATTGAGTGAACTTAATTACCAAAAAATTATAGAAAATTTGAGATTATCAGGCCTCATCGTGACTGAAAAAGAACTTAATAAAAAGATTGATAAAATATCAACAAATTTAGATGTCTTAAAACAAAATTATATAAATAATACTTCAGAAGAAATGGTTAAACACAACGAGTTAAGAGAAGTAGAAAATCTTTTAGAAAATTTTCATAAAAATTTAAATAATAATTATCCTAAGACTTATCTAATCAAGAATAATTTTGATATTAACAACTTTCAAAAATGTGAAATTTTCCTTGAAAATTGCTTAGATATTAATTTATCACCTCTAGAACTATCAAGTTTGCTGGAGGGTGATTTATCAGAAAATAACAATTTTATTCAATATCTTGGAAGTAATTTCAATTTAAACCAAAATTTTAAATACAGTAAATACAATAAAATAAATTTTAAAAATATAAATATTTTTTATGAAGATGGAGTTAGTTTGAGCTTTGATGATGAAAAGAATTCAATAAATATAAGGCAAGAATTAATTGGTGCTAAAATTTTTTTCATTAATGGTGAATTAATAGACACAAAAATTAATTTCGAAGGATTTAGTTTAAATGATTCTGATCAGAAAATACCTTCAAAAGGTTTTCCAATAAACGAAACTGGCTTGACTGGATGCTTATCATTAATTAACGCGTCGGTAAAAAACTTATCAATTAATGTATCAGATTCTACATGTGAAGATGCAGTAAATTTTATTAATTCTTCAGGAGATGTAAATAATGTTTTTATTAATGAATCAATTAGTGACGCGCTTGATGTGGATTTTTCTAACTTAAAATTTAAAAACATAAAAATTAAATCTGCTAAAAATGACTGTGTAGATGTATCATACGGAAATTATAAAATAGAGAAATTTTATTCAGAAAATTGTGGTGATAAAGCTTTATCAGTAGGTGAAAAATCTGATTTACATTTGAATGAAATATTTTCAAATAATTCTAAAGTAGGAATAGCATCGAAAGATAGTTCAACTGTACATATAAAAAACTCAAATTTTTACTCAGTCGATACTTGTTTGTCTGCTTACAAAAAAAAACAAGAATTTGAAGGTGGCATAATTAATTTTAAAAATATGAATTGTAAATTTAACAATAAGAAGATTAATTTTGATAAGTTTTCCTTAATAAGAAGAGTAGAAACAATTTAAATAAATGAGTTTTAGAATTGAAGAGAAATTATTTTTTAAATCAGAAAATATTTTTGAATTTAGGAAATTTCTCTCAAAAGAGTCAGCAAAAACACTTTATACAAAAAGAGTTATTAAAAGCCTTTATTTTGATAATCTAAAATTAGATATGTATAAGGACTCAATTGAAGGATCTGTTCCAAGAAAAAAAATTCGAGTTAGAAACTATCCTAATGCGGATGATAAAAATTACTATTTAGAAACAAAAATTTCATCTGTTGAAGGCAGATTTAAAACAAGAAAAATTATTACTAAAGATGAATTTGAAGATTTAAAGAAAAGAGGAATTTTGGATAATATATATGGAACCTGTTTACCAAATTTATATGTAACTTATGAGAGAGAGTATGCAAAAATAAATGATGTAAGGATATCTATAGATAAAAATATTTCTTATGAAAATTTTTTAACAAATCAGGTTTATAATGATAGTAATTCAATAGTTGAATTAAAAACATCAATTCGCAAAAATTTAGATGATTTAATTAAGACTTTCCCATTCCAAAAAATAAGATTTTCGAAATATTGTTTTGCTGTAGAAAAATTGAATTAAAATTGTTGTTTATTGAACAATACTGTAATATTAAACTTATTTAAGGCGAGGTAGCTCAGTTGGTTAGAGCACAGGACTCATAAGCCTGGGGTCGGCGGTTCGAATCCGCCCCTCGCTACCAAATTTATGGAAATATATTTAAAATTCTAAAAATGAATAACATCAAAATGTATTGTATTACCGTTAATAACGATCATTCAGAGAAAATCAAAAGCTTGAATTATTTGCCTGTAGGATTAGGCGAAAATATAAAATCTAATAATTTTTTAAGAGATAATCTTGGCGAACATATTTCACATAAAAATCCTTTTTATGGCGAGTATACTTTCCATTATTGGTTTTGGAAAAATGGCATACAAAGTCAAAAAGAAAACGAATGGATTGGATTTTGTCAATACAGAAAGTTTTGGATGAAAGATAAAAAAGAAATTTATCTTGGTACTTTTGAAGAGTTGAATAAAAATATTCTTAAAACAATAGATGGTGAATTAGAAAACTATGAGAGCGTTTTGGGTGAGAATTTATATATTAATCAATTAAGATTATCAAAATTCATAAAAAAAAATCCTATTATGATGATAAAAAATCCTCTTTTATTATTTGATAAAAACAAAAGAAATATTAAATTCCACTTTGATATGTTTCATGGAGAAGGAACTCTAGATAAAGCTATAAAGGAATTGGATCTAGAGAACAGGTCAGATTTTAGATATTTTGTAAATTCAGAGGTATCATTTAATCCTCACAATATGTTTATTTGTAAATCGAGTAGAATTCTAAAAAAATACTATGAGTCCGTGTTTCCTTGGTTGGAAAGATGTGAAAAAATATTTGGATTTGATTTGGAAGGATATGGACTGAAACGAATTTATGGTTTTTTAGCTGAGAGATACCTGTCTTATTGGTTTAAAAAAAACACAAAATTTACTACACTCCCAATTACCGTTAGAGATATTTCATCATTAAATTAAAATTTATTTCTGAATTGTTTAAAGGTTAGAAGTTTTTTATCTTTTTTTGAAACTTTCATATTTTTATTTGGCCATTTTACTTTCAAATCAGTATCATTAAAAATTATTCCACTTTCG
The DNA here is from genome assembly GCA_902566675.1 of uncultured Pelagibacteraceae bacterium. Taxonomy (GTDB): domain Bacteria; phylum Pseudomonadota; class Alphaproteobacteria; order Pelagibacterales; family Pelagibacteraceae; genus Pelagilacustribacter. The sequence continues at coordinate 22,618 of CACFJO010000008.1, forward strand.
TATTTTGGAGAATAATAATTATCTAATTTATAATATATTATATTTTCTTTATCATAACTATAATATGCATGTGCAAATCCTCTAGGGATAAATAAACCTAACGCATTTTTTTGAGAAAGTATAATTTTGAAGACCTTACCAAAAGTTTTTGAATTCCTTCTGAGGTCAATAACTACATCTAAAATTTTTCCTTTAATAACATTTACAAATTTTGATTGTTTATTTTTTATTTGAATATGAAATCCCCTCAAAACATTTTTTTTTGAAATTGTACAATATTCAAAAACAAATTTTTTTTTAAGTATTTTATTGTTAAATGTCTCTCTTAAACTGCCTCTATTATCATTATTATTTATTTGTTTAACAATAAATAAACCTTTGAACTTCGTCTTTTTAATAATCATCGTTTTAAATAGGAATTTAATTTTCTTAAATTCATGTCAGTTCTTTTTGGGAATTCACCCTTAGAAAATATCTTTTTTAATTTTGTATTATCTTTTTTTGCAAATTTGTAGATGGTTTGTGATGGACCACCTAAATTAATAACTCCATTTTTATTTATTATTTTAATAAGCAATTTTGCTGCATCTTCCTGATAGATAAAATTAGATTTTACATTTGCATAAGCTTTTTTATGAATAAATGGCTTTTCAGTCATACACAATCTTACTATTAGAGAATTTTTGTACATTTGCACGGCGCTTTCGCCTCCTAGTTTTGACCAAGCATAATTATTCCAAGGTCTTAAAGGGTCCTCCTCTTTATGATTACCTTTCAACCCAGGATAAACGTAACTTGTAGAAAGATAAATTACTTTTATTTTAAACTTTGATGCCTCTTTCACGATATTACATGTTCCAATTATATTTAAATCGATACTTTTAGAAATATTTTTTTTATGTTCATCCATAGGTCTTGATAAACCAGCGAGATGAAGAATAATTTTTGGTTTATATTTTTTGATATTTTTATTAATAGATTTGATTGATAAAATATTTAATTCTTGTTTTTTTTTATATATAAATTTGTGTGAAGTTTTTATTTTTTTTAAAATTTTACCAAATCTTCCCTCAGATCCTGTTACTAAAATTTTTGTCATTAATAAATTAAAGATTTTAGATATTTAGAATAATTACAATTTCCATAAAATTGAATCGCTTTTTTAACATCTGCTTTATTAATCCAATTATTTTTTAAGGCAATTTCTTCTATGCAAGCAATTTTAAAACCCTGTCTATTTTCTATAGTGGAAATGAAATTTGAGGCATTATAATAATCTTCAACACTACCAGTGTCTAACCATGCTCCACCCCTACCAATTAATTCCGCTGATAAAATTTTCTTTTTTCTATAAATATTTAGTAAATCAATAATTTCTAATTCCCCTCTCTTGGAGAATTTTAATTTTTTTGAATATTCAATTACTCTATTATCAAAAAAGTACAAACCTGTTACAGCTAAATTAGATTTTGTTTTTTTCGGTTTTTCTATCAATTTTGAAACTTTATTATTAACTAGTTGAGCTACTCCATAGTTTTGAGGACTCCTAACTGGATGTAAAAATATCTTTGAACCTTTTTTAAAATTGATATTTTTTCTTAATATTTTTGTTAGACTTTGACCATAAAAAAAATTATCTCCTAAAATTAAAGCCACATTATCATTTCCGATAAATTTTTCTCCAATCGTAAAAGCCTGTGGTAATCCTGAGGGTTTAAATTGTTCTTTATATTCAATTTTAATACCTAAATTATTTTTTTCCGGTAAAATTTTTCTGAATTGATTTAATTGTCCTCTATTCACTATTATCAAAATATTTTTTATTCCTGCCAACATTAAAATAGAGAGAGGATAAAAAATTATAGGCTTATCATATAAAGGCAAAAGTTGTTTGTTAACTGCTTTTGTCAATGGACTCATGCGAGTTCCAGTCCCACCAGCTAAAATAATCCCTTTTTTAATCATAAATTCAATCCTAATCTTTTTTCATAACTTTTTTTTGAAAATTTTTTTAAAAATTTTTCATTTTCTACATACCATTTAATCGTATTTTTAAGACCTTCTTCAAAATTTATTTTTGGTCTCCATTTTAATTTTGTAGACATTTTTTTACTATTTAAGGCATATCTAAAATCATGTCCTGGTCTATCTTTTACAAATTTAATCCTCACTTTGTTACCTATAGTTAGATCAAGATTATTAGATATTTTTAAAATTTTCTTAACAAGGTCTAAATTCTTCATATTTTTTCCTGAACCGACATTGTAACTCTCTCCAGATTTACCCTTTAAATAAAGCGTTAATAAGGCTTCACAATGGTCTAAAACATGTATCCATTCTCTAGAATTTTTTCCTCTAGCATAAATTGGAAGACTTTTGTTATTTAAAATATTTGAAATCATTTTTGGAATTAGTTTTTCAGGAAATTGATACGGCCCATAATTGTTACAACAATTCGATATGACAATATTCAAATTATAAGTTCTACAATAAGATTTAACAAGATGATCAGCGCTTGCTTTTGAGGCTGAATAAGGAGAACTAGGCTCATACTTGCTATTTTCTTTGGATCTTAAATTATTTTTGATATCACCATATACTTCATCAGTTGAGATATGAATTAATTTTGGAGTAATTTTTTTTCTTTTAAGATATCTTAAACTTTCAAGCAAATTAAATGTTCCATTAATATTTGTTTGAATAAACTTTTTAGGTCCATCGATTGATCTATCTACGTGAGTTTCTGCAGCTAAATTAAAAATAGCTTTTGGTTTATAAATTTTGATAATCCGCGTAATTTTTGATTTATTATTAATATCTAATCTATAAAGTTTATAATTTTTTGAATTTCTTTTTGAGTTATCGTATTCGTTTGAAGAATAAGTTAACTTATCTATATTAATTACAAAATATTTTTTTTTTATAAGAAAGTTTATCAAGTTAGTGCCTATGAAACCTGAACCACCTGTTACAATGACTTTTTTCATATTATCTCTTAAGATTTATATGATTAATGTGTTAAATTAGCAAAAGAATTATCTTTTAAAATAAAATATTATTATTTTATGGAATCAAATAAACTTACAATAGTAATTGTTACCTATAAAAGCGAGGAAAAGATCTTTTCTTGTTTAGATTCTATACCAAAAAATGTGCCAATAATCATAATAGAAAATTCGAATAATCAAGACTTTAAAAAACAAATTAAGAATAGGCACCCTAACATTGAATGCATCTTAACTGGGTCCAATAAAGGTTATGCTGTTGCAAATAATATTGGTTTAAATAATGTTAAAACAAAATATGCCTTAGTATTAAATCCTGATACAAAACTAGATAAATACGCAATTAATAATTTTCTTTCGTCTGCAAAAAATCAAAAAGATTTTTGGCTTTTAGGACCTGCAAATGATCAGGGAATTGATAACAATGATAGCTCTAATCATTTAATAGAGGTTAATAACATAAAAGGTTTTGCAATTTTTTTTAATTTAGAAAAATTTAATAAAAAATATTTTGATGAAAATTATTTTTTATATTTTGAAGAAATTGATCTTTGCAAAGATGTAAAAAAAAAGGGAGGCAAGATATTTTTAGATAGAACAATAATAATAAATCATGATGGAGCCGCTTCAGTTTCAAAAACCAAAAACTTAGAATTAGAAAAAAGTAGAAATTGGCATTGGATGTGGTCAACTTTTTATTTTCACAACAAACACCAAGGATATTTTTATGCATTTTTAAATATTTTACCAAAACTTTTATCCTCTATTTTTAAGACAGTTTTTTACCAGTTTATGTTTAATAATGAAAAGAAGATTATATATTTTTGTAGAATGAGTGGAATAATTAATTCAATGTTAGGAAAAAAATCTTGGTACAGACCATCATTAGATTGATTTATTTTAACCTTACCGTTATTAATCCGAAATGCCGATAAATAAAAAAATATTAGTAACAGGTGGGGCTGGTTTTGTAGGAACAAATCTAATTAAATTCCTTTTAAAAAAAACTAATTATAAAATTATAAGCATTGACAATTATTCATCAGGTGTCACGAAAAATCATGTTAAGAATTCAAGAGTTAATTATATTAAAGGAGATACAGTTAATATTGCAAAAATTGTAAAGAAACCAAAAGAGATTCAAAGTGTTTTCCATTTTGGAGAATTTGCAAGAATTTACCAGAGTTTTCTGCACATGAATGATTGTATAAAGTCTAATTCTATTGGTTCTAACTCTGTTTTTAATTTTTGCTTGAAAAATAAAATTAAATTAATTTATTCAGCTACCTCAGCATCTTTAGGAAATAAAGGTAAAGATAGAAACTTGTCTCCTTATGCTTTTTCTAAAGCAAAAAATTTAGAAATACTGGAAAATTTAAAAAGATGGTTTAAATTCAAGTATGAAGTAATTTATTTTTACAATGTTTATGGACCATCTCAAATATGCAAAGGAAATATGTCTACTGTTATAGGGATATTTGAAGACCATTACAGGAGAGGTAAAGCACTGCCTGTTGTAAGACCTGGAACACAAACTAGAAGGTTTACTCATATCGATGATACAATAGAAGTTTGTTATTTAGCTTGGAAAAAAAATTTATGTAGACATTATAGTATAGCAAGTAAAAAATCTTACTCAATTAGAGAAGTAGCAAACTTTTTTAAATTTAAAATAAAACTTTTACCCAAAAGAAAGGGTGAAAGATATGCTTCTGCATTAACGAATAGAAATTTATCAAATAAAATTTATAAGTATTACGGTAAAATAAATTTAAAAGATTATATTAACAATTTTATAAAAAATTAGTGTCCAGGAAAATCAACTAAACATTCCGTTTTAAATCCTTTTTCTTTTAGTAATTTATTACCAGGTAGATCAAATAAATTTATTACAAATACAAAACCTGCAACAACTCCCCCAGAAATTTTGATAAGTTTTGCAGCAGCCTCTGCTGTCCCACCGGTTGCTATCAAGTCGTCTATAACAAGTATTTTTTCACCTTTTGAGAT
>CACFJO010000009.1 GCA_902566675.1 uncultured Pelagibacteraceae bacterium
GGTAATTTATTTAACTTTAAATTATTAATCTCTTTTTTAATTTCTTCCATATAATTAATTAATGGTTCAGGATTAAGATCTGGATATACAGATGGAAATCCTCCACCAACGTTAATTGTATTTGGTATTATTTTTGTTTTTTTAATTATATTTCCTATTTCACGAATTCCTTTTGAGTAAGAAATTTTGTGCATACATTGAGAGCCAACGTGAAAACTTATGCCAAGTTTTTTTGAATGTTCCTTACATAATCTTACTAATCCCAAAGCTTCAGAGGGAAGCGCGCCAAATTTTCTAGATAGATCTATTTCAGCGTGTTCATTCGAAATTGCAATTCTTACAAATAATTCTAAATCTTTTGCTTGATTAGTGGCCTCTAGAATTTTCCTCAACTCATCTTTGCTATCAAGAGAAAAACTTTTAACACCATAATCGAAGTAAGCTGACGATATACTTTCTTTACTTTTAATAGTATGCATAAAATGCAACTTCGCATCCGACTTAATTTTATTTAGAAGCTTAATTTCATTTAGAGAAGCAACATCAAATTCATTAACACCATTAGCAATAATCTGTTTAATAATTTTTTCGTTTGGATTCGTTTTAACAGCGTAGAGTATTTTTCCAGGAAAATTATCTTTAAAAAATTTTACGGATTTTTTAATCTCGTTTAACCGTATACAATATACGGGGTGATCTGGTTGTAATGAGTTAACTAGTTCGTTAACTGTTTTAAATTTTCCCATTTCATGTGTTCCTTACGTTAAATTACACAAAGATTTTTTAAAAAATTTAATAAAAAAAACCTTATTTATTTCGCGTTTAAGGTTTTTTTGACGCTATGTAAAGAAAAAAAGGACATTTTTGTCGTTGAAAATTTTGTCAACAGTACCTATATGACGAATAATGAGAACACAAAAAAACGTACCAGAGCAGCTAAAATTAGCAGACTTTGCTGATAAATCCCTATTAATCCTAGATGATGATGATCCCTTAAGGGGTAGGCTTGCAAGAGCCATGGAGAAGAAAGGATTTCAAGTTAAAGAGGCTAAATCAGTAGCTGAGGGTATTAATATTGCAAAAACAGACCCCACAGCCTTTGCAGTAGTTGATTTAAGGCTTGAAGATGGTAACGGACTGGATGTTGTAAAAGAATTATCAAAAAATAATAAAGATAGCAGAATTGTAATGCTAACGGGTTACGGGAATCTACCTACAGCTGTGGAAGCCGTAAAGGTTGGTGCAATAGACTATATCGCTAAACCTGTAGATGCAGACGATGTTGAGGCGGCTTTATTGGCCTCACCTGAGTCAAAAGCAAAACCACCTGAAAACCCAATGTCTGCCGATAGAGTAAAATGGGAACACATACACCGGGTCTTCGAATTATGTAATAGAAATGTTTCTGAGACAGCAAGAAGACTTAAAATGCACAGAAGAACCCTTCAAAGAATTCTTTCTAAGAGGTCTCCAAGATAAAACTAAATTAATTTGTTAATTTTTTTGATTTGATTAATTGCTAAGGTAGCAATTAGTATTTTAAAAAGTTCTGCAATTAAAAAAGGATGTGCACCCAACTGATAAATTGGTTTATCCCAGCCAATTAAATTGCCCAACCAAGTTATTCCTAAAAAATAAATAAAACTTGTTGCAAGCAAAAGTTTTAGAAAGTTTTTTATTACACTATTATCATAGGTAAATTTTCCAGAAATATAGACTGCAACCAAGAAACCCAAGAGATAACCCATTGTAGGACCAGTGAAATAAATTAATCCTATACCTTTTTCTGGAGTTCCTGAAAAAACTGGTAATCCAATAATTCCTTCGAATAAATATAAAGATACAGTTGCTAATCCTAATTTCCAACCAAAACCAATACCTATTACTAAAATCACAAATGTTTGCATCGTCATTGGAACAGGATAAAAAGGAATTTTAATTTTTGAAGAAATAGCTAAGACTATGCTTCCAATTAAAGCTAGGAAAACATATTTTAATATTTTTGATTGTTTTAAATTTTTTACTAATTCCATATTATTAAATAAACATTTTTTTCATTAAAATCTAGTGCTTTGTTAATTGTATAAATACATCTTCCAAGTCACCATCATCTGTAGAAATGTCCTCAATTTTTAAGTTGTTTTGCTTGAAATAATTAATTATTTCACCAAAATTTAATGAATTTTTTTCATATATTGCAGTAATTTGATTTTTTGAAATGATTTTAAACTTTATACCTTTCATAATTAGGGGGAGATTTAAATCTACATTTTTTACCTTGAAATTGATTTTTTTAGTTTTAATTCTCTCTAAAAGTTTTTCTGTTGTATCTAAAGCAACTAAATTACCTTTATCAATGATAGCTATACGATCACACATTTCTTGCGCTTCCAAAAGATAGTGAGTTGTTAAAATTATTGTTACGCCCTCTTTATTAAGTTTTTTTACATTATTCCAAAGGTTGTTTCTAAGTTCCACATCCACTCCTGCTGTTGGCTCATCTAAAATTAATATTGGAGGTTGGTGAACCATTGCTTTTGCAATTAAAAGTCTTCTTTTCATACCACCAGACAAACTTCTTGAATACGCATAAGCCTTACTTTCCAAGGAAACCATTTGGAGTATTAAGTCTGTTATTCTATCTCTTTTGGCTATTCCATAAAGACCAGCTTGAAGTTCTAGTAATTGTTTTGGACTGAAAAAAGCATCTAAGTTTACTTCCTGCGGAACTATTCCTATAGAAGCTTTAACTTGCCTTGGGTTTTTGTCTAGATCGAAACCCCAAACATTAACATATCCGGATGTTTTACTTACTGTTCCTCCTAAAATACTTAAAAAAGTTGTTTTGCCAGCACCATTCGGACCAAGCAGTCCGAACACTTCTCCCTCTTTAACTTCAAAATTTAAATCAGTTATAGCTTTAGTTTCTTTTTTTGTTTTGGAATTCGAATAGGTTTTATTAAGATTTTCAACAGTTAAAGCATTATTAGACATAATTTTTTAATCTAAGTTAAGAATTCAATGTAATATGTATATATGAGTTCAATAAAAAAAACAGATCATTTTTATTTAATAGATGGTTCAGGCTATATATTCAGAGCTTATTACGCGTTACCGCCCTTATCTAGAAAAAGTGACGGCCTGCCCACAGGAGCTGTAAGTGGTTTTTGTTCGATGCTTTTTAAACTTTTAGAGGATGCTAGATCAGATGATTCTAAAAACAAACCTACTCATTTTGCTGTTATATTTGACTCAGCTAGAAAAAATTTTAGAAATGAAATTTACAGTGATTATAAAGCAAACAGGGCAGAAGCACCTGATGATTTAGCCCCTCAGTTTGAATATATAAGAAAATCTGTTGAAGCTTTTAACTTACCATCAATTGAACTTTCAAATTATGAAGCAGATGACCTTATAGCAACTTATGCAAAAAAAATTACAGAAGCAGGAGCAAAGGTAACCGTAATTTCATCTGATAAAGATTTGATGCAGTTAGTATCAAATAAAGTCAGACTATTTGATCCTATGAAAAGTAAAGTAATAGGTGAAAAAGAAGTAATCGAAAAATTTGGAGTTAAACCAGATCAAGTAATAGACGTGCAATCACTTGCTGGAGACAGTTCAGATAACGTTCCAGGAGTTCCCGGCATTGGCATTAAAACCGCATCAGAACTTATAAATAAATACAAAACGTTAGAAAATTTATTAAAAAAGGCATCAGAAATACCTCAAAATAAAAGAAGAGAAACATTATTATCTAACAAAGATAAAGCCATGATTAGTAAGCAATTAGTTACTTTGAAAAATGATGTCCCGCTCAAGAATGATGCTGCTGATTTCATCATTAAAGATATAAATAAAGATAAATTGTATGATTTTTTAAGAGAAATGGAGTTTAATAGACTGCTAAGCCAAGCAATTAGTTTTTATGGTGAACCTACAAATAAAGATTTAAACAACAAAACTCTATTAAAAAAAAATAATAAGATAAATACCAAGATCTACAAAACTATTTCAAAAGAAAAACAACTTGACGAATTAATAAAAAAACTGGATGAAAAATCAGTGATAGCGGTTGATACTGAAACTTCTTCTCTAAATCCACAAGAAGCAGATCTAGTGGGTATATCAGTATGTTATGAAGCTAACCAGGCGTTTTATATTCCAGTAGGTCATAAAGATAGAACGGAATTAAAAAAGGATATAGTTTTAAAAAAACTTAAACCAATTTTAGAAGATCCAAGTATAAAAAAAGTCGGCCAAAATATTAAATACGATTTTATTATATTTAAAAATAACGGCATCGAATTAAGCTCAATAGAAGACACGATGTTACTTTCGTACACATTAGATGCTGGAAATAATAGACATAACATGGATACTCTATCTGAATTGCACCTTGGCCATAAAACTATTTCGTATAAAGATTTAGTAGGAACTGGAAAAAAACAATTAAATTTTGCAGATGTAGATATAAAACCTGCCACTGAATATGCTGCTGAAGATGCAGACATAACTCTTAGATTATATGAAGTTTTATCTGAAAGAGTGTCTGAGGAAAAGTTAGAAAGAGTTTATGAGGAATTTGAAAAACCAATGATCAAAATCCTTTCAAGGCTTGAGATGAACGGCATAAAAGTAGACGACACTTACCTTAAAAAGCTTTCTAAGAAATTTGAGGAAAGATTAATAACTATTGAAAAAGAAATTTACAAAATATCAGGTAAAAAATTCAACATCGGATCACCAAAACAATTAGGAGAAATTATTTATAATGATCTAAAGATAGCTAAGTTAAAAAAAACAAAAAAAGGGAGTTTAGCTACGAGTGCTAAAATCTTAGAGGATTTAGCTTTATCGGGACATAAATTTCCTAATTTGGTTTTAGAATGGCGGCAGGTTTCAAAACTGAAAAGTACTTACACAGACGCTTTGCAAGATCATATAAGTAAAAAAACAAAAAGAGTTCACACTTCTTTCTTACTAGCAGCAACTAATACTGGTAGGCTAGCCTCGAGTGATCCAAATTTACAAAATATTCCTATAAAAACTTTAGATGGCAAAGAGATTAGGAAAGCATTTGTAGCAGATAAAAATAATTTACTTATTTCAGCAGACTATAATCAAATAGAGATGAGAATTCTTGCTGATATGGCTGATGTAAAAGAACTAAAGAAAGCTTTTAAAAATAATCAAGATATCCATTCTTTAACAGCAAGCCAAGTTTTTGATGTTCCAATTGCAAAAGTGACAGATGATTTTAGACGAAAAGCAAAGGCTATTAATTTTGGAATTATTTATGGAATAACACAATATGGATTAGCAAAACAAATATCGGTATCAAACGAAGAAGCTTTAAGTTTTATTAATTCATATTTTAGGAAATTTCCTGAGATAAAAGATTATATGAACACTACGATTAAAACTTGCAGGAAGCAGGGTTTTGTCACAAATATTTTTGGAAGAAGAATTCATTTAAGAGGAATTAACGATAAAAATTTTAGTGTACGAGCTTTTCAGGAAAGAGCAGCCATTAATGCCCCAATACAAGGATCGGCTGCAGATATTATTAGATTGGCAATGATAAAAATTGATAAGGCTCTTGAAGAAAAAAAGAAAGCAAAAATGCTTTTACAAATACACGATGAACTTATTTTTGAGTGTTTAAAAAAAGATGAGAATGAAGTAAAGAAGATGGTAAAAGAAGCAATGACTTCAGTTTCAAGTTCGGATCATCATATGTTTTCTATACCCTTAGAAGTTAGTATTAACTCTGGAAACAATTGGGGGGAGGCCCATTAAACGCCTAAATTTTGACATCATAATCAAGAGAATAAAAATATGACCCAAACAATTGCTTTAGTAGATGATGATAGAAATATACTAACAAGTATAAGCATGGCCTTAGAAAGAGAAGGATTTAAAGTCCAAACGTATATTGACGGAGAGTCTGCTTTAATTGGATTAACTAGAAATCCACCTGATCTAGCAATTCTAGATATTAAAATGCCAAGAATGGATGGAGAAGAGTTGCTAAAAAAACTTAAAAAAAAAATGTCAATTCCAATTATCTTCTTAACATCAAAAGATGATGAAGTTGATGAATTACTTGGTTTGAAGTTGGGTGCTGATGACTTTGTCAAAAAATCTGGAGGTTTTTCTACAAAAGTTTTAATAGAGAGAATAAGAGTTCAATTAAGGAAAAAAACTAATACTGTCGATGATACAAAAAATATAATTAGTCATGGTAAATTAAAGTTAGACCCTGCACAATTAGAGTGTGAATGGAATGGAAAAGCTTTACCAGATAAACTGACCACTACAGAATTTTTAATAGTAAAAGAATTAGCTAAAAGGCCAGGAGTGATAAAAGAAAGAGCTCATTTAATGGATATAGCCTATAAGGAAAATACTGAAATTGAAGATAGAACAATCGACAGTCATGTAAAAAGAATAAGAAAAAAGTTTAAAAAGGTTGATGAAAAGTTTTCTGCAATTGAAACTAGATATGGAAGTGGGTATAGATGGAATGTTAGTTAATGAAACAAAAAAAATCAGCTTCTATTTTAAAGAAATTTTTAATAATTAACCTCACTGTCTTTTCTATTCTAGGACTTTTTACAATTATATACCTTGAAGCAATTCAGCCGACCTTAGTAAAAGAAAGATCGGAGAATCACAAAATAGTTATAAATAATACCAAGGATAATCTTGAGAGACTTAATATAGATTATACAAAGGAGGGAGTCAGAGATTTTTTACTTTCCACAAGATTTCTATTTCAAAGCTTAGACCGTGTTCAATTTTATGATTTATCAGGAAACCTTATTGGTGATACAAATATTTTAGATTTGGATCAAAGTGTTTTTACAGGATCAGATATAATTTTTGAGGAAACATTGGGAAGTGAACTAATTACACCAGAGATTGAAGAAAGACTTGAAGACAAAGAAGTAGATGAAATTAAGGATATTATTACAAATAAATATAATGACGAAATAATGACTCTCATTAACGACGAAAAAAATAATTTTTTTGTAAGTACATTGAGCAAAATCAAATTTCAAAATAATGATATTGGATATATTGTAGTTTCAGAACAAGCGAATGATATCATTACTGCTGTAAAAGAGAGAAAAGCATTTATAATTAGAACTATGATTGCTGTTGTTATCGTGATTTTAATTTTCTCTCTGTTTTTAAATAAATATATCCTCAAACCGATTGGCCTCTTAGTTAAATTTAGTGACGGAATTAAAAAGAAATCTAATCAAACAATTGATATAAATAAAGTTTTTGTAAGAGATGATGAAATTGGCAAATTAACCCAATCAATTGATGAAATGACTAAAGAATTACAACAACGTACTAATAAAGCAGAAACATTCTCAAATGATTTAGCTCATGAAATTAGAAATCCACTTGCATCCTTAAAAAGCGCTTCAGAACTTTTAGACAAAACTACTGAAAAAGATGAGGGCGAAAAACTTCTTAAAATAATAAATCATGATGTCGAAAGAATAGAAAGATTAATTACTGATTACACTCAAATTCTTAAAGACGAAGCATCTTTATCTCGTGAGAAAATGGGTAAAATTAATTTAGTTGAAATTATTAATGGAGTGGTTGAAGATTTTAACCAAGATCTTATCAACCAAAATAAAAAAATTAAGATAAGTGTCATAAATAAAATTAAAAGTAAAAATGGACATTTTATATTTGGTATAAGCAACAGATTGGAACAAGTGGTCGCAAACTTATTAGATAATTCTATTTCCTTTAGTAAGGATAATCAAAAAATTGAAATTAGTCTTGAAGAAACTTCAAGCAATCTATTACTATCAGTAAAAGACGAGGGACCTGGTTTTGCCGAAACATCGCCTCAGAAAATCTTTAAAAGATTTTATAGCAACAGACCCGCGAGTTTCGGCAAACACTCTGGCTTAGGCTTAAATATTGTAAAAAATATTGTCCAATTACACAAAGGCACGATAGCAGCTTCAAATAGGTTAAATTCAAAAGGTGCACAGGTAGAGGTTTTGCTTCCTAAATTGTCCTAAGATTATTTCTTGCTATGGTTTATTTATGTTGATAATAACTTCTTCAATATGTCACAGGATTACAAAGTAAAAGATATTACCCAAGCTGACTTTGGTAGAAAAGAAATTTCTCTTGCAGAAACAGAAATGCCAGGCCTTATGGCTTTAAGAAAAGAATATAAAGGTAAAAACCCTTTAAAGGGTGCAAAAATTTTAGGTTGCCTTCATATGACAATTCAAACCGCAGTTTTAATTGAAACTTTAGTTGAATTGGGGGCTGAAGTTAGGTGGTCTTCATGTAATATTTTTTCTACACAAGATCATGCTGCAGCAGCAATAGCTAAAGCTGGTATTCCTGTTTTCGCTTGGAAAGGCGAGACAGAAGAAGAGTACTGGTGGTGTGTTAAACAAACTATTGAAGGAAAAAAAGATTGGAAACCAAATATGATATTAGACGATGGTGGTGATCTAACAGCCTTAATGCACAAAGAATATAAAAATTTATTAGAAAACGTTAAAGGAGTTTCAGAAGAAACTACAACAGGTGTTCTTGCACTAAAAAAAATGGAGTCTAATAATGAATTATTAATCCCTGCTATAAATGTAAACGACTCAGTCACAAAATCAAAATTCGATAATCTTTATGGTTGTAGAGAGAGTTTAGTAGACGGAATAAAAAGAGCAACTGATGTAATGATGTCAGGAAAAGTAGCCATCGTTGCTGGATTCGGTGACGTTGGAAAAGGGAGCGCAGCTTCTTTGCGTCAAGCAGGAGCAAGAGTAATGGTTACTGAGACAGACCCGATATGTGCCTTACAAGCTGCTATGGAAGGTTACGAAGTTGTTGTGATGGATGAAGCTATTAAAGACGCTGATATCGTCGTAACAGCAACAGGAAATAAAGATATTGTTACTGCAGATCATATGAGGAATATGAAAGACAGAGCAATACTTTGTAACATTGGTCACTTTGACAATGAGATTCAAGTTGAGGCGTTGAAAAATTATAAGTGGGATGAAATAAAACCTCAAGTTCATGAAATCGAACTGCCTAGTAAAAAAAGAATTATTCTTTTAGCTGAAGGAAGACTGGTGAACTTAGGATGTGCTACAGGTCACCCTAGTTTTGTAATGAGTGCCTCATTTACAAATCAAGTAATTGCTCAAATTGAATTATGGAACAATTCAGACAAATATGAGAAGAAAGTATATGTACTTCCAAAACACCTTGATGAAAAAGTTGCAATGCTTCATTTGGAAAAAGTGGGTGCTAAATTAACAAAGATGACAAAGGAACAAGCAGATTATATCAGCGTTAAACCATCAGGACCATTCAAGCCGGATACTTATCGCTACTAGTAGTAGCTAATGATTGTTAAATCTTTAGACCATTTAAATCAAATATCTAAAACAATTTCAAAAAAATTAGAAAATGGAGATTGCATCTTCTTAATTGGTGAAATCGGTGTAGGAAAAACTACATTCACAAGATATTTAATTAATAACTTACAAATTCAAAAAGGACTTAAAGAAACAGAGGTGTTGAGTCCTACATTTAACTTACTTTATGAATATGAAATTAAAGATCTTAAGATTATGCATTATGATCTTTATCGAATTAAAAAAGCCAATGAATTAGATCATCTTGGTATTTTTTCAGAAAATGACAAAACAATTAAAATTATAGAATGGCCTGACTTAATTAAAACACCATTGACTAATAAATTAGAAATTCATTTAGAGTACGGAGGAAATGATAAGGAAAGAAAAATGAAAATAAATGGTGTAAGCAAATGGAAAGATTTTGAAAATGAAATATAAATTGAAAAAAATTTCAGGAGATGCTTCATTTAGAGAATTTTATAGATTAAAAAAAAAAAACAAAACCTCAATCATAGTCTTTGCCAAAAAAGAAAAATTTAAAAATCTTGCAGCATATGTGGTGATAAATAATATTCTTAATAACAACAATATTAATGCTCCAAAATTATTAAGCAATCATTATAAAAACGATATGATCGAAATATCTGATTTAGGGGAAAAATCTTTCTACGATCACATAATTTCAAAAAAAAACAAGCTTAACAGCTATAAATCATTAATAAAATTATTAATTAAGATACAAAAAATAAAAGCAAAAAAACTTTATAAATTTGGAAAGCTAAAAATTAAAATACCGAGTTATACATTATCTAATCTTCACAAAGAATCTGATTTGTTTTTTGATTGGTATTTAAAATATGTTCTCAGAAATAAAAAAACTAGCAAAATTAAGAAAATTCTTAGATCCGAATTAAATAAAACATATAAAAAATTAAATTTCAAAAATAATACATTTGTGCATAGAGATTTTCATATTTCAAATGTAATGATTAATAAAAACAAATTAGGAATAATTGATAGCCAGGATGCAATTATTGGAAATCCTTTGTATGATATAGCATCCTTAATTGACGACGTAAGAATAAAATTACCGAATCAATTACAAAATAAACTATTAGATTTTTATCATAAGAATTCTAAACTCAAAAACGATCATATACAAAAATTAAAAAATGACTTTGATATTTTGTCAGTGCAAAGAAATTTAAAAATATTAGGAATATTCGTACGTTTATACAAAAGAGATAACAAAAATCACTATCTCAAATTTTTACCTTACACATGGACGCTCATAAAAAAAAGATTACAAAACCCAGCACTCAAAAACTTAAAATTATTATTTTACAAACACTTATCTATTAAAAAACTCAAAAAATTTAATAAAATATGAATATTAAATACGGAATGATTTTAGCAGCAGGGTTAGGAAAAAGAATGCAACCTTTGACATTAAAAACTCCTAAACCATTATTAGAAATAAATAATTATACATTATTAGAAAGAGCGATAAATTTATTGATCAGCTATGGTGTGCAAGAAATAAGTATTAATGTTCATTATCTTTCTGATCAGATTAAATCATTTATTAATAGAAAGAAATTTAAAGTTAAGATTACAATTTCTAATGAAGAAGATTTATTATTAGACACAGGCGGAGGTGTACTTAAAGGTACACAAAATTATGGTGACAATCCTTTTTTTGTAATAAATCCAGATACTGTTTGGAGTAAGCATTATCTTGCAGAATTAAAAAGTCTAGAGGCTATTTATTTAAAGAATAATAAACCGACGTTACTTTTAGTGAACAAGAAATTATCCATTGATCCTACCTTTAAAGGAGATTTTAATTTAAATAATGAAATAATCTCTAAGGATAGTGAAAATCAATTTATTTTTACTGGATTGCAAATTATTAACAGGAGTGTTTTCACGAATGAAAAATCAGAAGTTTTTTCAGTGAATAAAATATGGAATAGATTAATAAAAGATAAAAACTTACTGGGCTTAGAAAGCAATCAAAAATTTTATCACTTAAACACTTCTGATATGTATAGGAAAATTCAAAGTCTTAATATTATTGATTAAAAATTATATCCCTAGCTCTGGACTTGTCTAAATAATAATATTTTTCGATTTTTAAATTATCACCAAATTCAATTAATAGCGGATTACCTGTTGGTATTTCTAATTCATTTATTTTTGTATCAGAAATATTAAATAAATATTTACATAAAGCTCTTAGAGAATTTCCATGAGCTGAAATTAAAATATTCTTATTTTCTAAAAGATTTTTCTTAATTTCATTTTCATAAAAAGGTACCACCCTTTCATATGTACTTTTTAATGACTCAGCAAATGGGGTCATTCCTACAGGTATACTAGCATTCAGTGGACTGAATAAATTTAGGTATTCACTTTTTTCATCCATTGGAGGAGGGGCTATATCCCAGGATCTCCTGTACTTTTTGAATTGTTCTTCACCAATTTTATTTTTTGTTTCTTCTTTGTTTAAACCCGTTAAAGATCCATAGTGCCTTTCATTAAGTTGCCAAGCAGTATTGAATTTAAGTTCTAGGCTATTTTTTTTAAGAATAGTTGTAAGAGTTTTAATTGCTCTCTTTAAATATGATGTATAAGAGATATCTATTTTAATATTTAAATCCCTAATAATCTGACCTGATGTTTCTGCTTCGTGGACTCCTTTATCAGAAAGATCTACATCTACCCATCCAGTAAACCTATTTTCTGCATTCCAAACACTTTGGCCATGTCTTATGAGAATTAGTTTAGTCATAATAGTTAATTTAGCTATTATGTACTATATTAAATTGATAATGAAAAATACTATATTTAAATTAACAGAGCATGTTTACTATTTTTCATTATTAGTTTTACTCATTCTGTATTTATTTCCTGGGAGTTTAATAGGTTATCTCTTATATGGAAACTTAGGCCAACAACCAAATTTAATATATAATCCAATAGGTACATCAATTAACCATTTAATTTTTTTTTCTTATATTACTATATTAGCTACGACAGTAAGATTAAGAGCTAAAAATATTTTAACTAATTATCGATTTATATTATTTATTTCCTGCGTATTAGAAATTTCCCACTTAATAATTCCTAATAGAGCTTTTGAATTTTATGATTTAATAGCTAATTTTACTGGAGTAGTTATAATTTTATTACTTAATAGGTTTATAAAATGTCGAAAATATCTTTAATATTAATCGTAACGTTTTTCTTAGCTCAAACGTTAAACAGTACAGAAATTTATGGAGTGCCAAAAATAATTGATGGCGATACTGTGCATATTAATAATAAAAAAATAAGACTACAAGGAATTGATGCTCCGGAAATTAAACAACAATGTAAAAAACCATTTTTAAAAATTTCGGCAATAATCGGGTTTGAATTTAATAAAAATTATTCATGTGGTATCGTTGCGAAAAAAAAATTAATAGATAAAATTAATAATTCAAAAATAAAATGCATATCGTCATCAAAAGATAGATACAAAAGATTTTTAGCTACTTGTTTTAAGGATAAAATTAACCTTAATAAATGGATGGTCAGGAAAGGTAATGCGGTAGCGTACAAAAGATATTCAAAAGATTATGTGAGAGATGAAGCTTATGCAAAAGAAAATAAGCTTGGCGTGTGGGAAGGATCTTTTATGATGCCAGAAAAGTGGAGAAAGCTTAATTAATTTCTAGTATAAATGAGAAAGTGATTCATTTTAAAAAAATTATATTAATTTTAATTCTATTTATTCTTAGCGCATGCTCTTCGATTCCAAAAAATACCCAAAATAGTTGTGCAATTTTTGAGGAAAGATATCTTTGGTATAAACATGCGAAAGCTTCGTATGAAAGATGGGGAGCACCTATTCATTTACAATTAGCCTTTGTCAAAAAAGAAAGTGATTTCAATTGGTTAGCTAAGCCACCACGAAAAAAATTATTTAAAGTTATTCCTTTCAAAAGACCTTCAAGTTCATTTGGTTATTCACAAGCAGTAAAAGGAACATGGGAACAATATAAACGAGAAACAAATAGCCCATTAGCAACAAGAGCAAGATTTAAAGACTCCGTTGATTTTATTGGTTGGTATATTCATAAAACTAATAAGATTTTAAAAATTTCTAAGAAGGATCCATATAAGCAGTATTTAGCTTATTATAAAGGCTGGGGTGATTATAAAAATTATTCAAAAGACAAGAAAGCTATTATCTATGCTAAATCAGTTAAGGATATGGCCAACAAATATAGAAAACAATTAACACTTTGTAAGAAAAATTTAGATAAAAATAAGTATATTATTTTTTAAGTTGCTTATTCAGATCAATTTCAACAGCATCAATTCTCTTGGTATTCTTTCCGACAATCGTATAAATAGTGGGAATTACATAAAGTGTAAAGAATGTAGAAAAAAGCATTCCACCAAAAATAGTTATTCCTACCGTAAGTCTACTTGCTGCACCCGGGCCTGTTCCAAGGATTAAAGGTAAGACTCCTATGATTGTAGATAAACTTGTCATAAGTATAGGTCTTAATCTTATTGCTGCCGCTTCAAATACAGCAACTTCTAAATTTTTACCTTCTTTTCTTAATTGATTTGCAAATTCGACAATTAGAATTCCATTTTTTGCGGACAATCCTATGAGAATTATAAGAGCTATTTGACTATAAACGTTTAGAGATGAACCGACCACTAGTAAACCCAGTAAACCACCAAGTATAGCCATTGGCACAGTTAACATGATTGTAAATGGATGTTTCCAACTTTCAAACTGTGCGCTCATTGCGAGATAAGCAGTTATCAAAGCAAGTGCAAAAATTACATACAATTCAGTGTTAGTCTTTTTATATTCTTCGCTTTCACCCTTGTAAGCTATTTTGGCTTGAGGAGTATTTTGTTCAACTACTCCGACTAAAAATTTAAGCGCTTCATCCAGTGAATAGTCACCAACCAATCTTGCTGAAATAGTCACAGCCTTTTGCCTATTATATCTTGCAAGGAAAGGTGACTGACCTTCCTCATCATATGCAACTAGATTAGAGATCGATACAAGTTTATTATTGTTCTTTGATCTAACAAAAACTTTACTTATGCTATCAGGCTCCTGTCTATCTTTAATATCTCCTTGGATAATAATAGAATATTCTTTACCGTCTCTAGTAAAATTTGTAACCCTTCTTGATCCGAAAATTGTTTCAATGGTTTTGCCTATATCCTCTGTTGAAACTCCAAGGTCAGCAGCTTTCTTTTGATCAATTTTTACATTTAATTGAGGCTTGTTTAGATCGAAATCATCTTCTATCGAAGTGAGTCCTGGATTTTTTCTTGCTTCTTTTTTAATGATTTCTTTCCATTCAATAAGTTGATCGTACGTATTTCCCAAAATAACAAATTGCACAGGGCTCTCAATCCCTCCTGTTCTTATTCCTTGAGGCATAATTGGAAAAGCTAATACACCCGGTACTTTTGAAATTTTTCCAAAAGACTCTCTCATTATTTGAACACCGTGACGATCTCTTTTTTTCCAAGGCTCAAGTAGTACAATAATAAAACCGCTATTTACTTGTTTTGCTGATTTACCAAACCCTGGTACTCTCATAATCAATTTTCTGTATTCACCTTTACCTACATTAGGTAATAAAAGATCTTCAATTTCCTCAGCTCTATCCTTCGTAAAATTAAAGCCGGATCCTTGAGGCGCTTTTACGATTACAAAGAACGCCCCTCTGTCTTCAGGAGCAATTAATTCTTTTTTTGTAAAATTGAAAAAAAATAGAGTTAAAGCTAATGTGGCTAATAGAAAGATTGTTATTGTTGTTCTTTTTTTAATCCAACCTAGCAAAGATACTTTATATAAATAAGTTAAATTCTTTAAAAATTTCTCAAATTTTAAAACTATTTTTGACTTATCCATATTTTGCTTAAGAAATTTACTCGCCAACATTGGGCTCAAAGACAAAGCCACAAAACTTGATATAATGACAGCGGCTGCAAGTGTGATTGCAGTTTGTGTAAATAGCACACCTGTAATTCCTTTAATAAAAATTAAGGGAACAAAGACAGCAACTAAAACAACTGTTGTAGCGATAATTGCGAATGAAACTTGCTTCGCTCCTTTAAATGCTGCAACAAGAGGGGTGTCCCCTAACTCTATTCTTCTTACAATATTTTCTAACATTACAATCGCATCATCTACAACAATTCCAATGGCCAACACTAAAGCCATAAGAGTAAAGAGATTGATTGAAAAATCAAAAATATAAATTGCTAAAAAAGTTGAAATTAATGAAACAGGTAAAGCTACCAGAGGAACCACCAAGGCCCTTATATTTCCCAAAAAAAGGTAAATAATTATAGTTACTAAAATTAGAGCAATAAAAAGAGTTTTATAAACTTCTTTAATTGCAGCTTTAATATAATTACTTCTATCAAATGAAACTTCTAAAGTTGTATTCGGGGGTAAGCTAGGTTTGAGCTCTTTAATTTTTTTTTTAATTCCATCAGCAACAGCAATAGTGTTAGCGTCTGATTGCTGGTAAATTCCTATTCCTACTACTTGCTTACCGTTTCCTTTAAACAAAGTACGTGTGGACTCTGCACCAAGCTCTACTCTTGCTACATCTGAAAGTGTAATAATTGAACCGTCAGCTGCTCTTTTAAGGGGTAAATTTTTATAATTTTCTAAATTACTATAGGCTTTATTTAACTTAATAGTAAGATCAATATCTTTTGATTCTATTCTCCCTGCTGGAAATTCTACATTTTCTTTTCTTAGTACATTTTCAACTTCTTCAGTTGTTAAATCTCTTGCAGCAAGTGCAATAGGGTCCAACCAAATCCTTAGTGATAATTCTCTTTGACCACCAAGTCTAACTCGACCTACTCCATCAACTGTAGAAAATGTATCCGTTAAATACCTATCTGCGTAGTCAGTTAGCTCCAAGTCAGACATAGTTTCAGAATTAAAAGATAACCACATTGTTGTACGCATACCTGCACTTTGTTTAAATATTTCTGGTTGCTCAGCTCCTTCTGGTAAGTTGTCTAAAACTCGAGACACAGAACTTCTAACATCGTTAGTAACATCATCTAAATCTAAATCAGTTTCAAAAGTTAGAGTAATTCTTGAACTTTCATCTTCGCTGAAAGAGTCAATAGTCTCTAATCCTGGAGTTCCTCCAACAAAATCTTCAATTTTTTGTGTAATTTGTGTGTCAACTATTTCAGCCGAAGCTCCTCTATATTCAGTTTGAATTGTAACAACTGGTGGCTGCACATTAGGTAATTCATCTGTTGGTATTTCTTGAAAAGTAACTAAACCAAATATAACTAAAACCAAACTCATTACTGAGGCTACAACAGGTCTTTTGATTGAAAGGTCAGTTAAAAACATTTATTTGGTTGAAGTAATAATTTTTATTTTGCCTTTATCTCTTACTTTGGAAACACCTTCACTGATTACAAGATCACCTTCATTTAATCCAGATATAACAGAAACTTTACCAAAATTTCTTTTACCAATTTCAATATTCTTTTTTTCAGCGGTGTCTTCGTTTACAGTATAAACGAATGCTGTATTTCCTTGAATTGTTACAGCGCTTTCTGGTACACCAATCTGATTTTTTTCATCATAAATAATCTTTACAGTCATTAGTTGACCTGGAATAATTTCAAAATTCGAATTATCGACTATTATTCTTGAAAGAATCGATCTAGTAGAGGGGTCAATACGAGAACTAATTGTTTCTATTTTACCCTTAAAAATCTTTTTGTAAGCAGAGCTAATAACCTCAGCTTTTAGCCCTGTTTTAAGAACACCTACATAATTTTCAGGGACTTTAATATCAATTACAATTGTCTTAAGATCATCAAGTGTAATAATTAAACTTTCTGAACCTAAGACTCCTTGAGCTATTTCCCTCTTCCCTACCTTGCCAGCAAAATCTGCTATTAAGCTTCCCCCATCTTTTAGTGTAAGTATTTTTTCTCCTTTTTTTACGAATCTATTTTCTAGGTTAAGCTTTCCATTAATATTACTTGCTTGAACCCTATACGCTTTTGAGTTCTGAGCGATTGCAGTACCAAAAGTTTCAATACTTTTATAAAAAAGCGATTTTTCAACCGTAGAAACGATTACACCTGGAGCTGGTCTCACGCTAAATTTTTTTTTAAAATGAAGACCTATAAAGTGCCTCGCTGTTATGATTGCAAAAATAGCTATAAAAAAAATTATTAGAAAAGTTTTAATTTTTGATGAAGTAATCATATTATTTAATCTAATCCGTACTCTGCCCATGAGCCGTCGTAGATAATAGGTTTTTTACCACTTATAATAGAATTAGCTAGACCTAAAATGCATGCTGTAACTCCAGAACCACATGTAAAAGCCATTTCTTTTTCAATTGATACTTTTTTTGATTTGAAAATCTCAATTAAGTCCTCTTTTTTTTTAAAAGTTCTATCTTCTCTTAAAAGTTTTTTGAAGGGCAGGTTAATTGATCCTTTAATGTTTCCACTTTTAAGTTCTTTTCGAGGTTCAGGCTGTAAGCCTAAAAATCTTTGCTCTCCTCTGGCGTCTAGCAATTGAAATTTATTATTAGTAATATTTTTGTTTACTTCATCTTTATTTATTACAAGAGATGTATTTTCAACCGCAATGTATTTAGATCTGTCAAAGTTAACTATCTCTTTAGTAGTGGGACGTTTTTCATTTGTCCATTTTTTAAAACCCCCATCTAATACTGAGATAAGTTTTGAGTCATGGCCAAAATACAAAAAAGAGTACCAAACCCTACAAGAACTAAAAACATCTGAGTTGTCATAGACGATTATGTGATCTGAATTAGATATTCCTAAACTAGATACAATGTTTTCCCAATCTTCTTTAGAAGGAAGCATATGTGGAAGATTAGTTTTTTGATTTGAATTTTTATCTATATCAAAGAATATAGAGTTAATGATATGCTCTGTTTTATACTCTTCAAATGAATTTCTATTAGCATTTGGAAGATGCCAGCTAGCATCTAAAATTTTTACTTTTTCAATATTCTTATCTAACCAGTCTGTAGTTACTAATTGATTCATTACCTGTTTTTTTCAATATATTTTTGATGATATTCCTCTGCTTTACAATAGTTCTTAATTGCGGAGATATTAGTTTGAATTTTACCGTCTAATTTTTTATTAAATTCATTTAATATCTCAGATGCTTCTTGCTTTTGTTTTTCATTTTCATAAAAAATCTCGCTCCTATATTGAGTTCCCACATCTGGATATTGCATGTCTTTTTGCGTAGGATCGTGCATTTTAAAAAATAGATCTAATATTTTTTTAAACGAAATTTTTTTTTCATCAAAAGTGAGTCTTACAACTTCAGCATGTCCAGTGCTGCCAGTACATACCTCTTCATAAGTTGTTTGCGCACTCTTACCACCGGCATAACCTACTTCAGTTTCTAATATTCCGGGTTTATTTTTGAAGTTTTCCTCAGGTTTCCAAAAACAACCAAGTGCGAGTGTACATTTCTGCATAAGTTATCTAATATATTTTGAAGATGAAAGGATAGTAAATTGTTAACACAAAATCAAATAGGCGTATTGTACATGGTAGGAAGCGTAATCTGCTTTTCAATCATGGATATCTGCGTGAAATGGCTTGATTATTACCCAGTTGGACAAGTTTTATTTTTAAGATTCTTTATAGGATTTATTCCAATTTTTTTTATCATTCCAAGAGATAAATTATTTAGTTTTTACAAAACATCAAGACCCGGTCTTCATGCGTTCCGTGCTATTTCAGGAGCAGCAGCAATCATTGCGCTATTTATAGGATTAAGAGAATTGCCATTGGCCGATGTCGTATCTTTAACTTTTGGAGGACCAATATTCGTTACAGTAGCCTCAATTTTTTTCTTATCTGAGAAAGTTGGTTTAAAAAGGTGGTCAGCTGTTTTTTTAGGTTTTATTGGAATGCTATTGATAGTACAGCCAGCTTTTGTAGATTTAAACTTCTTCTACGTTACACCAATAGTTTTTTGCATTTTCTTTGCTTGCGTAGCTATTAGTGTAAGAGCTTTATCAAAAACAGAGCCTAATTATACTATCGCATTTTACTTTACTTTTCTTTGTACTTTACTTGGTCTTGGTTCAATATTTTTTGTAGAGTGGAAAATGCCAACATTAATCGACTTTATAATTTTTATAGTTATGGGTTTATGTGGAAGTATAGCAAATCTTCTTTTAACACAAAGTTATAGACTAGCTGAAGCATCTTTAGTTACACCAATTAAATATTTAAGTCTTGTGTTTGCGGTTGTATTTGGTTTTTTAATTTGGAGTGAAGTGCCTAAAATTTTAACATTATTTGGTGCACTATTAGTTATTACAAGCTCATTAATAATATTTATAAGAGAGTCTCAACTTAAAAAACAAATAGTTAATCCAAGAGCATGAAAAAGCCGAGTTATTGGAATAAGGCAAAATATATTTTGTCCAAAAAAGATAAAGTTATGAAAAAACTAATAAACTCTTATAAGGACGGAGCTCTAGTAACACGAAACGATGTTTTTTTTTCACTTTGCAAAAGTATCATTGGTCAGCAAATAAGTGTAGCTGCAGCTAATTCAGTTTTTTTAAAGTTTAAAAAAAGTTGTAAAGGGAAAATAACTGCAAATAATGTTAATAAATTATCTTCTCAAACTTTAAAAAAATGCGGATTAAGCAGACAAAAAGTGAGAGGTATAAAGGATTTAGCAAAAAAAATTATTACAAAAGAATTTAAACCTCATTTGATAAAAAAGATGAGCGATGAGGAGGCGATTGAGTATCTATCTAATTTGAAGCAAATTGGTCGATGGTCTGCTGAAATGATACTACTTTTTACTTTTAATAGGTCAAATGTCTGGCCACTGCAAGATATAGGTTTGCTTAGAGCAATATCAAATAATTATAAGAAAAAATATTTTCCTCCTAAAACTTTTCTGAAAAAACTATACAAAAAATTTACTCCCTACTGCTCAGTAGCAACATGGTATCTTTGGAGATCAATAGATGATGAACCAATTCAATACTAAGCACCTTCAATTGTCTGATGTTGACGCTCTACGTAACCCTTGAGAATAGTATGTGCATCTTGATACTCTTTTGAATTATAAAAGCTATTAGCTTTATCATAGGATGGAAATTCAATTACAACTGTTCTGGGAGATTTTTCACCTTCATTCGATATAGATCTTCCGCCTCTGATTAAAAATTTTCCTTTATATTTTTCAACCGCTGTTCTAGCTTTAATTGCATATTCTTTTAGCTTTTCTTCATTACTTATATTTTTATAAACACAAACTACGTAACCTTTCATTTACAACTCCTTAAAAATAATTTAGCTTTCTTCATGGCAGATAAACTTATCATTGATTGGAAAGAGTACAATCAAATCGTGGAAAAATTAGCGATACAGATTCATAAAAGCGGTTATAAGCCAAACTTGCTAATTGGAATTATGAGGGGGGGAGCACCGATCATTGATGTATTGAGCCGTGTATTTAAATTAAAATGTGCTTATTTAGCTGTAGAATCCTATTCTGGTGAGGGTGTCGAAGATCAACAAGGGGATTTAGTTTTTTCTAGGGAAATGAGCTCAACAGTTCAAAATATGAGTGGCAACATTCTACTTTGTGATGATCTATCTGATACTGGGATTACACTTAACAAAAGTATTGATTGGTTGAGAAAATATCCACCATTAAAAGGAAATATAAAAGAAATTAAAACTGCAGTTCTTTGGAAGAAAAAAGACTCTTCTTTCGAACCTGATTTTTGTGCACAAAGATTGGATAACAATCCTTGGATTGTTCAGCCATTTGAGCACTACGAGGAAATAAGAATTGAAGATTTGATTAAGAAGAACCAGAAGAATTAAGGGCCAGAGTCATCCGGCCCTAAAATTTTTAAGCTACGTAAAAACTTATTACGCTAAATACTGCAATTACCCAAATTGCTGGTGAAGTTTTTCCAAATTTTCCAGTAAATATTTGAATTAATGCGTAAGAAATGAAAGCTAGAGCAATACCATTGCTAATACTATAAGTTAATGGCATAGTTATCATAGCCACAACTGCTGGCCCAGACTCTGCTATATCATTCCACTCTATATCCGTTATGTTTCTAACAAACAAAATTGCTACATATAATAATGCTGCTCCATCAATTTCTTTTGGTAAACTAGTTGCCAAAGGTGAAAAGAACAAACACGCTAAAAACAGAACTCCTATTACTAAAGAAGTCATTCCTGTTCTTCCACCCGCCTTCACACCAGCGCCTGACTCTACATAACTTGTGACCGTTGTCGTTCCCATCATTGCACCTGCAACTGTCCCAACACTATCAGATAGCATTGCTTTATTTATGTCTTGAACTTTACCTTTTTTGTCTACTTTACCTGCTACATTAGCAACAGATGTCAATGTTCCAGCCGTGTCAAAAAAGTCTATGAACAACAAAGTAAAGACTATAGAAGCCATACCAGCTGTTAATGCTGCTTTAAGGTCAAACTCAAATAAGTAAGTCATAGGTGGAATAGATCCGACTACTCCATTAAATTTTGCTAAACCAGTTGCCCAAGCAATTATACTGAAAAGAAGAATACCTATTATGATATTACCTCTAATTTTCATTTTTTCTAACACGATCATAAAGACAAAAGCTAAACAACCTAGTAATACTAAAGGATTTTTAATATCACCAAGAGTAACAAGTGTTACAGGATGATCTCCTACCACTCCCATAATTTCAAGACCGATGATTGCCAAAAATAATCCAATCCCAGCCCCTATTCCAAGTTTTAAACTTTTTGGTATCGAGTTAATTAACCAAGCTCTTAAAGGTGTTAAAGAAATTGCTAAAAAGATTATTCCAGCAACTAAAACCGCACCTAACGCAGCTTGAGGTGTATAACCCATTCCTGCAACTACTCCGTAAGCAACAAAAGCATTGATACCCATTCCAGGCGCTAATCCTATTGGCCATGTACGTCCATGGAATGCCATTATAAAACAAGCAACTGCAGTTGCTAAAATGGTTGCAGTGAATACTGCACCAAAATCAAAAAAACCTTTATCTGTGCCGGCAAACTCGCCAGACAAGATGAAGGGATTCAAAAACATTATGTAAGCCATTGTAAGAAACGTGGTTACACCAGCAATTACTTCTGTTTTAAAATTTGTTTTATGTTTTCTATATTCAAAATATTTATCCATCATAAAAATAAACCTCCGTTCTGAGTTTATTACTCTATATAAGTGATAAAATCTTAACTAAATCAGGCATAGCTGCTGAGATTCAACCAATAGTAAATATATCTGTTCATAACTTTTCGTTATAAAATAAGGATAAGTATGAAAAAATTATTTAGCTTAATTTTATTCACATTATTAGCCATTTCACTAGCTGGATGTCAGACAGTTTCTAAAAAAATTGATGACACTACATCCAAAGAAGAAAAAGAGTTAAACAAGTGGTTAAATAAATCTGAAGAGGATCTCAAAAGTTTTTATGGTCAACCTGATAAAGTTGAATTTTTAAAAACTAGAAATAGAAATTACGTTTATATTACTGAGAAATATAAGATAAAGTGTGAGCGCAAATTTGAGGTAAATCCAAAGAATATTGTGGTTGGTTTCAGTAGTAAAAACTGCTTTTAATTACCTGCGGAGTAAAACTCCGCAAGCAAGGTAAACTTATTTTATTTCAATAAGTCTTTTTTTCTTTATTTCAGGGATGATTTTTTCACAAGAAATAGTTAGCAAACCATCTTTAAGTTCGGCACCATTCACTTTTACATCATCTGCAATTGTAAACGACCTTGCAAAAGATCTTTGCGATATTCCTCGATGTATAACTTCACCACCTTCTTTTTCTTCAGTTCTTTTAACGTCTTTTGTTTTTACTGTTAAAAGATTATCTTCATATTCAACTTCAACATCATCTTTGTTAAAGCCAGCAACTGCTACTTCAATAGCATACTTATCTTTGCCTGCTTTTCGGATGTTGTATGGTGGATAATTGGTTTGTACACCAAGACTACCATTCCCTAACATAGACTCGAATTGATCAAACATGTCATCGAATCCAATGCTAAAAGGTCTAAGTGAATTAAAGATCGATAGATCCTTACTTGTCATATGTCCTCCTTTGTTAGCAAGGTTAATGTCAGCCCCACTTGGCAACCGACAATTTAGATATGGGAATTATTTTAAATTTTTCAAGATTGTTATTTTAAAATTTTTGCAGATTTTAAAATAAAAGAATACTCTTCTGCTAGTTCTGTGATTGCATTGTCACGGCCAGACATTCCTCCATGACCTGCTGCTTCCATTTTGCATTTTAATAATTGAGGATTGTTATCAGTTTTTGTCTCTCTAAGTTTTGCAATATATTTAACTGGCTCGGAGTAAAGGACTCTGTTGTCAAACAAAGATGTTGTAATAAGCATCGGCGGGTAATCTTTTTTATTAATATTGTTATAAGGTGCATAGGATAAGATATACTCAAAGTACTCTTTACTCTTTATCGGGTTTCCCCACATCTCCCATTCGCCTGGTGTTAAGGGTAATTTCTCATTTAACATAGTTGTCATTGTGTCTACAAATGGAACTAACAAAAGCATCCCAAAAAATAATTCGGGAGCCATGTTAACCACAGCTCCACCTGTAAGACCTCCAGCAGATCCGCCATAAAAACAAATTCCACCTTTGTATGTATATCTTTGTTCTATAAGATGTTTGGCGCAAGCTACATAATCTAAAAAAGTATTTTTCTTAAATTTTTTTTTACCTTTTTCATGATGTCTATCTCCTAAATCTCCTCCACCTCTTACATGAGCTATCGCAAAAGTAATTCCTCTATCAATTAAACAAAATCTTGAGGCACTAAAAGATGGAGATATACTATGTTTGTAAGCCCCGTAGGCATACAAAAGAATTTTTGATTTTCCATCTTGTTTTGCTGTTTTCAATCTAACCAAACTAATAGGTATCATTTGACCGTCATGAGACTTAGCCTTTATTCTTTCAACGACATAATTAGCGGAGTCATGTCCAGATGGAACTTCTGTTTGTTTTACTAATTTTTTTTGCTTTGAGATGATGTCATATTCAAAAACTTGTCCTGGAGTCGCCATACTCTCCCAACTTACTCTTATCATTGAGGTATTTGTATCTCTTTGCATTAAAGAAACTCCAGGAACGCCTATTGGCTCATCTGAAATTTTAATTTCTTCTTCTTTGTTAGT
>CACFJO010000010.1:0-10000 GCA_902566675.1 uncultured Pelagibacteraceae bacterium
TCCTAAATGACTACTTCCAATTTCAGCTATCAAATAAGGCTTTTTAAATTTATTTATCATATTGTTAACTTAATAAATACTTTTCATTTTCTTTAATTTTTTTATTTAAAAAATTACCTAGTTCTTGAGTATAAAACCAGTCGATTTTATAATCATCTAAAACGTTTTCCTTAAGAATTTTGGAATCAATTAAATCATTTTTGACCTTTTTTCTGTTCCAAGAATAATTCTTTTCTAAATTTCTGCAAAAAAATGTATATTCAACCTTAAATTTTTCTTTTTTGTTAAATAATATTTCCCCAGTAAATTTTTTATTTGATCTATACTTTATTTGAAATTTTTTTTCAAAATAGTGAATTTGAGAAGAAACAATTTGATCTAAATCAAAATTAATAACGATTCCATTCAGTTTTTCGAAATCAGAAAAAACTGAATTGACTCCGAATGACTCTTTAATAATTTCATTTTTATTAAAACCATAATTTAAAAGATCTAAAATGCTAAAAATTGGATCTAAAGTTCTATTTGAAAAATTAGTCGACTTTCTTATTTCCTCTGAAAATCTTCCAACTTCTGAAACGCTATCTTTTTGTGAGAATAATTTAGTCTTGGTAAATGAATATGTAAAAGTTGGAATTACAATACTTTTCGGTTTAGTTTTCAAAAGAAAATCTAACAATTTTAGTGACGCGTCTCTATATGATGGAAAATTTTTCGAAAAGTTTTTTATTTTTGCATGAACAAATATATGTTGGCCTGATGGTAAAAAATTCGAATTAATCATTTAATATGAAAATTTGATTAGTTTAGAATTAAGGCAAATTTTTAAAATCTTAAAAGATTTCTCCATGTTAAGATTTTTCATTTTAATTATATCTAAAATATTATTTTTTCCATCAGAGTATCCTAAAATATTAAGTAAGATATTTTTTTGCTCTTTGTTATCCGTTTGAGTATCACTAGAACTATTATTTCTAGTTTCGTAGGTGTTAATATTTGGATATAAATTTCTTTTTCCTAACATTGGTTCACCATATGGAACGTATCTTTTTAATGGCAAACATAAATCGTGTAATTGTAAAATATTATCCAGCTCATCAATTGTTTGCTCAATTTTATTGATTCTTACAAATTTTTTATCATCTCCTGAGCTATGGTATTCTGGATATGAACCATAAACTGTTCTGCAAATATTCCCAACTGGTAATTCGAATCCAGGAGAGTTATACTGCCTTTCATCACTACCGCCGGTGAGAGTAAATTTTCTTATTTTTACTTTTTTGATGTTTTCCAATAATTTAAAAATATTATCTAAAGTTGACTGTCCATTCTTCGACATTTTATATGATAATTTATTTTTAGGGCCTCCTAAACAAGTAAGGACTAGACCGGCATTAAAATTTTTTTTAATTTTTTTCCCGTGACTATGCAAAAAACAAAGGGTACCGATCGTCTCTGGGTTAATCAAAAAATTATAAGTAAAATTTCTGAATTTCCATTTTTTAATTCGATTATAAAGACCTATCATAATTAAAGGTCCGCTTAACTCATTATTTGCTAAATTTGGATGACACAAGTAAGTTGTTATTAAATTAATTTTTTTACTTTTTCCTTTTAATACTCCTAATCCATTTACTAAATATCCATTTTTAAATTCCGTATCTATCAAGCAATCATAATTTCCAGGCTTGAGACTAACTTTTTGACTATGTTTCATGCAAAAGCCCCAATTTCTTTGGTAATAGCTTGTGACATACGGAATATAATTTGGAGAGTTTTTTAAACTATAAATATTTTTTTTCAAAAGTTTTTGATTTATTTTTTTTCTAATTTTTTTTGAATAACCAATAACATGCAGATGATTATTTTTAACATCTAAAATTTTTTTCCCTTTAAATTTTATATAAGCATTTTTTAATATCCATTCTTTTGGGACTACCCAATCATAAATTTTTTTACCACTTTTATATTTAAATTTTTTAAGTTTTATATATTTGCTAATTATATTTAACGAATTTCTAAATCCCTCACCCAATATGCTCCTTGGTATAGGATATAATTTATCGAACAGTCTTGAATAATTTATTTTTTGGTTATTCATTAATTCACTTTTCCCACTTCACTGTTGGTAAAAAATAATTTTTATTAATTCTTTTCTTAAATTTTTGTACTAACTTTAAGTTATCTAAAATTATTTTTTCATTAAACCTTATCGGTTTTAAACCTAATGAAATAAGTGAAGTATTTTTTGGATTGTAATAATGATCTTCCATCTCTTTTCTTGGATTCTTAATTTTTTTAATTTTAGTTTTTAGACCAATTTTTTTTGATGCAGATTGAACATCTTTAGCTAACTGATTAAGAGTTTTAAAATCAGTGAATTGATTAAAAACTCTAAATTCAGATTTTTTAGGTGGATTCATTGCAGCTATATTAACGCAATTTATTGTGTCTATAAGATTTAAAAAACCTCTTTTTTGATTTCCTTTACCATAAACTGTTAATGGGTGATTTGTAACTGCCTGAGTAAAAAAGCGATTCAAAATCGTTCCAAAAACTTCATCATAATGAAATGAAGTACAAAGATTTTCAAAATCCATACTCATTTCGGGAGTGCTTGTCCCGTAAACAAAACCTTGATTTAGATCAGTACACCTTAAACCCCAGACTCTGCATGTGAATTCTATGTTGGAACTGTCATGAACTTTTGAAAGATGATAAAAACTCCCAGGTTTTTTTGGAAATAAAACTTTATCTCTTCTTCCTTTGTGGGTGATGTTTAGCCAGCCCTCCTCAATATCAATGTTTGGTGTTCCGTACTCTCCAAGTGTTCCAAGTTTAATCAAATGTGAATTTGGACAATTTTTCTTTATGGCAAAAAGTAAGTTTAAATTTCCTATAACATTGTTGTATTGAGTAAAAACTGCTCTCTCTCGATTAGACATAGAGTAAGGTGCTGATGGTTGTTCAGCATAATGAACAATCACATCTGGTTTCGTCTCTTTTAATATGTCTTTAATAAATCTATGGTTAAGCAAATCGCCTATTCTTATTTTTATGCTCTTATTATTGTTTTTATTCCAGATTTTAACCCTATCCTGTAAACTAGGTTGACTATTCAGTGGTTTAAATCCAAACTCAAGTTCAATTTTTTTCTTAATAAAATTATCTACAACTATTACTTGGTGGTTTCTTTTTGAGAAAAACATGGCTGTTGGCCAACCAAGGTAACCGTCTCCACCTAGAATTAAGATTTTCATATAATTTCTGAGTTATACCAATTTATTGTTTTAATCAAATTTAAAATTAAATTACGGCTTGAGTTTTTTTTTATTTCTTTGGAAATAGATACGTCATAACCAGCGGGAGCTTTAACATGAATTGTTTTTAATTTTTTTTTTTTATAAATAGAATTTATTATATTTATAATAGAGTTAATGCTAATTTTTTTTTTTGTATCAAAATTATAAGTTAATTTACTTAGTTTTTTTCTAATTAGATTATTCAATTTATTTATAATTTCATCTACGTAAATAAAATCTCTTACTTGCTTACCTGTCCCATGAATTTCAAATGTTTTTTTTTTGATCAAACATTTTATCATCTGATGTATTGAGCTAGATTTATGAATTGAATAAGGTCCATAAACATTTGAGAATCTAACTGCAGCTACATTAAGTCCATAACTTTTAGCGTAAACTTTAATCATATCTTCACATATTTTTTTTGTTGATGCATAAAAATTTGGATTAGAAGAAAATTTTTCTACTGCAAAAGAAGAAGCGATTAAAACTTTTTGACAATTATATTTTTTCGAAGCCTTAAGGATATTGTAGGTGGCAAGAATATTATTTTTAAATGCTATATCTTGATTTTGATGACAAATATTTACACCAGATATTGCAGCTAAATGCACAACGCTGCTTGGCTTATTTTTTTTAAAAAAATTATTGACCTTCTTTGGAGATGCAAGGTCAATTTTTGAAAAATTTTTAAATTTTAAATATTTGCTTGGCTTCAAATCAATGCCATGAAAAGACTTATTTTTTTCAATTAAAAATTTTATAAAATTTGACCCAATAAAGCCTGAGCTGCCGGTGACAAGTATCATATTAATAGATGTTTTATTAAAATTTTAAATTTTGTTAAATTTTTTATCAAAAAATTTTTTGACATATTATTATTATGTTTATTATAAACATATAAAGCTTTATCGAGATGTTCAATTTTAATATTTTTTAACTTCTTGATCTTAAGCCAAAAATCGAAGTCATCTTGGTAAAAGTTTTTTTGATTAAATTTTCCAACCTTTTTCCAAATTCTCTTTTTAAAAAGACATCCACTACCATGTGGATATGATAATATGCTAAAAAAATTTTTCAATTTTTGAACTTTCAAATACTTCTTTTTTTTTAGTAAATCATTTACTAAAATATTTGAGAAAACAAAATCAGCATTTTTTTTTTTCATAAAGAGATAATTATCTTCTGCAAATTTTTTTTTGATAATATCATCTGCATCAATTTTACATATTAAATTACCTTTTGCTTTTGAAATACCAAAGTTAGTAGTTTTTCCAAGATTTCTAAAATTTTTTTTGTAGTATTTAATTTTTTTGTTTTTTAAAATATTTTTTACAATTTTATCAGTATTATCTTGACTAGCATCATTAATAATTAAGATTTCTCTAATATATTTTTTTTCATTTTTTAAAATACTGGAAATACATTTATTTAACATATAACCGTAATTATGTGTTGGAACTATAAAAGAAATCATTCTTGTTTAATTATCTCTGTTCATTTTGATAATTAATACTTGATTAATATAATCATATATGTAAAAAGAGTTATAATGTTCAAATATTGAACAGTAAAGTAAAATTTTAATTACTTTAAGATAAGAAAAAATTGAAAAAACTCTTTAAAAATAAAGCTAAAAAGGGAAAACTGTTTTGGATCACAGGATTATCTGGCTCTGGTAAGACAACCTTGTCAAAAAAAATAACTCCTTACATAAGAAAAAGGTTTGGGCCTACTTTATTAATAAGCGGTGATGATATGAGAGATATTTTCAATTTAGAGGGTTACGATAAAAAGTCCAGACTATCATACGGACTTTCTTTTAATAAATTATCAAAATTTTTGACTGATCAAGGAATAAATGTAATTTTTAATGTTATTGGCATGTATAATATAGTTAGAAAAAAAAATAGATCACTAATTAAAAATTATATTGAAATATATATAGAGTCAGAGCTTAGTGAGATAGAGCGAAAGGGTATAAAAAAAATCTATAGAGGTAATAAAAAAAATATAGTTGGTAGAGATATCAAACCACAGCTTCCAAAAAGCCCAGATGTAGTTATTAAAAATGATTTTACAAAAAATACAAATGATTTAGCTAAAGAATTGATAAAAAAAATAGAAAGTTTATAAAAAAATGAAAAGGAAAAAATCTAAAAAGACTGTTTATGTGGGGTTATCAGCAGATATACTGCACGCGGGACATATAAATATTTTGAAAATTGCTTATGGATTAGGTAATGTGATTGTAGGCCTTTTAACAGATGAAGCTATCTCAACTTATAAAAATATACCTACATTAAATTATAAACAAAGAGAAATAATTTTAAAAAATATAAAATTTGTAAAAAAAGTTATTCCTCAAAAAACACTTGATTACAGACCAAATTTAAAACTTGTTATGCCGAATTATGTTGTTCATGGTGATGATTGGAAAAAAGGAGTTCAAAAAAAAACAAGAAAACAAGTTTTAGAAACATTAAAAAAATGGGGAGGTAAATTAATTGAGCCTAAATATACAAAAAACATTTCCTCAACCGCTATCAAATCAAAGCTAATAAATGAGCAAACACCAACATCTAGAACGTCGCTTCTTAAAAGAATTACAAATAGTAAAAATATAGTAAGAGTTCTAGAATCTCACAGTCCGCTTTCAGGTTTGATAGCTGAAAACACCAAAATTTCTAATAAACAGTTTGATGCGATGTGGTCTTCAAGCCTTACCGACTCAAGTTTAAGAGGTAAGCCCGATAATCAGGCTCTCGATTTTTCCTCCAGGTTTAATGGATTAGGAGATTTGATGGATGTGACTACTAAACCTTTAATATTTGATGCAGACAATGGTGGTAGGCTGGAGCATTTACCTTTTTCAATTAGAACTCTAGAACGATTAGGAGTGTCTGCAATTATGATTGAGGATAAAATTGGATTAAAGAAAAACTCTCTTTTCAAAGATCAATCAGGCGCAAAACAGGATTCAATAAAGGATTTTTGTAAAAAGATAGAACTTATTAAGAAAGTAAGAAAATCAAAAGATTTTTTAATTGGGGCGAGAATAGAGAGTTTTATTCTAGGTAAAGGTTTACAAGATGGCTTAAAGAGAGCTGAAGCATATTCAAAGGCAGGTGCTGATTTAATTTTAATTCATAGTAAAGAAAAAAAACCAAATGAAATATTTGCATTCGCTAAAGTATTCAAGAAATCAATTTGGTATAAGCCTTTAGTTTCAGTTCCTTCGACTTATTCTAAAACAACTGAGAAACAATTAATAAAAAATGGTTTTAA
Organism: uncultured Pelagibacteraceae bacterium; assembly: GCA_902566675.1. Taxonomy (GTDB): domain Bacteria; phylum Pseudomonadota; class Alphaproteobacteria; order Pelagibacterales; family Pelagibacteraceae; genus Pelagilacustribacter. Next base: position 6,591 of record CACFJO010000010.1, read on the forward strand.
AATCGTAATTTATGCAAATCATATGCTAAGAGCGGCATATCCAGCTATGGAAAATGTAGCTAAAGAAATTTTAAAAAACGAGAGATCATTTGAGTCAGAAAGTAAAATTAGTTCAGTCAAACAAGTTATTAATTTAATTAAATAAAAATGATCTCAGCAAAAAAACTAACAAAAACTCTAATTAAAAATAAGGTAACTTTTTTTAGTGGCGTACCAGACAGTATTTTAAAAAATTTCTCTAATTATATTGATCGTTTTCCAAAAAAAAAACACGTAATCTCTGTGAATGAAGGATCAGCTGTTTCTTTAGGAATTGGATATTATCTTTCAACTAAAAAACTGCCTTGTATTTATTTACAAAATTCTGGATTAAGTAATGCAATTAATCCCATAATATCTATTGCCAATAAAACTGTTTATTCGATACCTTTAATCTTAATGATTGGGTGGCGGGGTTCCCCTAATATTAAAGATGAACCACAGCATTTGGCAAAGGGGGAAATTACTCCAGACTTATTAAAGACACTTGGTATAAAATTTTGTATCCTTAAAAAAGCTAGAGATTTAAAAAAATTTGAAACTTTGATAAAAGAAGCTCGCAAAAAAAATTCTACGGTTGCTTGTTTGATCGAAAAAGGTGTGATCATTTCTGAAAAAAGAAAGCGTACAAAAGTCAAAAGTAATAAATCTTTAATAAGATTTGATTTTTTAAAAGAATTCATAAATCAAATTCCTCGTAATTCTAAAATTATTTCAACTACCGGATATACCTCAAGAGAATTGATTGAGTTAAGAAAAAATAGCAAAAGAGGAAAAGATTTTTACATGGTTGGTGGAATGGGGCACTCGTCAAGTGTCGCTATTGGATATTCTCTTCATTCAAGAAAAGAAGTATATTGCTTAGATGGTGATGGTTCAGTGCTAATGCATATGGGCCCCCTTAGAACTGCTGGCTTCTTAAATAGAAAAAATTTTAAACATATAATTTTAAACAATAATTCTCATGAGTCAGTTGGAGGCCAAATAACTACTGCCAGTGGAATAAATTTTATGATGTTAAGTAAAAGTCTTGGATATAAAAATTTTTTAAAAATCTCCGCAAAAAAAGATTTAAAAAAAACTATAAAAAGGTTCATTAAAAGTAATGGGCCAACTTTATTAGAAGTAAAAATAGATAATGGAACAATAAAAAATTTATCAAGACCAAAAAATCTATTAAAAATTAAAAAAGAGTTTATGATTAATCGATGAAAAGTTTTCCTTTTCCCTCAACAAAAGAGTTAACAGAATTTTTTAATCAACAAAAAAATAAAAAAATTCTTGTAGTTAGTGGTAATCATTCTTATAAAAATTCTAGCGCAGATGAATTATTAGACAAAATTTTAAGCGGATATACTGTAGAATATTTTTTTAAGGAATTTGCTTATCCAGACTCAAAGGAGTTAAGAAAAATAATTTCAAAAGTACAATCTTTTTCTCCTGATATAATTCTAGCAGTCGGAGGTGGGTCAGTCATAGATTATGCTAAAATCGCAAATGTCTTCACAGATCTAAAAAATCTTGAAACTAATATTATTAATTCTTCTTATAATTTTAAAAGAAAGAATTCAAAACTAATAACTATTCCCACTACTGCTGGATCTGGGGCAGAGGTAACATCTAATGCAGTTATTTATATTGATAATATTAAGTATTCAGTTGAAGGAGAGGCACTTAAGCCAGATATGTTTTTTTTGATTCCTGAACTAGTAATAAAAGCAACAAATAAGATCAAATCTTCTGCAGGATTTGATGCGATTGCTCAAGCTTTAGAGTCACTTATTTCAAAAAAATCGAATTTAGAAAGTGTTGAAAATGCTAAAGAGTCTCTAAAAATTTCATTAAATAACTTCATAGATTTTTTAAATAATCCTAATGATATAAATACTTCAGCGATGTGCCTAGCGGCAAATTTATCAGGTAAGGCTATAAGTATTTCAAAAACTACAGCTCCACATGCAATCTCATATCCTTTCACATCTTTGTTTAATATTAGTCATGGTCACGCAGTTTCCTTAACACTTAATAAATTTTTAAGGTTTAACTTTAAAAATATTGAATATTCTAATTGTAATTTTGATCTAAAAGAAAGATTTAAAATTATGTTTGATTTAACTAAGACAAATAATTTTGAGTCATTTGATAGATTTATTAAAAATCTAAAGCAAGAAGCTAATTTAGAAGATGAGTTCTCTAAACTCGGAATTGATATTAAACAAGATTATCCAAAAATAATTTCTGGGGTAAATGTCTTAAGACTATCAAATAATCCAATTAAGCTAAGCAAACAAGATCTTAAATCTATACTTTTAAATTTTTAATTTATTAAAAAATTTTTTTCAGTGCATAAATCAAGCCAATTGAGCTATTAGTACTGGTCAGCTACACGCGTTACCGCGCTTCCACATCCAGCCTATCAACGTAGTGGTCTACTACAGCTCTATAGGAAGAACTAGTTTTGAGGTGGGTTTCCCACTTAGATGCTTTCAGCGGTTATCCCGTCCATACTTAGCTACCCGGCACTGCAGCTGGCGCTACAACCGGTCCACCAGTGGTATGTTCATCCCGGTCCTCTCGTACTAGGGACAAATCCTCTCAATTCTTCTACACCCATGGCAGATAGGGACCGAACTGTCTCACGACGTTCTGAACCCAGCTCACGTACCACTTTAATTGGCGAACAGCCAAACCCTTGGGACCTGCTCCAGCCCCAGGATGTGATGAGCCGACATCGAGGTGCCAAACACCCTCGTCGATATGGACTCTTGGAGGGTATCAGCCTGTTATCCCCGGCGTACCTTTTATCCGTTGAGCGATGGCCCTTCCACTCAGAACCACCGGATCACTATGACCGTCTTTCGACTCTGCTCGACTTGTCAGTCTCGCAGTCAGGCAGGCTTATGCCATTGCACTCTACGAACGATTTCTGACCGTTCTGAGCCTACCTTCGCACGCCTCCGTTACTTTTTGGGAGGCGACCGCCCCAGTCAAACTACCCACCATACAATGTCTTGCAGCCGGATTACGGCATGCAGTTAGATGTCAAGAATAATAAGAGAGGTATTTCACTGGTGACTCCACTTTAGCTGGCGCCAAAGCATCAAAGTCTCCCTCCTATGCTAAACATATCATTCCTAACACCAATATAAAGTTGTAGTAAAGGTGCACGGGGTCTTTCCGTCTAACCACGGGAACTCCGCATCTTCACGGAGAATTCAATTTCACTGAGTTGATGTTGGAGACAGCGGAGATATCGTTACGCCATTCATGCAGGTCGGAACTTACCCGACAAGGAATTTCGCTACCTTAGGACCGTTATAGTTACGGCCGCCGTTCACTGGGGCTTCAGAAATCAGCTTGCACTGATCGCA
>CACFJO010000010.1:15000-23033 GCA_902566675.1 uncultured Pelagibacteraceae bacterium
AGATGGTGTGGTGGAGGTGGAAATTGTGTAAAGATAAAACATAATTCTACTTATCAAACGGTTTATGCACATATGAAAGCTTTTGCAAAAGGAATAAAGGAGGGTAGAAAAGTTAAACAAGGTCAAATAATAGGATATGTAGGTTCTACAGGAATGTCTACAGGACCTCATTTACATTATGAGGTTTTAGTAAATGGAAAAAAAGTAAATTCACAAAGATTAAAACTACCTTCAGGTAAAATTCTGAAAGGTGAAGCCAGAAAAGAATTTGAACTTGAAAGGATTAAAATAGATTTAAGATTATCTGAGCTAAGATAAAAATATTAATTAGAGAATTGTTGTAGGTCTTCTGGAGTATCTTCCTGTGTTTTTTCTTTTTCTATTGAATTTTCTTTTTTTAGATTAAGTTCATTAAATTTTCTTAAGTAGTGATCTGCATGTTGCCAATAATTTTGAGCAAGAACTGGGTCACCATTGCTTTGAGCGTCTTTAGCTAATTGTTGGAATTTTTGCACTGCTTTTTCAACATTATGTATATTATTCATAGATCCATTTCTGTTAAAATTCGCATTTCCGTTGTTAAAATTATTTGTACCGTTAGTACTTATTGATCCGTTACGTCTTCTGAAACTAACTTTTTGACCTCTAGATCTAAAATTTCTTCTTCTGTTATTATTCATGTTTAAAATTTATCTAATTAGCCTCGATATTATACTTCTGGTGTTATCTTTATAATCCTTAATGTTAAGTTCTATTTTAAAGTTGTTTTTTAATAATAATTTAGAGACTTTTTTAAACTGCTCATTTCCAATTTCAAGGGCGAGCCTACCGTCAAACTTTAATATATATTTTGCTTTGTAGATAACTTTTTTAATTACGTCAAGCCCATCATTTCCACCATCTAGAGCAATTTTGGGTTCATATTTCTTGATATCATCATCAAGACTTCTCATTTCGTTACTAGTTATGTAGGGCGGGTTTGAAACTATCAAATCAAATTTGCAATTATATAAATCTTTAAAAGATCTTTTTAAAAAACTTATTTTGTTGTTAACTAAATGTTTTATGGCATTTTTTTTTGCTAAATATAAGGCTTTCTTTGAAATATCAATTCCTAATCCATATGAACTCTTAAGTTCACTTAATAAACTTATTAAAATACAACCTGTACCAGTCCCAATATCTAAAATAAATATTTTCTTATTCTTATAAATTTTTAATATTTGCTCTACCATTAATTCAGTCTCTGGTCTTGGAATCAATGTATTTTTGTCTACTTCAAACATTTTGCTCCAAAATTCTTTCTCTTTAATTATATAAGCTAAGGGTTCTTTTAAAGATCTTCTTAGAATTAATTTATTAAATGATAAAATTTTCTTTTTATTTATTTTTTGACTCAAATTTGTTAATAATTCCTCTCTTTTTTTTTTTAATACCTTTGAGAGTAATAACTCAGAATCAAGCTTATGGGATAAAATTTTATTTTGTTTAAGTTTATTGGAAGCAAAATTTATAAGTTTTGAAGCAATCATATTTATTTTAAATTTTCTAGTTTTAAATTTTGTTCTTTTAGTCTTAATTCTTGGTTCATTTCATTGTGTATTTCACCGCTTAAAAATTCGTCTAATTTATGTAAAGTAAGATTAATTCTGTGATCCGTTACTCTACCTTGAGGAAAATTATAAGTTCTAATTCTTTCTGATCTATCTCCAGATCCTATTTGGCTTCGCCTATTGCTAGATCTTTCTTGATCTTTTTTTCTTTTTTCTGCTTCATAAACACGAGATCTTAAAATTTTTAATGCTTTAGCTTTATTTTTATGTTGAGATTTTTCGTCTTGCTGGCTTACTACGACTCCACTTGGGATATGTGTTATCCTAACAGCGCTATCAGTAGTGTTAACGGATTGGCCTCCAGGCCCGCCAGCTCTAAAAACATCTATTCTTAAATCGGATTCTTTAATTTGGATGTCTACTTCTTCTACTTCAGGTAAAACTGCAACTGTTGCAGCTGACGTATGGACTCTACCTTGGGTTTCTGTTTCTGGAATTCTTTGAACTCTGTGTACGCCTGACTCAAACTTTAAGTAAGAATAAATATTGCTACCGCTGACTGAGAAAATCACTTCTTTAAAACCACCTGCATCACTTTTCGATATATTAATTATTTCTAATTTCCATTTTTTTTTTGAGCAGACTTTTTCATACATTTTAAATAGATCGGCGCAAAATAGCGATGCCTCTAAGCCGCCTGTACCGGCTCTAATTTCAACTATAGCATTTTTATCATCGTCTTCATCTTTAGGAAGTAAAAAAATTTTAAGCTGATTTTCATACCTTTCTTTTTTAAATTCCATTTCACTAAGATCTTTCTTGGCCATTTCAATCATTTCAGCATCATTGTTTTTATCTTTTAAAATTTGTTCTAAATCATTTTTTTCATTCTTAAAATTTACATATTCTTTGGCAACTTCTATGATATTTTTTAAATTTGAATACTCCTTTGACTTTTTTGCAAATAATTTGGGTTCAATATTTCCTGAAGAAAGTTCTTTTTCTAAACTATTATGTTTTTCAATAATATTTTTTACTTTTTGAAAAGGTATCATTGATTAAACAGTATCTTTTAATTTGTCTTCTACCAATGAAACTACTTTATCAATGATTTCTGAATTAGCTACTTTAGTATGCGGAACTCCAGACAGGTAAAGTAAATTACTATTTTGACCTCCGCCTGTAAGACCTATCTCAGTGTGTGCTGCCTCTCCAGGTCCATTTACTACACAACCAATTATAGATAGCGTAATTGGTTTTTTTATATGAGAAAGTTTTTTTTCAAGAATCTTAACAGTCTCAATAACAGGAAACGCTTGTCTTGCACATGATGGACATGAAATTATATTTACTCCTCTAGCTCTAATTCCCAGAGATTTTAAAATTTCATACCCTGCTTTTACTTCGTCCACTGGGTCTGAGGATAATGAAACTCTAATCGTGTCTCCTATTCCATCCATGAGAAGTTGTCCTATTCCGATTGAAGATTTTATACTTCCTGTAAAAAGTCCTCCAGCCTCTGTTACACCCAAATGAAGTGGATAATTACAAATTTCCGATAATTTTTTATATGCCTTTACAGTTAAGAAAATATCTGATGACTTTACACTTATTTTAAAATTGAAAAAGTTATTATCTTCTAAGAGTTTAATATTATATTGTGCGCTCTCAACCAATGCCTCTGGACAAGGTTCTTTATATTTTTCTAATAATTTTTTATCTAAAGAACCTGCGTTTACTCCGATTCTAATTGAACAATTATTTTCTTTAGCAGCCTTAACAACCTCAAGAATTCTATCTTTAGACCCAATATTACCTGGATTTATCCTTAAACAACTAGCCCCCATCTCAGCAGCTTCAATAGCTCTTTTATAATGAAAATGTATATCAGCAACTATTGGAACATTTACTTCTTTAACAATTTCTTTTAGAGATTTAGTTGAACCCTCGTCTGGACATGAGACTCTTACAATATCAGCTCCCGCGTCCTCTAAGGAGTGTATTTGTTTGATTGTTTCTTTTATATTTGTTGTAAGTGTATTAGTCATTGATTGTACACTTATAAATGAATTTCCACCTACAGTTACATCTCCAACTTTTATTTCCCTGGTTTTTTTTCTTATAATAGTTCTATGTGGTCTTACTTCCATTTTAATCTAGATCAAAAATTGTATGCAATTTTTTAACAGCATTCAAAGTATTTTCTTCATCAATTATTACAGATAATTTAATTTCAGATGTTGAGATTGCTAAAATATTTATATTTTCATCAGCTAATCCTCTAAACATTTTATATGTAATACCAGGAGTAGAAACCATTCCCGCCCCAACAATCGAAACTTTTGAAACTCTATCATTTTGAGTAATATCTTTGTAATTTATTCTTCTATTGTTTTTAAGGATTTCTTTAGTTTTCAATAAATCTTCCCGCTTAATAGTAAAGGTAATGTCTGTAGTTTTCTGATCTGAAGAAATGTTTTGAATTACCATATCTACGTTGATTTGAGATTTATTCAATGGTTCAAATACATTTGCTGCAACACCTGGTCTATCCTCAACGCCTAAAAGGGTAATTTTCGCATCATCTTTTGAATATGCAACGCCAGTGACACTTTTTGAGTAATCTATATTTTGTTGTTCAAATATTTTAGTTCCTTTTCTATCAGTGAATGTTGATCGCACCTCTAGAGGAATATTGTACATCATTGCAGTCTGAACTGCTGATGATTGCATTACTTTTGCGCCCAAAGATGATAACTCAAGCATCTCATCATATGAAATTTTTTCAATCTTTTTAGCAACAGGTATTTTATTTGGATCTGTTGAAAAAACTCCATCTACATCCGTATAAATTTCACAAGTATCCGCTTCAAATAGTTTAGCTATTGCTACTGCTGTTGCGTCTGAACCACCTCTTCCAATCGTTGTTACATCTCCAATTTTTGATATGCCTTGAAAACCAGGTATGATTGCTATTCCATCTTGTAAAAAATTATTAATTTTTTTTACATTCATATTCACAATTCTTGCATTTGAATGTTCGCCCTCTGTTAAAATAGGTATTTGCCAATTCATCCAAGATTTAGCTTTTAATTTTAACTCAATTAAAGCTCCAGCAAGTAAGGCACATGTAACTTGTTCTCCTGTGGATAATAAAACGTCAAGCTCCCTTTTATTAAAATTATTTGTTATTTTTTTAGATAGGTCAATTAATTCGTTCGTTTTGCCTGACATAGCGCTTAGAACTGCAATAATTTGATTTCCTTTTTCATGTTCTTTTTTAATAATTTTGGCAACATGCTGTATTCTCTCAACTGTTCCGACAGATGTTCCTCCAAACTTTAGTACTTTTTTAACCATTGTAGAATTTAATATAATTTAAAAAGATTTTAATGTATTTTATTTAAAAATTTAATGACATGACTACTATAAATAAAGACGAAATTCAAAAGTTTTCAAAACTAGCAGAAGAATGGTGGGATGTTAAAGGAAAATTTAAACCTTTGCATATGTTTAACCCTATAAGGATTGAGTATTTATTAGAAAAAATTAAAGATCATTTTAAAATTGAAAATAACGCTCCTATTCCATTACAAAATCTTAAAATTTTAGATATTGGATGTGGAGGCGGTTTAATTAGTGAACCAATGGCTCGGATGGGTGGTTTAGTAACTGGTATTGATGCTTCTGAAAAAAATATAAAAGTTGCAGAGTTACACTCAAAAAAAAATAATTTAAAGATAAATTATTTAAATAAATCACCTGAACAACTTAAAGAATTTGAAAAATTTGATATAATTTTAAATTTAGAAATAGTAGAACACGTAGAAAATGTAAATCTTTATCTAGAATCATGCCACAGTTTATTAAAGAAAAATGGTTTAATGTTTACCGCTACTCTTAATCGAACACTTACTTCATATATTAAAGCAATAATTGGGGCTGAGTATATCTTAAGATGGTTGCCAATAGGCACTCATGATTGGAATAAATTTATTAAGCCTGAAGAACTTGAAAAAAAATTGCTCGAGTTGAGATTTCAAACTGTAGATATTGCCGGTTTAAGCTTCAATCCCATCACTAGAAAATGGAAAAGATCAAAAGATTTATCAGTAAACTATATTATTTGTAACACTAAATCTTAATTTTCTTTATCGTACCAAGGAATACTGAATATTTCTATTCCTTCATCAGCTAGTTCATCTCGTTCTTCTGGAGTTGTTGTTCCGTAAATTGTTTTATTATTTTTTTGATCGTAATAAATTTCTCTGACTTTTTTACTAAATTTATCTCCAACATATTCAAAATTTTTTTTAATAAATTCTTGAATCTTAATTAATTCCTTTTTGTCTTGTCTTATTTTTAAATCTAAACTTGAAATTTTGTTATTATCATTTGCAACTGAAATCATTGGAGACATAATTGATTTATTAATTTTTTTTGACCTGCAAAAAATACATTCTAAGAGTTTCTTTTTTTTTAATTTATCAAACTCTTCAGAGTCTAAAAACCAGCTTTCAAATTTATGATTGTTGTGACATTTGAGATTATATTTTATCATTTTTAATTTCTATAGTCTGCGTTGATGTCAATGTAATCATGAGTGAAATCACACGTATAACATTTAAAAGCGTCGTTACCTAATTTCAAGTTTATCTCAATTTCAATAGAGTCCCATTCCATATATTCTTTGAGTTTCTTTTCATTTAAACTTTCAGAAACTTTTCCATTTTCTGCAACTATAAAGCTTCCAATTTTAATCTTGAGTTTCTTTGGATCGATGATTTCACCAGATTTACCAATTCCCATTACAATTCTTCCCCAATTAGGGTCTTCTCCTGCAACTGCAGTTTTGACCAAAGGAGAATTAGCAATTGAAAAAGCAATGTTTTTCGCGCTTCCTAATGATTTAGCATTTATAACACTCACAGTTAAGAATTTTTTTGCTCCTTCACCATCCACGACGACTTGTTTAGCTAGATTTAAACAAAGTTTTTTTAAAGCTAATTCAAATTTTTGAATAACTTTATCATTTAATGATAAATTATGACCAATTTTTAAAGTTCTGGTAGAAAAAATAGTAACCATATCATTTGTTGATTGATCACTATCAACTGTTATTGCATTAAATGAATTTGCGGCAGCTCTTTTAATGAGTGTTTTAAGTAAATTCGAACTAATGTCAGCATTCGTAAAAACGAAAGACAACATGGTTGCCAAATTTGGTGCTATCATACCAGAACCTTTGGCTATTCCACAAATTCTTATAAGTTCATCTCCTACTATTATCTCTTCATATGCGACCTTAGGTTTTGTGTCAGTTGTCATTATCGCTGAAGCTATTTTTAGCCAATACATTTTATTATGGTCGTTTCTTAGTTTTTCTACAAGATCTTGTAACCTAATTTTTATTTTTTCGGCTGGAAACTCCTCACCAATAACTCCGGTTGAAGCAAAAATTAAATCTTTTGTTTTAACAGTTTCACTTGTACCTTTTTTTGATTTTGACTCTTTTATAGTTAAAATTCTTGATAAATTTTTTGCTAGTAAATCAATGCTCTCTTTACCTTGTTTGCCTGTAAATGTATTTGCATTTTTTGTATTAACTAATAAACCTTTTATAACTTTTTTATGGGAATTATTATTCCAAGGTATAAATTCAGATGTTATAGAATTACTGGTAGTTAATGTTGCGTAGTTTGCTCCTCTACTAAAGTAAAATAATGCAAGATCATCTCTTCCGTCGCCATATAAATCCGCGGAAATTGAGGACATTTCTAAACCATCAATTTGTTTTAAAGATTGAAACTCCCCCATTTTTGACAGTTTGGAATTATCTTTCAAAAAATTTTTAATATTTATTGTCATTATTACTATTTAATTTAAATTATAAATACATATATAGATGTATAATGAATTTTATTACAAGGACTTTTAGTAAAATATTTAAAAGCTCTAATCAACAAGAATTAGATAAAATAAGAAATCTCATTTTAGCTATAAATAATAAAGAAAGTGAAATTCAATCACTTTCAGATACTGATTTTAAAGAAAAAACATCAAACTTTAAAAAAAACGTTCAAAATGGTTCAATTCAACTTGAGCAGATATTGCCTGAAACATTTGCGATGGTAAGAGAAGCTGCAAAGAGAACATTGGGTGAAAGACACTACGATGTCCAATTAGCTGGTGGTCTCATACTTCATAAGGGAAAGATAGCAGAAATGAAAACTGGAGAGGGAAAAACTTTGGTGTCTACCTTGCCTGCGTTTTTAAATTCATTGACTGGAAAAAGTGTACATATAGTGACTGTGAATGATTATTTGGCTCAAAGGGACTCTGCTTGGATGAAGAAGGTTTTTAATTATTTAGGTGTTTCAGTAGGATGTATTACAAATAATCTTGACGATAATGAAAGAAAAAAAAATTATAATTACGATATCACTTACGCAACGAATAATGAGCTTGGTTTCGACTACT
>CACFJO010000011.1 GCA_902566675.1 uncultured Pelagibacteraceae bacterium
TCTAACGAAGAAGGATTAACAAAAGATGAAAAGATAAATTTTAAAGCTTTCACCAAAGAATATGAAGAATACAAAAATCTCTATAACATTAGAAATAACCAAAATATAAATGAAATAAGGGATGTAATAAATAAATATGGTGAAAATGCAATCATTCACCTAGGAGGAATTCCTATGATTGCTGACGATATGATGAGTTTTATTAAAAATGATATTATTGTATTTGGTTTAGGTGTTTTCATATTTATTGTTTTAACATTGTGGTGGATATTTAGAAATATTAAGTGGGTATCAATGCCACTATTAGGTTGCGCTACTTCTGTTGTGATTATGATAGGTCTATTAGGTTTCTTAGGATGGAAGGTTACTGTTATATCGTCAAATTTTATTGCGTTGATGTTGATACTCAACATGGCTATGAATATTCATGTTACTGTCAGGTTTCTGCAACTTAAAAAAGAGTCACCTCAATTATCAAAATCTGACGCAATTTTTGAGACAAGCAAAAAAATGATTTTACCTATACTCTATACAGTATTGACAACAATATGTGCATTTCTTTCCTTAATTTTTAGTGGAATCAAACCAATTATTGATTTTGGATGGATGATGACTATGGGGCTGATAATTTCATTAATTGTTACATTTATTCTTCTTCCCTCTTTATTAAACATTTTTTCAAAAGAAAATAATATAGAGGTTAAAGACTCAGAAAAATCCTTTATTACCTCAATATTTGGTGCGATTGCAAAAAATCATCCTATTTTGATTTTTCTAACTACTTTCATAATTATCATTGCTAGTTTATTTGGAATTTCAAAACTTGAGGTTGAGAATAGTTTTATAAATTATTTTGATAAAGAGACTGAAATTTATAAGGGCATGAAAAAAATTGATGATGATCTTGGAGGAACCACTCCTCTAAACATTATTCTTAAATTTCCTTCAATTCAAAAAGATGAAAAAGACGAAGATTTTTCAGAGTGGGATGAGGAAGTAGACTCAAATGAAGATAAATCGAAATATTGGTTTACAAGAGATAAAATGGATAAGATTTTAAAAGTCCATGATTACTTAGAATCTTTGCCTGAAATTGGAAAAGTTTTGTCTTTTGGATCAATATTAAGAGTTGCAGAAGATTTGAATAACAAAGAGTTACAAAGCTTAGAAATAGCTGTCTTATACAGCAAAATCCCGGATGAAATAAAAAAAGAGATTGTTTTACCTTATATTTCAGTTGAAAAAGACGAAGCTAGAATATCTGTAAGAGTAAGAGACTCTTTAAAAGATTTAAGAAGAAACGATTTAATAGAGAAAATTAATTCAGATCTAAATTTAAAATTGGGTTTAAAAGAAGATGAATATAAGTTAGCTGGAGTATTAATTTTGTTCAATAATTTACTACAAAGCTTGTTTAAATCACAAATTTTAACTCTAGGCATAGTAATGTTGGGTATATTCGGAATGTTTATGGTGTTATTTAGGAATATTACTTTATCAATAATTGGGGTAACGCCAAATTTTTTAGCCGCATTCTTTATTCTTGGTATAATTGGTCTCATGAACATTCCACTTGATATGATGACAATTACTATTGCAGCTATAACTATAGGTATAGCTGTTGATAACAGTATTCATTATATTTATAGATTTAAAGAGGAATTTAAGAATATTAGAAATTACAATAAAACGGTTGATAGATGCCACAACACTGTAGGTATAGCAATCTTGAACACCTCTATAACAATTGTTTTTGGTTTTTCCATTCTAGTTTTATCCAACTTTATTCCTACAATTTATTTTGGGGTATTCACAGGTATTGCAATGTTATTAGCAATGATTTCAGTTCTAACTTTACTTCCGCAATTATTAATAAAGTATAAGCCTTTTGGAAAAAGTGAAGAAAATTTATGATAATTGATTTCTTTTCGAATGCAATTAAAGATTTAACGATATTTGACTCCTTAGTTTTCTTAGTTTTTTTTTACTGTGTAATACAATGCTTTCTAAAGGGGTTTTCTTTAAGTTTAATCTCATTTATGAAATGGATTGTCTCTACAATTGTAACAATTATTTTAGTCCCAAAACTTAGACCTGTAGTTAGTAATTATATAGAGTCAGATTTTATTAATAATTTTGGGTTAGGTATCTCAATTTTTTTCATTACTTTATTTTTAATAATAGTAATAGGTAGAACTATTAGTAAGACAGTAACTTGGACCGGGGTGGGTTCAATCGACAAAACTTTTGGGTTTTTGTTTGGTTTTTTTAAAGGTTATGTGGTTTCGGTGTGTATATTTTCAATATTAAATTGGTTTTATCCTTATAAAAATTGGGGTATATCAACAGAGGAGGCTATATCTTTTAATTTCATAAATAAAGGTAGTGAAATCTTAATACAAGAATTTCCCTCAAACGAGGATTTTATAGATACGAAAGAAAAAATTGAGAAAATCTAAATTAGATAAATTAAGAGAAGAGTGTGGTATTTTTGGAATATCAAATCATGAAGATGCTTCAACTTTAGTTGCGTTAGGTTTGCATGCCCTTCAACATAGAGGACAAGAAGGATGTGGAATTGTATCTTTTGACGGAAAAAATTACCATTCTGAAAAGAGACAAGGATTAGTCGGAGATCATTTTACTAATCCTGAAACAATAAAAAAATTGCCTGGAAAATTTTCAATTGGACATAACAGATATTCTACAACTGGCGAGACATCATTAAGAAATATTCAACCTTTTTTTGCAGATTTACACATAGGAGGATTGAGTGTGGCACACAACGGAAATTTAACTAATGCTTTGCTTTTAAGAGAGACATTAGTAAAAAGTGGAGCAATTTTTAGGACTACAAGTGATACTGAAACAATTGTACAACTTATTGCTAAATCTAAAAGAGAAAAATTTTTAGATAAGTTAATTGATGCTCTTTTTCAAATACAAGGTGGATATTCACTTATATTGATGACAAATAAAAAACTAGTGGGTGTTAGAGACCCGTTTGGGATTAGACCTTTAGTTATAGGAAAATTAAAAGACTCGTTTATATTTGCATCTGAAACTTGTGCATTAGACATTGTTGGTGCGTCATTTGTTAGAGAGGTCGAGAATGGCGAAATAGTTTTCATTGAAAATGGTAAACTAAAAAGTATAAAACCTTTTCCAAAACAAAAATCTAGACCTTGTGTGTTTGAATATATTTACTTTGCGAGACCTGACAGTCTCATAAATGGAAAGTGTGCTTATGAATACAGAAAGAATCTTGGCGCTGAGCTTGCTAAAGAAAATGATGTCGAAGCAAATTTAGTGATACCAGTTCCTGACTCGGGTGTACCAGCTGCTATAGGATATGCTGAAAAATCTAATAAAAAATTTGATCTTGGTCTTATAAGAAATCATTATGTAGGTAGAACGTTTATTGAACCATCTCAAAATATAAGAAGCTTAGGTGTAAAATTGAAATTAAGTGCTACGAAAACAATAGTAGAAAATAAATCAATTATACTCATCGATGACTCTTTAGTAAGAGGAACAACTTGTCATAAAATAGTTAAAATGCTTTATGAAGGTGGTGCAAAAGAAGTACACGTAAGGATCGCTTGCCCGGAAATTAAATATCCAGACTTTTATGGAGTAGACATGCCAACAAAAGAAGAATTGCTAGCACATAAAAAAACTAATAAAGAGATGTGTGATTATATTAATGCAAAAAGTTTAAAATTTTTGAGTTTAGATGGTCTGTATAAAGCGTTAGTTGGAAATTTAAGAAATCCTACTTACCCACAGTTCAGCGATCATTATTTTACCGGAGAATATCCTATTAAACCATCAGACAATCTTCAAGGTCTGCAAGTAAAACAATTATCTTTGTTAAGTGGAAAGTCTAATAGTTAATTTAAAATTGTAATTTGACCTTTCCTGTCTACAAATAAAATAAACTCATCAAAAAAAATTGGCAAACTTTTTGTTTTTGTAGGCAGTTTTATAATATTTTCTAAATTACCATTTAAATTAAATTTTAAAAGATTTGAACTATTTAAAAAAATAAATATTTTACTGTTCGCAATTGCAAACATATTATATTCAACTTTTACATTTATATTTTTTAGATAATCTTTTACTTGTTGATAAATATTATAGGAATAAATTATCTCGCCACTTATAAGACTCATACAAATCATTAAATCATTTTGCGTAATTGTAAAATAATAATTGTTATCAATTAAAGGTTTTACTTTAGAACTAAAATTTTTTTTAAAAATAATCGCACCATTATTTTTATCCAAAAAATATGTTGTATCACTCGTTGATATAGCAATTTTATCTCTGTAGCTTATTATCTCATTTCCTGAAAAAAGATTGCTTGGGTTTAAGTCAAGGCTTCTGTTAAGATTTAAAAACCAAACTATTCTCAATGTTTTTTTTTCAATTGAATACAAAGAGCCATATGTGTTCAGAAATAAAATTGATTCATCATTTATAGACAAATTATTAACAAATTTATTCTTAATAATCGTTTCCTCTGTTGGAATTAATTTTATAACATCACCATTTAATTTATTAAAAAATAACAAATCATTATTTTGATTGGCAGCAATAATTTTATTATCTGATATTTTTAAATTGGATCTAAATGGTATCTTGTGATTTTTTGCCCAAAGAATTTGATTTTTTTTATAATTATAAGAATACAAATAACCTAAATTATCAGATACATATATTATTTCATCTTCTACAATTAAATTGAGAACTTTATTAATCTTTTTAAATCTATTCTTATAAAAATTAAATTTAGTTAATATTTGTTTTTTATTTAGTGAGTAAATTATAAGATTCCCTTTTTTATCACTCGTAATAACATTTTTATCATCTATCAATTGATACTTATTTAGATCGAACTTACTTAATCTTTTAGATTTAAAAATAAGTTTATTTATGTCTTTATACTTAAAATTTATATAATTATTAGAATTTTTGAAAAAAACGTCATTCCAGCTTGAATTTTTTATTGGTTCGCTGATATCT
Source organism: uncultured Pelagibacteraceae bacterium (assembly GCA_902566675.1). Lineage (GTDB taxonomy): Bacteria > Pseudomonadota > Alphaproteobacteria > Pelagibacterales > Pelagibacteraceae > Pelagilacustribacter. Next base: position 5,029 of record CACFJO010000011.1, read on the forward strand.
ATTTTAATGCTTGGTTTAAATGGAATAATTTTATCAAATTTTTCTTGTGTTGTGGTTAATTTTTCAAAGCCACTATCTTGATCATTTATTTTTTTTTTAATCTTATTTTCACTTTTCCAAATGCCAGATTTATCATCGAAAGAACAATGTTGAAAAAGAAAAAGAGTGAAAACTATAAATAGAAATCTCATTGAAAAAAACTAATTATTTAATACATCTTCCGCTAGCATTTTCAGCTCAGAACCATCCTCAATCATTTTATTGAGTATTAAACGTCCCTCCTTAATTTTAGTTATTTTAATTAAATATAAAGCCTTTTTAAATAGTAGTAGATCCTTTTCAGTTTTGGTCGAAGCTACTTTTTCTGTAATTGAAAAATAATTAAGAACTTTATTTTCATCTTTTTCAAGTTCTTTTTCTAGTATTATATTTAGTGCTAAAATAGAATAAAATTTATTTTCGCTTATTATGATTTCTTCAAAAATTTCTTTTGATTTTGATAATTCATTAGATGCTAAAAAAATTCCCCCTTTAATATATTTCTCTGATATCTCCTCATTTTTTTTTGTTTTGTATAAGTTTAGTGAAATAAGTGAAAATGAAAATATAATAATAATTACAAAGAAAAATATTAGTTTTTTTTTGTTTTCTTTTGCAAATGTTGCTAATTTTTGTATCAGTCCAATTTTATTTTCAATATTTTGTTCCATTTAAAAAATTTTTATTTGAAGGAAATTTTTTCGATTTAACATCTCTAGTATATTTTTTTACAGCTTTTTCAATTACTCTATTTAAAAAAGCATATTTTTTTACAAATTTAGGGTAGAATCCACTAATACCTAACATGTCATCAGTTACAAGTATTTGACCATCACAGTGCGAAGATGATCCAATACCGATTGTTGGAATTTTAAGACTTTTAGTTATTATTTTAGAAGCCTGGGAGGATATACATTCCAAAACAATCGAAAAGGCTCCAGCCTCTTCAATACGTTTAGCCTCTTTTAAAAGTTGTTCGGTCTTTTGTTTAGTCATTCCTTCGATTTTAAATTTTTTTTTAAACTGAGGTGTAAATCCAATATGTCCCATAACAGGAATTTTAAATTTAACTAATTCCTTAATAATTTCAAAATTTTTATTATTGCTTTCTATTTTGACCGCGTCACATTTTGTTAAACTCTTAATTAGTTTTGCATTTTTTTTTGCGACTTTTTTATTTTTGTAAGTTCCTTTTGGCATATCAACTACTAATAAGGATTTTTTGACACCTTTTCTAACACTCAAAGAATGCTTAATTATGTTTTCTAAGCTAATTTTATGAGTATTTTTTTCTGCATATAAAACATTAGCTACAGAGTCGCCAACTAATATTAAATCACAATAATCATCTAAAATCTTAGCAATATTTTTCGAGTAAGCGGTCAAGCTAACTATTTTAATTTTATTTTTCTTTTTCAAAATATTTGTAATTTTTTTGTTCATTAATTTTGTTACTCTAGTTCAATAGTGCTTGGTGGTTTAGAGCTTATATCATAAACAACTCTGTTGATACCTTTGACATTATTTATGATTTTATTAGAAATCTTATCTAAAAAATCTTTAGGAAAGTTAAAATAATCAGCAGTCATTCCATCTTCGGAAGTTACAGCTCTTAGTAAACAAGTGTATTCATATGTTCTCGAGTCTCCCATAACTCCTACTGTTTTAAAAGGTAAAAGTGCTGCGTATGCCTGCCAAATCTTTTTATAAAGATTATTTTTATTAAGCTCATTAATGAATATAAAGTCAGCATCTTGTAGAATTCTGATTTTCTCTTTAGTTATATTGCCTACTATTCTAATAGCTAGACCAGGTCCTGGAAAGGGGTGTCTATTACATATCTCTTTGTTAAGTCCCAGAGAATTACCTAAAATTCTTACCTCATCTTTAAAAAATTCCTTTAGCGGCTCAATTAATTTAAATCGCATTTTTTTTGGTAACCCACCAACATTATGGTGAGATTTTATTTTAGAAGTTTTACTTCCAGAAGAAGACCTGCTCTCAATTATATCAGGATATAAAGTGCCTTGAGCAAGAAATTTTATATTCTTTATTTTTTTTGACTCTTTTTCGAAGATTTTAATGAATAAATTTCCAATAATTTTTCTTTTTTTTTCAGGATCGGAAATATTCTGTAATTTTTTTATGAAAAAATTTGAGGCATTGATTAATCTTACGTTAAGCTTATATTTTTTTTTAAAAATATTATATGTGTATTTAAATTCATCTTTTCTCATCAAACCTGTATCTACCATAATACAAATCAAATTTTTTTTTATTGCTTGATTTATCAACAAAGCAACCACGCTACTGTCGACGCCCCCCGATAATGCACAAATTACCTTATCAGATTTTATTGTCTTTTTTAAATCCTTGATAAGTTTAATTTTTTGAGATTTTATGTTCCATTTTTGTTTTATTTTACAAATAGAAAATAAAAAATTTTTTAGTAATTGTTTTCCATTTTCAGTATGAGTAACTTCTGGATGAAATTGTACTCCGTAAATTTTTTCCTTACTGTTTTCTATGATAGTTAATTTAGAATTTTTAGTATATCCGATTGCTCTAAAACCTTTTGGCAATTTTACTACAGAGTCCTCATGACTCATCCAAACAGCATTTTTAGAATTAAAAAAATTTTTGGTTAGTTGAGAATTTTTTTTTTTATAAATTATTGCTCTACCAAACTCTCTTTTACCACTTGATGATTTTATTTGACCTCCAAAAATTTTAGATATTAGTTGTAGGCCATAACAAATGCCTAAAATTGGAATATTTTTATAAAAAATATACTTGGGAATACTTTGAAATTTTTGTTTTGTGACTGTTGAAGGGCCCCCAGACAAAATTATTCCTTTTATCATCTTAAAATTATTAATTTTTTTTGTTTCTTTTGGTGTTATTATTTCTGAGTAAGCGCCTAAATCTCTTACTCTCCTTGCTATAAGTTTGGTTAATTGTGAACCAAAATCAACAATTATTATCTTTTCTTTAGTATTATGAAATTGCATTTATTTTTTGGATAAAATTTCAATTTCTTTTTTTAATTTTTTGCCTTGGCTACAAAAATTATTACATAAAGTTATAAGTTGTTCATTTAATTCTTTACTTTTTTTATAGTCTGAAGTGTCTAATTTAAGTTTTGCTAAATTATAGATAGCTTCTTCATTTTTTGGATTTAATAATATAACTGTTTTAAGGTTTTGCTCTTGTAAGTCTATTTTATTTAAATTTTTAAAAATTTTTGATAAGTATAAATAAGATAATTCATTTTTAGGATTAAAAACTATATCTTGTTCAAACTTAAACTTAGCTTCATCAAATTTATTTATTTTAAAAAGATTTATGCCCTCTTCAAAATAAGATGTATTGGAAAATACATGTTTCGGAAAAATAAGTATTATTAATATTATCTTTAATATTTTTAATTTCATAATTTGAAATTAATTGTTTTTTGTGTCATTTCAACACTATGTACCATACTCTCATAAAAACCAGCTTTAGTTATTTTGATAAATTTTGCATTTTTTGATATTTGTTTTAAGTTTTTTGCTCCAATATAACCCATAGAAGACCTCAAGCCGCCTTTTAGTTGATATATAATTTTTGATACTTTACCCTTGTATGAAACTCTTCCATCTACACCTTCGGGCACAAATTTTGATTTATCTTTAAAATTTTTTTGAAAATATCTATTTGCTGAACCAGATGACATTGCTCCTATAGATCCCATTCCTCTATATTGTTTGTAAATTTTACCTTTTATTTTAAATTTTTTTCCTGGACTTTCTTCTGTGCCTGCAAAAATTGATCCCATCATAATCGCATCGGCTCCGGCAGCTAAAGCTTTAGCAATATCTCCAGAAAATTTTATTCCCCCATCTGAAATAATCTTTATTTTCTTATTCTTTAACGCTAGCCTGACATCCATAATAGCTGATATTTGTGGCACTCCTATTCCGGCAACCATTCTAGTGGTGCAAATAGATCCGGGTCCGATGCCAACTTTAATTATATCTGCACCTGAGTTATACAATTTTATTGCAGCTTCTCCTGTAGCAATATTTCCTACGCATATTGGAACTGATTTTCTCGTCTTTTTTAATTTTGAGAGTGTTTTTAATACTTTTTCACTATGTCCATGAGCGGTATCTATTACTATCAAATCACAACCACTATCTACTAAATTTTTAAATCTTTCGATATCCTCTTTATTTGTTCCAACAGCTGCACCAACCATCAATTTTTTTTTCTTAACCTTTATTATTTCTTTTGTTTGATTTTTAATATTTAAATTTCTGTGAATTATTCCAATCCCTCCTGCATCTGCCATTGCAATTGCCATTTTAGACTCGGTAACTGTGTCCATTGCAGAAGATAAAAAAGGTACTTTAAGTGAAATTTTTTTTGATAAATTTAACGTTATGTCAGTCTCAGACGGCAAGATATTGGAATATCTCGGAAGAAGTAATACATCGTCAAAGGTTAGAGACTCATTTATTGTTCCCATAAACACTTATAAACAATTTTAAAATTTTATAAAGTCTTTAAAATTTTACAGTGTAAATAAGTCTCTTTGGACTCATTTCTGCTTGCCTGTGGTTTAAAAAAATTTACTTCTTTATACAAGGATTTTGCTAAATTTTTAACCTCAATGAAATCTTCCCCCATAAACAATTTTGATACTAGTACGCCTTTGGGTTTAAGTATTTGAGAGGATAAGTTTAAAACTTTGGTGCAAATATGATTAGTTCTAATGGAATCAAGTGATTTATTGCCAGTTGTATCTGCAGCCATGTCCGAAAGCACAACATCTAATTTTCCAACAAAAAATTCAGAAATATGATCTTTGATCTTATTTTCAAATATATCACCGACGGTAAATTTTACATTTTTTATTGGTTTCATATCTTTAAGATCGATTGATAGGATTTTGCCTTTAGTTATTATTTCGCTAGCTACTTGAGACCACCCACCAGGACTTGAGCCTAGATCAAGAAGTTTTGTATTTTGTTGAATAAATTTAAATTTTTTATTAATTTCAATAAGTTTAAAGGATGCTCTTGATCTGTAACCAAGGACCTTTGACTTTTTAAAAAATTGATCTCTATGTTGTTTGATCTTCCAAGTGTTACTTTTTTTTGTTCTTTTTGACTTTTTCATTATAAAATATCTTCATGGTCTTCGTCAGATATTTTTTGTGAATATTTTTTTTGCTGATTTTTAAACAAGAAAATACTTATTGGCAAAGAAACTAAATAAAAAAAACCAAAGGTCAACAAAGTTTCAAATGTGTAGAATAATAATGCAATAAAAATAATACCAATGCTCAATAATAAAAATATTGTAGTTTTTGATGAAATTGAAATTTTTTTAAAAGAGAGTGTGGGTACTTTGCTTACAAGGAGTAGAGCAATCAAAACTGTTAAGTAAGGTGTTAAAGATCTTACTTCAAAAGTAAAAGTAAGATCGCTTAGCTCATAAATTAGTGGCATTAAAATAAGTAGTCCGCCTGCTGGAGATGGAACTCCCTCAAAAAAATTATTTTTCCAAGCTTGGTTATCACTGATCTTTGTCAAATTAAATCTTGCTAATCTAAGAACGCAACAAACAGAATAAATCAATGCTATAGCCCAACCAAGTCTACCGTAATTATTTAATTCCCAAAAATATAAAATTAACACTGGGGCTATACCAAAGCTTACAAAATCTGTTAATGAATCTAATTCTTTGCCAAAATCAGAAGTACCTTTTATTAATCTGGCTACTCTGCCATCCAAAGCATCCAATATCGCTGCAAACAAAATTAATGTAACTGCTAGACTAAAATTGCCATCAATTGAAAATTTAATTGAGCTTATCCCCAAACATACTCCTCCTAAGGTAAGTATGTTAGGCAAAAGATATCGAGTTTTTTTTGAAGAAACTAATTTAAATTTTTTATTTTGTTCCATTATTCTGATGCAATTAAGCTTTCCCCCGCGACAACATTTTGTCCCAACTTAGCTAAAACTTTTTTATTTTTAAAATAAATATCTACCCTACTGCCAAATCTTATCATACCAATTCTATCTCCTTGTTTTAATTCTTGTCCTTGTTCCACCTCACACACTATTCTTCTTGCTATTAATCCTGCGATTTGAACTATTATAATTTCCTCGTTATTTTTTGTAGACTTAATTTTAAAATAATTTCTTTCATTTTCATCACTAGCTTTATCTAATGAAGCATTTAAAAATTTACCAGGTTTATAGTAAATTTCTTCTATTTTACCAGAAGTCGGAACTCTGTTAACATGACAGTTAAATACATTCATAAAAATACTTACTCTTGTGTAAGTGATATTTTCTAGTCTCAATTCTTCAGGGCCAGATCTTTCTGAAATATCGGTAATTAAGCCGTCAGCGGGACTTGTGAGATAAGAGTCATCATTTATTGAAAAACGTTCTGGATCACGAAAAAAATAATACACCCAAAAACTTATAATGATTAGGATAATTCCCAGAAATTTAGAAAAAAATAAAACTAAAAACGTAACCAAAATCGAAATAGCTAGGAATTTATACCCTTCTTTGTGTATCTTAGGAAAAATTGTATTAAACATAATTTTAAGTTTGCTAAATTTTTCTTAATATGTATAAAAATCACAGTTTATCAATCAATATTTTATGGCAAAAATTAAAGTTAAAAATCCGGTTGTTGAGTTAGATGGCGACGAAATGACTAGAATTATATGGTCGTTCATAAAAGATAAGCTAATTAAACCATATTTAGAGGTAGATCTTAGATACTATGATCTTGGGATGGAAAGTCGTGACAAAACTGACGACAAAATCACTGTGGACGCTGCTAATGCAATTAAAGAGTTCGGTGTAGGTGTGAAATGTGCAACTATTACTCCTGATGAGGCTCGTGTAAAGGAATTCAAATTAAAAAAAATGTATAGATCACCAAATGGTACTATAAGAAATATATTAGGTGGAACAGTATTTAGAGAGCCAATTATTTGTAAAAATGTACCTAAACTAGTTCCAGGATGGAATAAACCAATTGTAATCGGAAGACACGCTTTCGGAGATCAATATAGAGCCACAGACTTTTTAATACCTGGAGAAGGTAGTCTTGAGGTTAAATGGACTTCTAAAGATGGTAAAAATAAAAAAGAATTTAAAGTTTTTGATTTTTCAGGATCTGGAACTGCTCTGACAATGTATAATCTTGATGAATCAATAAAAAATTTTGCAAGAGCATGTATGAACTATGGACTAGAAAGAAAATGGCCTGTTTATTTATCAACTAAAAATACAATTTTAAAAGCATATGATGGAAGATTTAAAGATCTTTTTCAAGAAGTTTTTGAGAAAGAGTTTTCGGATAAATTCAATAAAGTAAATATTACTTATGAACATAGATTAATTGATGATATGGTAGCTTGTGCAATGAAGTGGAATGGTGGTTATGTTTGGGCTTGTAAGAATTACGATGGCGATGTGCAATCCGACACTGTTGCCCAAGGATTTGGATCTTTAGGACTTATGACTAGCGTATTGATGACACCAGATGGCAAGACAGTCGAGGCTGAAGCAGCTCATGGGACAGTCACTAGACATTATAGGATGCATCAACAGGGAAAAGAAACTTCTACTAACCCAATAGCATCTATATTTGCATGGACAAGAGGTTTAGCCCATAGAGGAAAGCTTGATGGGAATGATGAGTTAATTAAATTCTCTACTATTGTCGAAGAAGTATGTATTAAAACAGTTGAAAGTGGTTCAATGACCAAAGATTTGGCAATTTTGATCGATAAATCGAATAAGTACTTAACTACAAACCAATTTTTAGAAGCGATTGATGGAAATTTAAAAAAGAAACTTAATTAATTTTTTTAGATATTTCTTCAAAAGCTTCCTCGATTTTACTTTTATCTACACCGCCTGCTTGGGCAAAATCTTTTCTGCCCCCACCCCCTTTTCCGCCTAAAATAATAGATGCAGCTTTTGCCAGAACTACAGCGTCATATTTTGAGGTCAAATCTTTAGATACTCCAACAGCCAAACCAACCTTGTCTTCAAAAATAGAAATACTAATTACAATTCCTGATTTAATATCCTTTTTGCCTTCATCGATCACTTTTCTGAGTTCTTTTGGAGGGAAATCTTTTAAAATTTGCTCTCGAACTAATATATTTCCAATTTTTTTATCCTTAACTAAATTTTTACTTTTATCCTTCTTAATAATTTCAATTCTTACTTTAATTAATTGTTTGTTTAAATTTTTTAAATTTTCAGATAAATCTAAATTTTCCTTAAAATCAGGGTTAATTTTTAATTTTTGAAGTTCTTTTTTAACTAATTCAATCTCATTTTTAATATTAGTTTCTTTTTGAGACTTATAATTTCGTTGCATTTTTTCATATTCCTCTAATTGTTTATCTCTTAATGCCTCAACTCTCCTGACACCTGATGCAATTGAGGATTGGCTTATAATTTTAAATTTTCCAACTTCTCTAGTGTTTTTAACATGTGTACCACCACATAATTCTGTTGAAAAAAAACCATTATTTTCTTTTCCCATAAAAACTACTCTTACTTCTTCTCCATACTTTTCTCCAAATAAAGCGAGAGCGCCCATACTTACTGCCTCTTTTGGAGTCATTATTCTTGTTTGTACATCAGAGGATCCTTCTACTATTTCATTTACTATATTATTAATTTTACTCATTTCTTCTTTTTCAATAGGTTTATTATGACTAAAATCAAATCTTAATCTTTCAGGAGAGACTAATGATCCTTTTTGAGTAACATGTTTTCCTAAGGTCCTTCTTAGAGACTCATGCAATAAATGTGTCGCCGAATGATTAGCCCTTGAATTATTTCTTTTTAAAATATCTATTTCTAAATTTACATGTTGTCCAATTGATATTGATCCTTTTTCTACTTTTCCATAATGGACAAATAAATCTCCCATTTTTTTTTGCGTATCATTTACTATTATTTTACAATTTGAACTAAAAATATAACCTTGATCACCGACTTGACCACCAGACTCTCCATAAAATGGTGTTTGGTTTGTAATGACTTCTATTTCATCTCCTTTATTTGCCGTGTCAACAAATTTGCCATTTTTTGACATTTTAATTATTACACCCTCAGCTTTATCAAATTCGTATCCTAAAAATTCAGTAGGATTAATTTCCTCCCTAACTTTAAACCATCTTTCCTCGACGGATTTATCTCCTGATCCTTTCCAGTTTGCTCTTGCTAGTGCTTTACTTTTTTCCATCTCTTTCTCAAATCCAACAAGATCTACTTTTATATTTTTTGCTCTTAAGATATCAGCAGTAAGATCTAAAGGAAATCCGTAGGTGTCATACAACTTAAATGCTGATGAACCGGGAAGAGTTTTATTTTGCACTTTACTTAAATTTTCATCGAGTATCTTCATTCCTCGTTCAAGTAGAGTAGAAAATTTTTCTTCTTCATTTTTTAGAGTTTCTACTATCAATTCTTTTCCATTCATCAATTCAGGGTAACTACTTTTCATTTCATTTAACAAAACTTCAAAAAGTTTAAAAAAAACAGGCTCTTTGCTGCCTAAGGAATGAGCATGTCTCATTCCTCTTCTCATAATTCTTCTTAAAACGTATCCTCGGCCTTCGTTTGAAGGAAGTATTCCTTCGGCAATTAAAAAACTACTAGCTCTAAGATGATCAGCGATTACTCTGTGACTAGCTATTGTGTTATTGTCGATTTGGTTTTTAGTTAAATCTGATGAAGCGGCCATAATTTTTTGAAAGTGATCAATTTTATAATTATCATGAGTACCTTGTAAAACTGCTGTCATACGTTCAAGTCCCATACCTGTATCAACAGAAGGTTTTGGTAAATTAATTCTTTTTTCTTTTGATATTTGCTCGTATTGCATAAATACAAGATTCCAAATTTCAATAAATCTATCACCGTCCTCCTCTGGGCTACCAGGAGGCCCACCTTTTAATTTATCACCGTGATCATAGAATATTTCAGAACAAGGACCACAAGGTCCTGTATCCCCCATTGACCAAAAATTATCAGATGTTGATATTTTAATTATTTTATTCTCACTTAAACCAGCTATTTTTTTCCAAAGATTAAACGCATCATCATCCTCATGAAACACTGTTACTGATAATTTTTCCTTGGGTAACCCAAAATCTTTGGTCAGTAAATTCCAAGCATGATGAATAGCTTGCTCTTTAAAATAATCGCCAAATGAAAAATTACCTAGCATTTCAAAAAAAGTGTGGTGTCTAGGTGTATAACCAACATTTTCTAGATCATTATGTTTACCACCTGCTCTAACACATTTTTGTGACGTGGTAGCAGTTTTATACGGTCGTTTTTCTAGTCCTGTAAAAACATTTTTAAATTGAACCATTCCCGAATTAGTAAACATTAATGTAGGATCATTATTCGGTACTAGATTGCTTGAATCAACAATTTGATGATTGTTTTTTTTAAAGAAGTTTAAGAATTTTTTTCTTACATCTGTAAGCAAAATTTTGCTCATATTTAATTAAATACAGATATTTTTCGGCTTGTCTATAAAGAGATTAGTTAGTCTGCTTTTTATCGTTATCTACAACAACACATATTTCAGATTTTGTAAGAAATCTTTGTCCTGTGCCATTGTCTAATGAGAACATTCCTCCAATTCCTTTTACTGCATCAATTGTAAGATCTGTATGTTTCCACTTTTCATATTGATCCTCATTCATATAAAAAGGAGTTCCATCTACTTCTCCCAGTTTTACATCGCTGTTGCCAACTTGATATTCTTTAGCTGGAAAACACATAGGTGCGCTACCATCGCAGCATCCCCCTGATTGATGAAATAGAAGATCATCACCATGAACTTCTTTAATTTCACTGAGTAATTTTTTTGCGGATAAAGTGAATGAAACTTTCATTTGTATATTTCGGCCCATGATTAAGAATCATGGGCCATTATATATTATTGGTTAAAAGAAGCCTAATTTTTTCTCACTGTACGACACGTGTAAATTCTTCACTTGTCTATAATGATTTAACATCATTTTGTGAGTTTCTCTTCCGATACCAGATTGTTTGTATCCACCAAACGCTGCGTGAGCTGGGTATGCATGGTAACAGTTTGTCCAAACTCTTCCTGCTTCAATACCTCTACCCATTCTGTATGCAATGTTTCCATCTCTAGTCCAAACACCTGCTCCTAGTCCATAAAGAGTATCATTAGCTATCTCTAATGCTTCTTTTTCATCTTTGAATGTTGTAACTGATACAACAGGTCCAAAAATCTCCTCTTGGAATATTCGCATATTGTTTTTACCTTCGAAAATAGTAGGTTGGATATAGTTTCCTTTTTCAAGACCACTATTAATTTTTGCAGCACTTCCACCGCATAGAACTTTGGCACCTTCTTTTTTACCTAAGTCTAAGTAAGACTTAATTTTTTCCATCTGTTCTAATGAAGCTTGAGCTCCAATCATAGTTTCCATTTTTAAAGGATTGTCTTGTTTTACTGCCTTAGTTCTAGCAATCGCTTTCTCCATGAATTTATCATAGATAGATTTTTGAATTAAAGCTCTGCTCGGACAAGTGCAAACTTCTCCTTGGTTAAGCGTAAACATAGCAAACCCTTCTAAACATTTGTCAAAGAAATCGTCGTCTTTAGACATTACATCTTCAAAGAAAATATTCGGCGATTTACCACCTAATTCCAAAGTAATTGGTATTAAGTTTTGAGATGCATACTGCATAATCAAACGTCCAGTAGTAGTTTCACCTGTAAAAGCAATCTTCTTAATTCTTTTTGAAGATGCTAAAGGTTTACCTGCTTCAAGACCATATCCGCTTACAACGTTAACAACACCTGCTGGTAACAGATCTCCTATTAGTTCCATTAAAAGCATAATTGATGCTGGTGTTTGCTCAGCTGGTTTCAATACTACACAGTTTCCTGCTGCCAAAGCTGGAGCAAGTTTCCATGTGGCCATTAATAGCGGGAAGTTCCAAGGTATAATTTGACCAACTACACCTAATGGTTCAGGTATGTGGTAAGAATACTCACTGTTACTGATTTCAGCAACTGAACCTTCCTCTGCTCTAATAACCCCTGCAAAATATCTCCAATGGTCAATTACCAAAGGTAAATCTGCAGCCATACATTCTCTTATTGGCTTACCATTGTCTAGACATTCTGCTGTCGCTAAAACGTTTAAATTTTTCTCTATGACATCAGCAATCTTTAAAAGAATATTTGATCTCTCTGTGATTGATGTTTTTCCCCACGCAGGAAAAGCTGCATGAGCTGCGTCTAGAGCAAAATCGACGTCTTTCTCGTTCGATCGTGGCACCTTACAGATAACTTCATTAGTGATAGGAGTAGTATTGTCAAAATACTTTCCAGATTTAGGTTCTACAAATTTTCCGTTAATGTAGTTTCCATATTTAGCTTTAAATGGAAATTTAACCTTCAAATGAGAGGTATCTAAAGATGAAGACACTTTCGAGTTTGATGCTTGTTGTGTACTCATTTTTCCCCCTTTTGTTCTATTTGTTAATTAAAACCAATCTGAACTAGATTGTACACATGTTTTTTTGACACTTTTATTCCGCATACTAAATATTGATTTAATCAATTCTTAGTTGAGGTTTTATTAGGAACGGGAAGTTTATTAAACTTCCCGTTGAAATGATGGCAGAGGAATTATTCTTCCTCTTTTTTTTCTTTATCGCTAATTTTTTCGTTTGCTGAAGGATTTCCTTCTAGTTCTTTGCTAATTGCTGAAGCTTCGTCTCTAATAATCTTCTCTATTTCTGCAGCAACGTTAGGATTTTTTTGTAAGTAAACTTTGGCATTTTCTCTACCCTGACCTATTTTTTCCCCTTTATAAGCATACCAAGCACCTGATTTTTCAACTACCCCGGCTTTTGTTCCAAGATCGATAAGTTCACCTAATTTACTTATTCCCTTTCCGTACATTAAATCAAATTCAACTACTTTGAATGGCGGAGCAACTTTATTTTTGATTACTTTTACTCTTGTTGAATTACCAATAATTTGGTCCTTTTCTTTAATTGCTCCTATTCTTCTAATATCCATTCTCACAGAAGAATAGAATTTTAGTGCATTTCCGCCAGATGTTGTTTCTGGATTTCCAAACATAACACCAATTTTCATTCTTATCTGATTTATAAAAATAACCATTGTATTAGACTTAGATACTGAACCAGTAATTTTTCTTAAAGCTTGGCTCATCAACCTAGATTGTAAGCCTACATGATGATCACCCATTTCACCTTCGAGTTCAGCTTTCGGTGTCAATGCTGCTACCGAGTCCACAACTAAAACAGAGATCGACCCTGATTTTATCAGTGTATCAGTTATTTCTAAAGCCTGTTCTCCAGTATCAGGTTGAGATATTAGCAATTCCTCTGTTTTCACGCCCAATTTTTTTGCATAAACTGGATCCATTGCATGCTCAGCATCTACAAAAGCACAAATACCGCCTACTTTTTGAGCTTCTGCTACAACTTGTAATGCTAATGTTGTTTTACCAGAAGATTCTGGACCGTATATTTCAATAATTCTTCCTTTTGGGAGGCCGCCTATTCCCAAAGCTAAATCTAAGCTAAGTGAACCCGTTGAAATGGCTTCAACATCTAAAGCCTGTTGCTGGCCAAGCCTCATTACTGATCCTTTTCCGAAATTTTGATCGATTTGACTTATTGCAGCCTCTAAAGACTTATTTTTTTCTTTTAATTCTTGTTGTTTTTTATTATCTGATTTTACGACTTTTAAGTTATTTTTTGTCATGTTTTATCCTTTTTTTTTGTTCGAATCGTTACAATAAATGTACACATTTTGTTCTTTTTATCAAGAACTTTAAATAAACTAAGAAAATCTGACTTATTTAAGCAAATTAAGAGATAATATGCCGATTTGTTTAGCCAATTCGAATTGAGAAACCATAAAATCTCTTTCTGCCTTCGCAAAAGCTATTCTAGCGTTAAGCAATAAACTTCTGGACTGAACTACCTCTAAAGTTGTTCTTGTATTACCAGAATCATATTCCAAAGTGATTCCTTCGTTAGCTATCTCAGCAGCTTTTAATTGAGCGTTAGTTGCTTCAAGAACACTTTTAGAGGACTTATAATTTGACCATGAATTTGAAGTTTCTGAATTTATCTTAATTTCAGTATCTTTTAAGATAAGTTTAAATCTCTCTTTATCTAATGAGGATTTCTTTATTGACGAAATATTCTCACCTCCTTTAATAATTGGCCAAGTAATAGTTGCTTTTAAAGTTTCATCGTCTTGATCATCAACACTTGTGCTAAAATCTTTATTTTCGGATTTTGATACTTTAATTGATGCAGATGGAGATAATCTAGCTTTTTGAATACTGTGTTCTTTAATAGATATTTCATAGTCTAGTTTAGAAATTAGCAAAGTTAGATTATTTAAGTCAGATATTTTTAGAGAAGCATCTAAAGAGTTAGGTAGATCTACAATAATTTTTCCATTTAAATTTTCTAATTCAGGGGCAGTTTCTCCTGTAACTCTTGTAAAATTAGTTTTTGATGATAACAACTCTGTCTTTGCTTTTATTAAATTTGCTTTGGCACCAGCTAAAGAGGACTCAGATTGAGCTAAATCAGTTAACGTAATTTCTCCTTTTTGTAATCTTGCGTTGTCAAATTCGACCTGTCTTTCAAAAAGGTTAACATTTGATAAATTAAATCTTTCATTTTTGATTTTATATATCAAATCGTAGTAGACGAAAGCCGTATCTAGTATTGTCTGTTGTTGAGCTTTTTTAAATTCAAGTTTTGCTTTTTGAGTTTCCAATTCAGATTTTTTAAAAGTATTTATTCCTTTAAATCCAGAGAATATTTTTTGTTCCAATAAGATTGTAGTTGTCTCAGTATCAGTATTAGAATCAATTAAATTTTCTCCACTATGACTTTTTCGATTTGTTGAAGTATTGCTTTTTTGTTCACTAGTAATTGTTAAACTTGGTAAAAATTCGCTTATGGAAATTTTTTCATCCTGTTTAACAGACTCTAACTTTTTTCGTTCTGCATTGAGTTTAAAATTATTTTCTATAGCTTTATTTAAATAAAACTTTAAATTTTCTTCTGCTAGAAGATTATTGAACATACTAATAACGAATATAAGTATTATAATTTTTTTCATTTAATTAAATTTTATCGAACTTAACCTGTGTTGTTTATCAATTTTAATAACAATGTGTGATTCTTTATCATAGTTTTTTAACATTTCTTTTGTTATTCTCTCATAATACATTATAAAATTTTTTATTTGATCTTTACTCATTGTTCTACTACCTCTAGATGAAGCTATTAACTTTTCTTCCTGTAATAATCTCCACTTAAATACGTATTTAAAATTTGGAACTCTCAAAAAAATATTTTTATCTATGTATTTAAATATTTTTTTATAATTTTTTTTTAATTCATTATTAACATACTTTCTCCAAATTCCTTTTTTATCTTTTTCTTTCTCTAATACATTAATTGGAACAATCAAATCTCTCTTTTTTTGAGGTTTTGCACCCACACACCATCCTTCAAATATTACTATATCTGGTTTTTTACGAATTTTTTGCCATTTTTTTTTCGGATTTCTCTCGTCTTTTGATTTATCAAAAGTAGGTATTGAAAAATTTTTAAATTTAGATTTTTTTAGATTTTTTAAACAATTAAAAATCAATTTTGTGTCGTGTGTTCCTGGCACACCTCTTGTTTTAAATAACGGACTTATTTTTTTTGACATTAGATCTCTACTTTTCCTAGTTTTATAAAAATCATCAATTGAAAATATTACTGTATTTAAATTAAATCCTTTTTTTAAAATTATTTTTAGAATCTTGGATATTGTTGATTTTCCTGATCCTTGTCCACCCGTAAGTCCTATTATTGTGGATTTATTTTTTTTCCTAAAGCTTTTATAAATTTTTAAACATATTGGTAAATAAAAGTTATTTAATTGACCAATTTGATCTCTAAATGGTTCAGATAAAACTTTCTGTTTTTTTATAAATTTAAGGTAATCTTTTTTTATTTTATTATAATTAAAACTTGAATATTCCATGATGCTACTTTTTTTTATCTAAAGGGTGATTATTGCCATCATTAATAAAAACATCATCTAAACTGAAAGTGTCAAATTCATCAATACATCCCAAATTAAAACCTGTCATGGATGGGTTAGATCTTGGGTTATGATGGGTATAAATACCGCAATTAGAACAAAAATAATGTTTGGCTACATTAGTATGGAATTGGTAAATTTTAATTTCATCTTGACCTTTTACAATCTTAAAATCCTCATTTTTAACCATGGACATTATTGCTCCCTTCCTTTTGCAAAGCGAACAATTGCATCTCAAAACTTTTTCTATTTTCTTAATATTAATTTGAGCCTCAACTTTTTTACAATGACATTTTAATATTTTCATCTATCCCCTTGTTTGTTAAGATTACTCATGTTTTGTATTATCCACAATATACTGAAAGCATAAAAAAATGTTCACCTTTTGATTCACTTTTGATTCTAGTAAAGACTCTAAATACAACTTTTTAGTGAATGATATCTGAGATTTTATCCAAATTATTATTACTTTCTTTTAAATTTTTCTCATTTTCTCTTGTGGATACTAAAAAAATAATAGCATTAAATAAAATAAAAATTGTTAAAAAAAGGATGTAAATTGCATTCTTTAACGGAAAAATGATCGTTAAGATTAATGTGGCCAAAAATGATCTAAACAAAACTGTATATTTGAAAACTGCAATTATTGATAATGAATGAAGTATCAAATTTATTAATGACATTTTTGAAGGACCTATATATCTCATACCTCTTATTGAATTTACTTCATTAAGTTTTTTTATATTTTTTTTTATGGTTCCAGAGTAACTGCTCCATAAGCTTGGCTCTTTATGAATAATGCCAACATCTTTTTTTGTAAGACAGCTATAATTACCAAAATGTATTTTTTTTCCTGTAAATAGATATGTTATTAATTTATGAATTTCGTATAAAGATTTAAAAAATACCCCCTCTGATCTTTTAACCCTTTTTGCAACAACTGAAATTTCAGGATTTTCACGAATTTGACTTATCATACTTTGTAACTCTTCAGGTCTATCTTCTCCATCTCCATCCATTAAAATTACAAAATTAAAGTCCTCATTTTGAAAAATATATCTTAAGCCAAAAGCATTTGATCTTGCGTGTCCTTTATTTTCTTTCATATGTAAAACTTTTAAAAAATTAAAATTTAATGGTTTTTTTATTACAGGCATATTTTCTGAAGAGGAGTCATTGACGACTATACAATTAAACTCAAATTCTTTGATATTATTTATATGAAAATCAATTTCATTTAATAGCTTTTTTAGTGAGTCCCAATCATTATATACTGGAATTAAGACTAAAACTTTTTTCATTTTTGACCTATCATACAATATCCTACTGGTTTAATAGTGCCATAAACACCAGGGCAAACCTGTTCGAGAATTTTTGGATTTCCAGTGTAAATCACACCTTGGTTTGACTCAATTTTATTTACTGCATCTTTTAATTCATTAAACCAAATAGGTCTAGATTTAAGGTGATAAGATAAATTGCCTGCTGACCACTCATCACCTATTACTATCTCAATTTTATTCACAAAGTTTTTATCCCATTTATTCTGAACAAGGTTGGATATTTCTTTTCCCGGATAATCAGTTCTTTTGAAATCATTAGATAATGAAATATATAAATAGGATACAGGTGATAGAACAAAAATTAATGTAAATAAAAATAAAAATCTATT
>CACFJO010000012.1 GCA_902566675.1 uncultured Pelagibacteraceae bacterium
CAATATTTCAGTACAATTAAAAATGTTCTTAATTACAACGGTACTGCTGCAATTCAAGGAATTGTGATAAAAGATGACTTATTTGAAAGATATAGAGCGAATGAGGATTTTATTCAAAAATATATATTTCCAGGTGGATTTTTACCCTCAGTTAAATTTATAGAGAATATAATTAAAAAAAATGACCTTAAACTAGAAAAAATCAATACTTATTCGGATGACTATGCCAGAACTTTAGCAACTTGGAGAGAAAATTTTTTAGGTGTCTGGGAAAAAATTAGCCCGCTTGGTTTTGATGAATATTTCAAGCGTATGTGGGAATTTTACTTATCTTATTGTGAAGGCGGTTTTAAGTCTAGAAACATTAACTTGATTCAATTCTCTATGTCTAATAGATATTCGTCATGAAAAAATTTATAATACTATTTTTACTAATTTTAACAACAGGATGTGCAAATAAAATGAAACCAACAGATTTTAAAGGTCAAAAACCAAGACTAGTCATCGAAAATTATTTATCGGGAAATGTTAAAGCTTGGGGAGTATTACAAAATAGATCTGGAAAAGTAACGAGACAATTTAAAGCTGATTTAAATGGAAAATGGAATGGTTCCCAATTAATTTTAGACGAAGTTTTTGATTGGAACGATGGGGAAAGACAAACTCGTCAATGGACTATTAAAAAAATTGATGAACATAACTATGAGGGAACAGCCTCTGATGTAGTTGGAACAGCCAAAGGATATTCATATGGTCCAGCTTTTAAATTCGAATATGTATTGCTGGTGCCGGTTAAAGGCAAAAATATTAAAATTACTTTTGATGATTGGATTTTCATGCAGGATGATCGCGTGGCAATAAATAGAGCAACAATGACTAAGTTTGGAATAAAAGTTGCAGAATTAACTGTAATGTTTGTTAAAGATTAACGCTTTACTAGTTTATCTACTAAAAATAAATAGAGTCTATAAGGTAATATTCTTAAAAATTTTAAAGTTAAAGTTAATCCTTTTGGGAAATGAATTTCAAAAGCATTTCCTTTCACCAAGCCATTATAAATTTTATCTGCGGCGTATTCAGGAGTTTTTAAAAATGGCATAGGAAAATCATTTTTATCGGTCAAAGGAGTTTTGATGAAACCTGGTGATACAACTGATACCCTCACTCCAAATTTTTTAAAATCAAAGTAAATACTTTCACTAAAATTAGTTAGAGCAGCTTTTGAAGGACCATAACCACTTGAATTTGGCAGACCTCTATAACCTGCAATTGAAGAAACTATCGAAATGTGCCCAGATTTCTTATTTTTAAAATAATCTTCAACAACTTTTACACAATCAATTACACCTAACAAATTAACATTAATCACATTTTTTATTTTATCTGGATCTATACTTTGCTCATCTTTTGGCTCATAAGTCCCACTAGAAAATAGACAAATGTCTATGTCACCAAATTCATTTATAATATTTTTAAAAACATCACTTATTTGAGATCGGTTAGTAACATCTAATGGGAATGATTTTATATTTTGATTTTTAGCTAATTCATCAAGTAATTCTCTTCTTCTAGCAGATACAGCTACCTTCCATCCTTCATTAGCAAATTTTTCAGCTACAGCCTTTCCTATTCCACTACTTGCGCCTGTAATCCATATTTTTTTCTGATTTTCTGACATTAATTAGTTATATCTCATATTATGACAAAGAATAAATATTTATCTTTAACTATAATTTTATTAATTACCTTTGTGGCACCTACAATAGGAGGTTATGCGACATCAGCATTTAAAGAGCCCTGGTATTCACAGATCATATTGCCAAGCTTTAACCCTCCAAGTTGGGTATTTGCCCCTGTATGGTCGAGTTTATATTTAATGATGTCATTAGCTATTTGGAAAATATGGATAAAAATTTTCGATAGTAAATTAATTAAATTATATTTTGTGCATATATTTTTTAATAGCACATGGACCATTGTATTTTTTGGATTTCATCAAATTGGTTTAGCATTAATAAATCTTATTATAATTTTAGTATTTATAATAATTTTGATGAAAGAATATTTTAGTAAAGATAAAATTAGTTTCTATTTAATGATTCCCTACATATCTTGGTCAAGCTATGCTTTAGTTTTAAATAGCGCAATATTTATATTAAATTAAAACCATCTTTTTGGATAAGTTCTTTTTAAGATAAATTTATTAATCAAAACCGATAAAACAATTATAACAATAGTTCCAACAAAAACTGGAAAAATAATATAATTAAGTGATACATCAGCAAATAAAGCAATTAGAGGATTCGCTGCAGCCGGCGGATGTATTATTTTTAAATATATCATGAATGTAACAGTTGCTCCAACCGATAAACCAAGAGTGATAAATGAGATACCAAAAAATTCATTAAATAAAATTCCTATAATAATTCCTAAAAGGTGGCCAAAAAAAATATTTGGCGGTTGAGCAAACTCACTTTCATAAAAGACTAAAACTATAAGAGTAGTAGAGCCAAAAGAGAACATTAACCAAAATCCTGTGGATGTTTCAAAGCTTAAAAATGATAATATTCCTATAATCACTGAGGCTGCTACTCCTGAAACTAAGGGCTCAAATTTTTTAGATATTTTCATATATATTTTATTTTAAATTAAGTTATATACACATAATGAATTATAAAAAATCATTCAACTTTTTAAAAAGATTACCTTCAAAATTAAACTTATTTTATAAGAAAAAATCTAAATCTGGAATAAAAGTAAATAACAAATCTAAATCAAGAAAAGATTTTGATCCAGTGACAAATTTTGATAAAGCTTTCGAAAAATATATTCGAACTCTGATTAATAAGAATTTTCCCAATGACTCAATTATTGGAGAAGAATTTCAGGACAAGCCTTCATCAAATAATTTAAAATGGTCTATCGATCCTATTGATGGGACAAGAGCTTTCGTTATAGGTGCACCGACATGGTCAAATTTAATTAGCTTGTCTTATCATGACAAATCAATTTTAGGATTAGCTAATTTCCCAGAGCTTAATAAATATTATATAAATAACAAAACTAACTCTTATGTCTTTAAAAATAACAAAAGATTTGTCCTGAAATCATCTAATAATGACAATCTGAAAACTATAAAAATTATAGGAAATTTCCACGGAACTTTGAGTTATGAAAGACAGCGTAAAGTCATTAAAAAGTTTGGTTGGTCATTTAGGTTAGCTGGATTTGATGCCTTGAATTATTGTTTACTCGCAGAGGGGAGAGTCGATGCAGTTATTGAGGCAAATTTAAAACCTTATGATATACTTCCATTGATACCAATTATAAAAAATTCTGGAGCAATAGTTACTAATTGGGATAATCAAACTGCGGAAACTGGAGGCAATATTTTGGCTACATCAAATAGAAGTTTACATAATAAAATTCTTAAACTTTTAAAACCTTTTGTAAAATAAATGATTAACTTGTTCATAAGCAGAATATTCAGAGCTATCAAAATTGATATAGAATTATTCGAGGAGGTAGAAAAAGATAAAAAAGCAACTTTTCAAGCTGGTTCTGTTGTCGTTTTGTCTAGTTTAGCGGCCGGTGTTGGATCGATACATTTAGGAGCGTCAAATTTTTTAATTGCTCCAGCTTTATCTTTACTTAGCTGGTATGTTTGGGCTTATATAATTTATTTTGTTGGTGTTAAATTGTTTGGAGATAATAAAACTAAAAGTAATCACGGCGAACTTTTAAGAACAATTGGATTTTCAAGTGCACCTGGTCTCATCAGGGTTTTTGGTGTAACTCCAGAACTTATGACAGTAACATTTGTTGGGTCAGCTTTTTGGATGCTTGCTTGCATGGTAGTAGCAGTAAAATCTGCTTTAGACTATGATAGTTTATGGAAAGCTTTTGGTGTTGTAGTTGTTTCCTGGTTAGTTCAGGCTTTTTTCTTATTTTTAATACTGGTTTTATTTAAAGGAATTTAAAGAGGAAATATTCTTTTAGAAAGATTACAGCTATTACAAATTTTATAGCTATGCATTATTAGATTCTGTTTAACAGTTTCATCTTCATTTTTGCATTCCTCACAAATATTATCTATTTTATTATTATCGTAATCTACGACAATATGATCATCGTTTTTCATATTTATTAATATATCATTAAATAATGAAAAAATATTTTATTATTATTGTAATTTTTATAATCAACTCTTTGGCAAACGCTCAAGAATTTAAAAAAGCTTACTTCGCTGGTGGATGTTTCTGGTGTATGGAGGAATCATTTGACCAAATTAATGGAGTTATTTCAACTATCTCAGGATATTCTGGTGGACATTTAAAAAATCCCACTTACCAGGACGTAATTTACAAAGACACCGGTCATGTAGAAGCTATTGAAATAACTTACGATCCAAAAATAGTTAGTTTTGAAAAACTCTTAAATATTTATTGGAAAAATATTGACCCTTTTGATTCTGCTGGACAATTTTGCGACAAAGGAAAAAGTTATAGATCAGTAATTTTTTTTCAAACACAACCAGAAAAAGAATTTATTGATAAATCCTTTAAAAAATTGGAAAAAATATTCAACAATAAAATTGTAACTTTAGTTTGGAAATTCGAGAAATTTTATCCTGCCGAAGATTATCACCAAGATTATTATGAAAAAAACTTTATTAGATACCTTATGTATAAAAAGGGGTGTAAAAGAGAAGAGACCTTAAAAAAGATATGGAATTGAAAAAAATAATTGTAACAATTTTTTTTGTTGGGTTAATAGGCTCTGCTAAGGCAGAGATGATCAAACCCGCAGAAAATTTATCTGCTTATGATGTAATAAAAATTCAATTAAACGCTCTTAAGAACAATGACGATGATGACACTGGAATAAAACAAACTTGGTTATTTGCCCATCCAGATAATAAAAAAATGACCGGACCTTATGCTCGTTTTAGAATAATGCTTTATGATGTGCATTACAGAATTTTATTAAATCATTTTTCCCATAAAATAGATTTAATCATGAATACCGATAATAAATTTGTTTATGGGGTCAAAGTTTTGAGTGACGAAAAAAAACAATTCTACTATTTATGGCATGTTGAAAGAGGGAACGACGAAAATTGTAAAAGTTGTTGGTTCACTTCTGGCGTCTCAATGCCAACAGATCAAGGTAATTCAATTTGAAAAGACCTCCTTTCGCAATTAGATATTTAATAATTGGTGCAATATTAGTTTTGCCACCAATACTAAGCACTCATTATGGAACAATTTATTTGGGAAAAAATAATGGGGTTCTACTAGGTTTCTGTGTAGGAATAATTTGCGTTTCATTTGCTTGTTGGAAACTTTTCATTGATGGTTGGAGGGATGACGAGGACTAATGAAATTCGAAATCTCAAGAGAAGGAGCTTTGAAACAGCTTGGTGTTTTTATAAATAGTGAACTAGCAAATTATAGTTTCAAAAGAAATTTTGATTTAGGGCCAAGTGACAAAAAGAATGTATCTTGCTTATCTCCTTATATTTCCCATAGATTGATTACTGAGTATGAAGTCGCAAAGATAGTTTTAGCAAAGTTTCCATTTCAAAAAGTCGAAAAATATATTCAAGAAATATTTTGGAGAGTTTATTGGAAAGGTTGGTTGGAGCTCAGACCTCAAGTTTGGTCAGATTTTATAGAGGATTTAAAAGGGCTAAAGGAAGATGATAATTATAAAAAAGCTGTTAATGGCGAAACTCAAATTGAATGTTTTAATGATTGGGTAAAAGAGCTTAAAGAAAATAATTATTTACATAATCATACTAGAATGTGGTTCGCTAGCATTTGGATATTTACTTTAAATTTACCTTGGCAAAAAGGTGCAGAGTTTTTTATGAAACATTTATATGATGGTGACGCAGCCTCTAATACTTTAAGTTGGAGATGGGTTGCTGGACTTCAAACTAAAGGAAAGCACTATGTTGCTCAATCATGGAACATAAGCAAGTTTACTAATAATAAATATAAAAATGTTAAATTAAATGAGAGCGCTTTATCTTTAACAGATAAAAGAGAATATAAATTAAATCCACTTAATTTAAACACAGAAGATAATTCAAATGAAAATTTATTAGTTTTTGAGAACGAATTAAATTTAGAAAATAAAGATTTAAAAGAATATAAAAATATTTACTTAGTTTTATTAAGTAATGAGTTCCGAAAACTAAAACTTGAGCAAAAAGTGCTAGACTATAAATCACAGCTAATTAATGATCAAAAAAACAGATTTGAAGAATTGCAAATTATAGATGAGGTAAAATTTCAAACTCTTGCAGATGAAATTAATTCTTTTGATGTAGTTCATCCATGCATTGGAGAGAATTTTTCTTTTTTAAATACTATTCGAAAAAAGCGAAATTTAAAATTAAACTTTGTTTTGAGTGAGGAAGATAAATTTTCTTGGCAATTTTCTAATAAAGGATTTTTTAATTTTAAAAATAACATTCCTAAAATTTTGACAAGTTTTAAATTACAATAATCTATTTTGAAGAACATTTTTTTGAACAATATTTTACTTTATCCCAATTTAGTCTCCATTTTTTTCTCCAACTAAAAGGCTTATTGCAAACCGGACAAGTTTTTTTGGGCAAATTAGCTTTTTTCATTTTTCAGAAGGTGTTTATTTTTTATAAATAGAAAATAAGCTGCAATCTCATAGAAAAGATTTAATATGAAAAATAGAGGCTTAATTTTAAATATTTTATATAAAAAATTATATTTAGGAACATTTTTCCAAATTATTAAAAAAGACTCTGCTCCATCAATTACTCTACCGTCTTGTATAACATGCATTCTTCTTAAAAGTTCTTTATATGATTTTGAGGTAATTTTCTGAGCTTCTTCATTATTAGTTACATCTATCCATTCTACACTGTTATCACTATGTTTTTTGTAATGATTGATTTCGGCTCTACAAATATTACATGAATTGTTAAAAAAAACCTTAACCATTAGTATTTTCTTTTATAAAATTATTCGCAGCTTTAAAAATTTTTGTTTTCCTCTCTTTATTCATTTTTTCAGAAATTCTAACCATCATTGCAAGACGTGGATTTTTTAAAAAGAATTTCTTATGTCTATCTATAAATTTCCAATATAATCCGTCCATTACATCACACCAAGGACCTTTTTTAAAATGCATCATTTTAAGAAAATAACTAGATCCACAAATATAAGGTTTAGTTGCAAATATTCCGCCGTCACTAAATAGTCCCATTCCATAAACATTTGGAGCCATTACCCAGTCAGATGAATCTACGAACATTTCCATAAACCATTTGTAAACTTGTTTGGGATTTATCTCACAAAGATTCATTATATTTGCTAATATCATTAGTCTTTCAATATGATGCGACCAGCCGTAGTTTTTAGCATTATTGATTGCGTGATCTAGCGGATCTAAACCAGTATTTCCGTCGTACCAGGATTTTTTCATTTTTCTTTTATGATTAAAAAAATTAGTGTTATCTAATCGTTGATCATAGTTTTGGTAAATTCCTCTCATAAACTCTCTCCAACCGATAATCTGCCTAATATAACCTTCTAAGGAATTCATAGGTACTTTATTTTCAATCTTTCTTAACTTCTCTATTATCTCCTCTGGTGCTATTAAACCTAAGTTTATAAGTGGACTTAGCGCGCTATGGAAAACAGTATTTGATTTATCTGTTACTGCATCCTCATAATCCCCAAAAAGCTTTATTCTCTCTTTCAAAAACTCATCAAGCCACTTACTTGCGTCTTTTCGTGTTGTTGGAAACCAAAATTTATCAGTATTCCCCGGATGGTCTTTAAAATTAGAATCTATAAATTTTTTAAGAATAATAGTTTCCTTTGTCTCTTTTACCTTAGAAATTACAGGAACTTTAATAGTATTCGGAAGTTTTTTTCTATTTTCTTCATCAAAACTCCATTTATTTCCTTTTGGTGTTCCATTCTTATTCATCAATAAATTCATTTTTGTTCTTACAATTTTATAAAAATTTGCCATAAAAGGTCTTTTATTTTTAGAAAGGTAATCTTTAAATTCCTGTCTCTCCATTAAAAACATTGGAGATCTAATTTGGTTGATCTTAAGTGAATTTTTTTTCCCTAAATTTAATATTCTTTTTTCGAAAAATTTATCCTCAATTTCAAAAAAAGTAATTTCTTTTATTTTTTTTTCTTTAATAGTCTTTTCTAATTTTTTTTCATAGGATAATTTAAAATCTTTATTGACGTCTTTATATATCAAATTAAAATTTTTTGATTTAAGCTCATCTTTAAATGATCTCATTGAAGATAAAAATAACAGTATTTTCAGTTTGTGATGTTTTTCAAAGGTGCATAGACCATAGTCCTCTGCCATAAAAAAAGTATGATCTTTGTAATCAGAGAGATATTTTGGGTTAAAAAGTTGATTTCCTAAAATTATAAAAAGCTTCATAAGTAACAAAATACATATTTTATTTAGATATTACACGCGTCATTATTTGCATGTAAATAACCTTTAATAATGTTATTTTTAATTATGAAAAAAGTAATTTTAGGAGCAACTGGATCAATTGGTTCTTCTTTAGCAACAAAATTAGTTGACAGCGGTGAACAGGTGCACTTGGTTGGAAGAGATGAGAATAGTTTATCGGAGTTAGCAAAAAATTTAAACTCTACATTTACGGTCTGCGATGTCTTAGAGGAAAACTTTTCTGAAAAAATACTAAATGATTTAAAAGATGAACCTATTAACGGTTTAGCTTTTTGTGTGGGATCAATTGATTTAAAACCATTAAAGTTAACAAAAAAAAGTGACTTTATGCAATCATTCAATTTAAATCTTATTTCTGCAACTGAAGTAATTAAAACTTTAGCAGATAACTTAAAAAAAAATAAAGGTTCAGTTGTTTTATTTTCAACGGTAGCAGTGAAACAAGGCTTTCCGAACCATGCAATAGTTTCATCAGCAAAAGGTGCAATAGAGGGTTTGACTCTAGCCTTAGCAGCTGAGTTCGCTCCAAATGTGAGAGTTAATTGTATAGCACCTAGTTTGACAAACTCTAAAATTTCAAATTTTTTACTTAAAAATGAAAAAGTTGCGGAGGGTATTGCCAAAATGCACCCAATGAAAAGAATAGGTGAGGGTGGAGACTCAGCTTCTGTTGCAAAGTTTTTACTAAC
Organism: uncultured Pelagibacteraceae bacterium; assembly: GCA_902566675.1. Taxonomy (GTDB): domain Bacteria; phylum Pseudomonadota; class Alphaproteobacteria; order Pelagibacterales; family Pelagibacteraceae; genus Pelagilacustribacter. Next base: position 9,192 of record CACFJO010000012.1, read on the forward strand.
AGATGAAAGTTCTTGGATAACTGGCCAAATATTAGGTGTTGACGGAGGAAGATCATCTGTCGCATGACAATTTTCAAAAAAACAACTAAATAAATGTCATGAAAAATTTATTAGTAATAGTTTTTACTCTTTTGTTAAGCTCAAGTTTAATGGCTGCGGGAAGTGATAGTAGTAGTGGATCATCTTCTGATAAAGAGTCTTTATACGAGGATGCAGTAAAATTAGTTAAAAGAGCAGGAAAATTAGAAAAAAAAGATAAGACTGACAAAGCAAAAAAATTGTATTCACAAGCTTTTAATAAATTAGAAAAAGCATATAAATCAGACAAAAAAAATCCTGACATTCTTAACTACATGGGTTTCACAACAAGAAAAACTGGAAACTTTGAAAAAGCCGAAAAGTTTTATTTAGAAGGTTTAAGTTTAAAACCAAATCACAATGGTATTAATGAATATTTAGGCGAACTTTATGTGCAAACTAATAGAATGGATAAAGCTAACGAGAGATTAGAAGTTCTGAAGAATTGTAATTGTAAAGAATATGGTGAACTTGAGTTAATTATTAAAACTAAAGGCTCAAAAGTTTACTAAGATAAATCTACTGCAAACTTTTTTAATTTTTCAATTGGTATAAGTTCTAAGGTCTTAATATTTGTCTTTTTCAAATAAACTGAACAGGCCGCATCCTCTTCGATAGCTCTAGCGTACCAAGTTGCACATACACACCAGCAGTCACCCTCTTTCAAACCTGGAAATCCAAATTCAGGATGAGGTGTAATCAAATCATTACCTACATTCTTTGACCAAAGTAAAAATTTATCTGTCACTTTTGCACAAACTGTGTGAACCCCTCTATCATTTTTATCTGTATTACAACATCCATCCCTAAACCAACCTGTTAATGGGTCATTAGAACATGGTTCTAAAGGCTCACCGAAAACATTTTTTTGAATTTCATTACTCATCTTGAAAAAACATTAGCAATTTTTTTATCTATTTCTAGATTAAATGAAAAGGATCTTCTCTCTCCTCTTGATTTAAATGGATATGCTGTATGCATCAAATAATGTGGAAAAAGAATTACATCACCTTCTTTGGGCTGATGATTGTAAATACTATCACTTAAAAACATCTTATTTCCATTTATAAAATCTATTGTGCCATCGATTTTCGATTTTTTATGGCCCTTTGGAACAAATTTTGGAATTTTTAAGTAACCCACACCAGATATATGCCCATCATGGTAATGTATTGGGTTATATTCATTATTAAATTGTCTCACTATCCAAAAATTTTTAATTGAAATTTTCTTTACATTTTTTCCAATAGTTTTTAAAACATATCTTTTTACTTCATTAGAAATTACTTTTTCTAAGTTTTTTTTTACAAAAGATTTCGGTAATTGAAATTCTTGTTTTACCTGTCCGACTAATTTTTTCGAATAATCCAACTTTTTTAATAAACTCTTTTTATTTAAAATTTGATCAACTTCACTATTAATTTTTTTTATTAATTTATTTGAAAATTTTAATTTAGCTATTTTTGGACCAAAAGGGCTTATTACTTTCATAATTATAACTTAGTTGGATTAGGTTGACCTTTATAAATTTTTTCAGGATCAAATTTTTTTTCTTTTTCTTTAAATTTTAATTTAATCTCTTTAGAATTTTCAATTTTTCCTAAAGGTATTGATCTATAAAAGCATGATCTATATCCTACATGGCAGCTTGATCCATTTCCTATGTCTACTGACATCCACAATGCGTCCTGATCATCATCTATTCTTAAATCAATAACTTTTTGCACAAAACCGCTTATTTTTCCTTTGTGCCATATATCTTTCTTAGATCTACTCCAATAATGCGCTTCTTTGGTTTCAATTGTTTTTATTAGTGCTTCCTCATTCATGTAACCATGCATTAATAATTCACCAGAGCCACTGTCAGAGGTGGTTACTGGAATTAGTCCATCTTTATCAAATTTAGGAGATAAAAATTTTCCCTCTTCTACCTCAAATACGCTTTCTCTCTTTTTGAACATTAGGGTAAAATAATGAAAAAAAGACAAAATAGCAATTTGCATTAATCAAATATGTCCTATAAAACCTTCTAACAATGAAGTTAGTTAAAGACTCAGATAAAACACCCTCAAAAAAGCCTGAAGTTTCCGATAAACAGGCAGAAGACGCATTTAAAACTATTCTTAAGTGGATAGGAGAAGATCCAAACAGAGAAGGTCTCATTGAGACACCTAAGAGAGTAATTAAAGCATTCAAGGAATATTTTAAAGGTTATCATCAGGATGCTGAGGCTGATTTATCCAAAACGTTTGGAGACGTGGAGGGCTATGATGATATGGTAGTGGAAAAAAACATAACACTTGAAAGTCATTGTGAGCATCATATGGCACCTATAATTGGAGTAGCGCATGTTGCTTACATTCCTGACAAAAGGGTTGTAGGTTTAAGCAAATTAGCTAGAACGGTAGAAATATTCTCCAAAAGACTTCAAACTCAAGAAAGACTTACAATGCAAATCGCTAAAACTTTAATGAATTCTTTAGACGCGAAAGGAGTAGCAGTTACCATCGATGCCGCTCATCAATGTATGACCATGAGAGGTGTCAAAAAGGAGAAAGCGACAACAGTTACTAATTATTTTTTAGGTTCTTTTAGAGAAGACTTAGGTATTCAAAACAGATATTTAAGATATATTAAAAAATAAATGTCTCAAAAATTTAAAGCTGTAGTAATAGATAATCAAAACGAAAAATTTACAAGAGAAATTAAAGAAATCGACACAACTCATCTTAAAGATGGAAACGTTTTAGTCAAAATAGATTATTCAAGTCTTAATTATAAAGATGCATTAATTTTAAATAACGGAGGCAAGATTGTTCGAAAATTTCCTTTCGTTCCAGGTATAGATTTTTCAGGCACTGTAGTTGAAAGTGAAGATAATAAATTCACAAAAGACGATAAAGTAATTTTGACTGGTTTTAGAGTAGGAGAAGCTTTCTTCGGTGGTTTTGCTCAGTACGCTAAAGTTGACGCAAACTTTTTAATCAAAATACCAAAAGATTTAGACACTCATAAATCTATGATGCTTGGCACAGCAGGTTTTACAGCTCTTTTATGTTCTTTTGCAGTTAAAGCTAAAGAGGAATTGTTGTTAGGTGAAAAAGTAAAAGATGTTTTGGTAACTGGAGCTACGGGTGGTGTTGGAAGTATTGCCACAATGATTTTATCTAAAATGGGATATGACGTTCATGCAGTAACAGGAAAAAAAGATAAAAATGATTATTTAAAAGGTTTAGGTGCGAAAAATATTATAGATAGAAAAGAATTTGAGGGAGAAAGTAAACTTCTTGAAAAAGGAGTTTGGGACGGAGTTGTTGACACTGTAGGTGGCGCTGCTTTAACAAAAATATTTGCACAAACAAAACCTGGTGGAATTGTAGCTGCATGCGGTAATGCAGGGGGAATAAAAATCAATACAAATGTAATGCCTTTTATTATAAGAGGGGTAAAATTGTGGGGTATCGATTCTTCTGGTTCCTCAATAAAACGAAGGGAGTTTGTCTGGGGCGAAGCAGCCAAATTGATTGATTTTTCTAAAGTTCAATCATTTACTAAAGAACTCTCGTTTACTGAACTTTTAGCTACTTATCCTAAGCTTTTAAAAGGCGAGTTTTCTGGAAGAGCTATAGTAAATCCAAATAAATAAACTATAATCATTTTAAAAATGGATTGGGATAAATTAAAAATTTTTCATACTGTTGCTGAGGCGTCTAGTTTTACAAAAGCATCTACGATATTGAATTTAAGCCAATCAGCAATTAGCCGCCAAATTCAAGGTTTAGAGACTGATTTAAAGGTCCAATTGTTTGAACGTCATGCTAGAGGTTTAGTTCTTACCGAAAATGGCGAATATTTATTTAAATCAGCTCACGAGGTTATCTCCAAGTTGAAGGATGTTGAATCAAATTTAAGCGGCCACAAAGACAAACTCAATGGAAGACTTATTGTAACTACAGTTGTTAGTTTTGGAACTACTTGGCTCACACCAAGAATAAAGGAATTTATGGATCTTCACCCAGGTATAGAAATTGAATTAATATTTGATGATAGAGAACTAGATTTAGCAACACGGGAAGCTGACGTAGCCATTAGAATGAGACGTCCTAAACAATTAAATTTAATACAGAAAAAATTCGTAGATTTTAATTATCATATATATGGTTCAAATGAATATTTAGAAAAAAACGGTTATCCAAAAACGCTTAAAGATTTAGATAAACACAAATTTATTACTTATGGCAAAGGCGCTCCATCTCCCGTTTATAATCCTGATTGGGTATTGAAAGTTGGATCGAAAGATGGAAAAAAAAGAAGATCTTTGATGAAAGTAAATAGTGTTTACGGTTTGTTATTAGCTGTACAAAGTGGTGTTGGTTTAGCCGCGCTCCCAGATTATATAACTCATAACATTAGTGGTATCACAAAAGTTTTACCAAATGAAACTGGTAAACCTACAGAAACACATTTTGTTTACCCATCCTCTCTCAAAAATAATGCAAGACTTATGGCATTTAGAAACTTTCTTTTTAGTAAGGTTAACGAGTGGAAATTTTAATTTCTTTTATCATACCATTCATAATACTACTTACAGTTGTAGTATTTATCCATGAATATGGTCATTATTACTATGCAAAGAAGTATGGAGTAGGTGTCACAGATTTTTCTATAGGATTTGGTAGAGAAATATTTGGCTTTAATGATAAGTCAGGAACTCGGTGGAAGTTTTGTCTAATTCCGTTAGGCGGTTATGTTAAATTTTTTGGTGATAGAAATGTATTTAGTCAAGCAGAGCAGGAAGAATTATTAAAAAAATATAGTAAAGAAGATCAAGAAAAATTGTTTGTTGTCAAACCTTTGTATCAAAGATCTATAATAGTAGCGGCTGGACCTTTTGCAAATTTTTTATTAGCTATATTTATTTTTGCATTCATTTACATGTTTGCTGGAAAAGATTTTACTCCTGCTCAAATACAGGAGGTTCAGATAGAAAGTCCCGCAGAAGAGGCAGGTATTAAGTCTGGAGATATTATTAAGTCTATAAATGATAAAGATGTCAATAGTATCATGGAAGTTTCTGCTTTTATAAACTCCTCTTCATCAGAAATAATTGATATTGGCGTATTAAGAAACGACAGAGAAATAACATTTTCTGTAAAACCTGAGGTAATTAAAGGTGAGGACTCTTTAGGTAATAAAGCTAATAAAAAGATTATAGGTATTAAAATTGCTCCATTAAATGATGAGATTAATAGAGAAAAATTAGGCCCAGCAACTGCTTTGCTTTATGCTTTTAAAGAGACTTGGTTTGTTATTGATGCTTCATGGAATTTTATTATTTCAATGTTTAAAGGTACCGGGGACACTACCCAACTCGGCGGCCCTATAAAAATAGCTAAAATTACCGGGCAAGTTGCAAAACTGGGCTTTATAGCTTTTTTAAGCATTATGGCTTACATATCGATAAGTTTAGGATTTATTAATTTGTTGCCTATTCCAATGTTAGATGGTGGACACTTAATGTTTTATGCTTTTGAGAAGGTTTTAGGCAGGCCTTTAACCCAAAGGACACAAGAGGGATTTTTCCGAATCGGTCTTTTTTTGCTGCTTTCTTTAATGTTTTTTACAACATTTAACGATTTGAAAGATTTAGGCTTATTTTAAGCCATTTTTTAATTCAAAAAAGTCAATAAAATCAACACTTTTAAAGCATACAATATCTTGTGTTGATATTTACGTGAAACACCAAAAAAATGTTGATTTTATTGGATTTTTATAGAGATTAGAAAATAACTAAGGGGCATAAATGAATAAAAAACAATTAGTAGCAAAAATATCGTCCACACTGGGTCAAAGCAAAGCTGATGCTGAAAGAACTTTTGATTCAATAACGACTATAATTTTGGATGCTTTAAAGAATGACGATACTGTAAAAATAGCTGGTTTTGGTACTTATAAAGTAGCAAAAAGAAAAGCTAGGGTTGGCAGAAACCCACGAACAGGTGAGTCAATTCAAATTGCTGCATCCCAGAAAGTTAAGTTTTTACCTGCTAAAAGCTTAAAAGAAATGTTTAATAGATAAACGTTTTATTTTATTTAGCCCTTATTTGATTTTTTCAAATAAGGGCTAACTACTTGCAAAAACTGCATACCTCAAATTAAGACAATTCAATTCTTTTTCAATAGTTTAAACCCTATAACGCACGCTTAACAAGGGAGTTAGTTATGAAAAAATACTTAGGATACTTTCTAGCAGGTACAGCCATTTACTTTGGCTTTGCTGGTCTTGGATATGCTGAGACTACAGTGTCTGCAGAAGTACAATACATTTTTAATACCCTATTGTTTTTAATGTCAGGTTTCTTGGTCATGTGGATGGCCGCAGGTTTCGCAATGTTGGAGTCAGGATTAGTAACATCAAAATCTGTATCAGCAATCTGTGCTAAAAATATAGGTTTATATTCAATCGCCGGGGTAATGTTCTGGTTGGTTGGTTACAATTTAGCTTACGGTATCCCAGAAGGCGGGTATATTGGCTCATTCACACCATGGAGTGATAATTCATCATTAGATACAGGATATTCTGATGGTTCTGATTGGTTCTTCCAAATGGTGTTCTGCGCAACTACAATGTCAATCGTATCTGGTACATTAGCTGAAAGAATTAAGATCTGGCCATTTTTCTTATTTGCCGCAATTTTAACTGGAATTATCTATCCAATTTCAATGGGTTGGCAATGGGGTGGTGGATGGTTATCGGTGGCTGGTTTCTCAGACTTTGCTGGTTCAACATTGGTACATGCTGCTGGAGGAGCTGCGGCTCTTGCAGGTGCAATCGTATTAGGTGCTAGAAGCGGTAGATTCTCAGGAAAAGGCGAGGCTAAACCGATGGCGCCATTTGCTGCATCATCAATTCCGTTAGCAACATTAGGAGTATTTATACTTTGGTTAGGTTGGTTCGGATTTAATGGAGGATCTCAGTTAGCTTCTGGAACGTTAGAAGACGTTTCAGCGGTAGCAACAATTTATATCAATACGAACTTAGCTGCAGGTGGTGGTGTATTAGCCGCTGCAACAGTATCAAGAGTTATTGGTGGAAAAACTGACGTGGTAATGATGCTAAACGGCGCAATAGCTGGATTAGTTGGTATTACGGCAGAACCATTAACGCCAAGTCCGTTAGCTGCAATTTTTATTGGAGCAATAGCAGGAGTATTAATGTACTTCTCAACAAAACTATTGTTTAAAATGAAAATCGACGACGTAGTTGGTGCCATCCCAGCACACTTAGTAGCTGGAGTATGGGGTACACTAGCAGTGCCACTAACAAATGGAGATGTTACTTTCGGAGCACAATTCTTAGGAACAATCTCAGTTGTGGTATTCGTATTCATAGTCTCGTTTATTGTTTTCCAAATTATCAAAAATACAATTGGATTAAGAATAAGCAAGGAAGCTGAAAGACTAGGAACTGATAAAGCAGAAGTCGGTGTAATAGCTTACGGTATCAGAGACTAATTAAAAGTTCCCTCCCTCGTTAGTTGGGAAAAATTATAAGGCCTGGTTCGGATCCCCCGTCCAGGCCTTATTCATTTTACAAAGCTCGTATGCGTTAAATTCATGCTTCAAACCTCTGAAATTTGATATCAAGTCTTCAAAAAAAAAGGGGGAAACATGAAAAAATTAACTTTCATTTTATTAGGTTGTATTTCTGCTTTACTAATTAGCTCTCAAAGCTTTGCAGAAACTACAATGTCTCAAGAAGGACAATATATTTTTAACTCGTTAGGGTTTTATATAGGTGGAGTACTAGTAGCTTTCATGGCAGCAGGTTTCTGCATGCTTGAGAGTGGATTAGTTACAACAAAAAGTGTATCGACAATTGCCGCGAAAAATATAGGTAAATTCGCTATATGTTCACTTATATTTTTCTTAGTAGGCTATAATTTGGCTTATGGCGTACCAGAGGGTGGCTATGTAGGCTCATTTACGATTTGGACAGACTCATCTGACGCTGAAACAGGTTATTCAGGTTACTCAGACTGGTTCTTTCAAACTATGTTCGTATGCGCGACAGCTTCCATAGTGTCAGGAGCAGTCGCAGAGAGAATTAAGATCTGGCCATTCTTTATTTTTGCAGCAATTATGGCAGGATTAATTTATCCAATTTCTATGGGTTGGCAATGGGGAGGCGGCTGGTTAGCTAGCGATGGATTCTCTGATTTTGCTGGATCCACTTTGGTTCATGGATGCGGAGGTGCTGCAGCATTAGCTGGAGTAATAGTTTTAGGTGCTCGTGAAGGAAGATTTGGAAGAAAAGGTGAAAAGAAATCAATGCAACCTTTTGCGGCTTCAAGTATTCCATTGGTAACACTTGGAACTTTTTTGCTTTGGTTTGGATGGTTTGGTTTTAACGGCTTTAGCCAATTAGCTATGGGAACTTTTGATGACGTTAATGCAATTTCAAAAATTGCAGTTAATACGCATTTAGCTGGAGCAGCAGGAACATTTACTGGGGCAGCTATTACAAGATTGATTGGTGGTAAAACTGATATTGTAATGATGCTTAATGGTGCATTAGCTGGACTAGTAGCTATTACAGCAGAACCTTTAACGCCAGGACCAATTACAGCAATGTTCATTGGATCAATCGGAGCAATAATAATGTACTTCGGTACAAAAATGTTAGAAAGTTTTGGGTTAGATGATGTTGTTGGAGCAATACCAGTTCATATGTTTGCTGGAATTTTTGGAACATTAGTCGTTCCTTTAACAAATTCAGATACTTCATTTGGAACTCAATTTATTGGCACTGCATCAGTTTGTGTCTTTAGCTTCGTTTTATCTTGGATTACTTTTACCGCTCTAAAATCTACTATCGGATTAAGAATAAGTAAGGCAGCTGAAAAACTAGGAACCGATAAAGCAGAGGTAGGAGTTACTGCTTACTCTATTAGAGATTAAATGAATAAATAATATTAAAGGCCCAAATTTGGGCCTTTAATTGTTTAATCTAAGTAAAGGCTCAGTTAATTTTCCATCACAGCTAATGCTTTTTTCAGATTTAGGATGCAGAATATTAATATTGATATTTGCTTCATTAGTAATTTTTCTTTTTTGATCTTGGTTTAATGAAGAAACATTAAGGATATTTTCACTAATCTTAGAAGATAAAGTTTCAGTATTTACTAAATTATTAAAACTTTGTTTTAAAAAAGAGTAACCAAATTTATTTGTTATTAGTTTATTTCTTACCTGAATACAGTCCTTAAGTTTAGGGTAATATCTTTTAGTTGAATACCTTTTCTTATTCATTATAGCATCAATTAAAATTGTTATTTCGTCTTTATCATTTATAGTGATATCATACTTTATTTTTTGATATGCAATATGTGTCATCCCTCCTCCTTGAAAAATATTTTTGATATTTTCTTTTAGAAATAAATCAAATTTTAAAATCAAAAAATCCTTTAGAGGTACAAATTTACCATTTAAACTTGAAGTTTGAGCAAATGAATTAAATGTTAGAAAAGTAAAAAAAGAAATAAGTAATAATTTTTTAATTTTCATTTTCATCCCACATTTTCTTTATATCAATGTTGGGAGAGAGACCAAACGCTGAATTTATATTAGTTAAATGTATGCTTAAAGAGGGCACAGGAGAGATACATAACTCTTTCTCATAAATTTGATGTAAGTTTTTTTCAAAAGGATTACTTTCGACTGTAGCCATTTCTTCTAACTTATCAAAGTATTTAACGATCATTTTTGTGCTTGTTAAAAAAGTTAACAAAGATTCTTTTACAGATCTCCAGTGATAATTTTCACCTATCAAAATGTTTGAATCTTCCAGTTTTTTATAAAGATAAGGATAATCAGTTGAGAGAATAAAAAGCTCCTTTTGGAATATAGAAGAAAATTTTTCATAGGAAAAAACCATTTCAGATAAGGCATCAACATTATGAATATAATCATCTTCAACAAAATATATTAAATCTTTACAATTTTTGGCCTCAATAAAAGATTGATAGATTGAGGCCATAGTGTTTGACATATTTTCTTCGACAATTTCATTATTTCTATTTATTGTTTTTGGTTTAAATCTTAATCGTTCACGATCGACTACTATTAAGTTGCTTTCGAATTCTCCAAAACAAGAAATAATTTTTTGCCTATCTGCTTTTGAAGAGTCGACATCAATAATAGTAATATTTATAAAAATCTCAGGGAAATTCTTTTTAAGATTTTTTAGTGACTTATATAATGAAATTGCTGTTCTAAAAGTGTATTCCGATTTTTCTTTCTCAAAAATTCTTTTTTTACTTTGAGTTACAAGTTGCACATTTGTACAGGTCTTAAAAATTATATCTAACCCTTTTACTTTCCTTGTAATATTTGTTTCTCCAGTCCCCAGAGATATTGATTTTTTACCTGGTACGCTAATTTGAGTGCTGCTTTTAAAATTTGAAACTGGAAATTCAAGAGTACTTTGATCTACTAGTTCATATCCTAATAGTCGACAAATTTTTATCAATACTTTTTTCAAAAAATTATTTTTTTTTATACTTTTAATTTCTCTCATGAATATGTATTTTAATATCATGAATATAAAATCTTCCCAAATTTTAGTCGAAGAGGCTAAAAAAAGCATAGAAACATTAAACTCTAAAGAGGTAAAAAAATTAGCAGAGAATAACGAAATAACCTTAGTTGACATTCGTGATATTAGAGAACTTTGGAACGAGGGTACTATTGAAAACTCAAAACATATTCCTCGAGGTATGCTCGAGTTTTGGCTAGATCCCAATAGCTCTTATTATAATTCAAATAAAATAAAGGATATAAAAAAATTGGTTCTATATTGTGCTTTAGGATTTCGTTCTGCATTAGCTACAAAGTCTTTAGTTGATATGGGTTTTAAAAATGTTGCTCATGTTGACGGAGGTTTTGATGCACTAAAAAAAATAGGTATGAAAGTTGTAACGAAAGAAAAAAAATAATTTATTTACTAGCTTCTTTTATTGCAAATTCTATTCTATCTTGACCCCAAAATAATTTATTATTTGAGACAAATGTTGGAGCTCCAAATATTCCCTGTTCATAAGCTTCACTAGTTCTTTTTTTTAAAGAGTCTTTTATAGAAGAAGATGTAGCTCTTAAAGCAAAAGTCTTTGGATTTACATTCAAGTTTTTTAATACTTTTTGAACAATGATATCATCATTCATATTTAAACCATCTTGCCAAATCGCATCAAAAATACTATCAATATAATAACTTTTAAAATTATCCTCATCAGCAACTAAAACACCACGCATTAAATTCAAACTTCTTATCGGAAAATAAGAATTAAACTTAAATTTAACACAATTTCTTTCAGCAATTAATTTACAATCTTTTATCATATGCTTGGCTTTTGCAGGAATAAACGCTGGTGCTTTAATTCCATGTAAGTTATGCAAGCCCCCCAAAAGAATTGGTTTATATCTAATTTTGATCGAAGCTTTATGCTCAATTTTTCTTATTTCTTTATGCGCAAGAAAAGAATATGGACTTATAAAGTCAAAATAAAAATCAAATGGTTTAATCATCAAAGCTAATTTTTTTTGCAAAGAAAATTCTTATAAACCAATAAATTACTAATCCAACTGGTCCTGAAAAATATGTTAAAGTTAACATTGGTATAGTAACAATCTTAGGGATTAAAAATCTTTTAGCGTCCCTTACCATCCAAGCTCCTGCAAATAAGCTAATAGCAAGAAAATGTAACCAGAATACCAATAATAAAATTTCATTGGAAAAAACCGAATACAATCCATCCAATCCACTGTACAGTTCAAAACCATCAAAAATATTTTTCTCTAAATAAAGATTATAAGATAAATAAATATAACCTGTGGCTAAAAGTAATGGCACAAATACAGATTGAGTTAAAAAGTTTG
>CACFJO010000013.1 GCA_902566675.1 uncultured Pelagibacteraceae bacterium
CCAAAGTCTAAAAGGTTCCCTGTATGAGGAAAAAATTATTGAATTTATTAAATCAAAAATAAATCTTATAACTAAAGAAATTAATACTAAAGAAGCGGAAAAAATTATTGTTGAGTTCAACAAGCCAAATGTAGACAACGATAAATCTCAAGCCACATCCTCCGCAAAAAATAAGAATAAATCAAAAAAAATTAGTAAAAAGTAATCAATAGTTGTATAAACCTCCTATGAGTCGCGATTTCGAAGAAAAAATGAATAGCCTTATTCCTATGGTTGTTGAACAAACAAGCAAGGGTGAAAGAGCTTATGATATTTATTCAAGATTATTAAAAGAAAGAATAGTTTTTCTGGTTGGTCCAGTTAATGATGCAGTAGCTTCTTTAGTTACAGCACAACTTTTATTTTTAGAGTCTGAAAATCCTAATAAAGAAATAAATTTCTACATTAATAGTCCAGGAGGACTGGTGACAGCAGGATTAGGTATCTATGATACTATGCAATACATAAATTCCCCAGTCTCAACTTTGTGTATAGGTCAAGCTTCCTCAATGGGATCATTTTTATTGGCGGCTGGTGAAAAAGGGAAAAGATATTCTCTTCCAAATTCAAGAATTATGGTGCACCAACCTTCTGCAGGTTTCCAAGGTCAAGCAACTGATATTCAAATACATGCAAAAGAAATACTATCTTTGAAAGAAAGACTTAATAATATTTATTCAAAACATACTGGTAAATCTGTAAAAGAAATATCAGAAGCTTTAGAAAGAGATAATTTCATGACAGCGGATGAAGCAAAAAAATTTGGGTTAATAGACTCTGTTGTGGAAAAAAGAAAATAAAGCACAATATATAGCCTTTTTTACAACTTCAACTTGATAAGAGAAACATTGAGTTTTATATTACTCGTATTGATTCGTTATGACAGAAAAAAATAATAAAAATATTCTCTATTGTTCATTCTGCGGAAAAAGTCAGCATGAGGTTAGAAAACTTATTGCAGGACCAACAGTCTTTATTTGCGATGAATGTGTGGAGCTTTGTATGGATATAATCAAAGAAGAAAATAAAAGCTCTATAGTAAAACATCAAGATGGGGTTCCTACTCCAAAAGAAATATGCAATGTACTTGATGATTACGTAATTGGTCAAAAGTTTGCTAAAGAAATTTTATCAGTTGCAGTTCACAATCACTATAAAAGATTAAATCATGAAACTAAAAATAATAAAGATATAGAATTATCAAAATCAAATATTTTATTAGTAGGACCAACAGGTTGTGGAAAAACCTTACTAGCACAAACTTTAGCTAGAATTTTAGATGTTCCGTTTACGATGGCTGACGCAACAACACTTACTGAAGCTGGATATGTAGGGGAAGATGTCGAAAATATAATTTTAAAATTGTTACAAGCTGCAGATTATAACGTTGAAAAAGCACAAAGAGGTATTGTGTATATAGATGAGGTTGATAAAATAAGTAGAAAATCAGAAAATCCATCAATTACTAGAGATGTTTCTGGAGAAGGCGTGCAGCAAGCACTATTAAAAATAATGGAAGGAACTATCGCAAGTGTTCCGCCACAAGGAGGAAGAAAACATCCTCAACAAGAATTTTTACAAGTAGACACTACAAATATTTTATTTATTTGTGGTGGTGCATTTGCAGGCTTAGACAAATTAATTGAAAGAAGAGGGAAAGGAAGTTCAATAGGATTTGGAGCGAAAGTTACTACTTTTAATGAAAGACCATTATCAGAAATAATGAAAATGTTAGAACCCGAGGATTTGATTAAATATGGTTTGATCCCAGAGTTCATAGGAAGAATGCCAATCATAGCAACCCTTAACGATTTAGACGAAACATCTTTGGTAAAAATTTTAAAAGAGCCTAAAAACTCACTTATAAAACAATATCAAAGATTATTTGAATTTGAAAACGTGCAATTAGAATTTAAAGATGAGGCGGTCTCAGAAATCGCTAAAAAAGCGATTGCCAAAAAAAACTGGCGCTAGAGGATTGAGATCAATTCTTGAAAACATATTGCTTAAAACAATGTTTGAATTACCGGATATGGAAAATGTTGAAAAAGTAACAGTTGACAGATCTGCAGTGAGAGGTGCCACAGCACCTATAGTCACATATGGAAAAAAACCATCAACATCTGTAGCTTAAGCTAAAATTGCTTCTTGAAATTACTGTATTAATTGTCATATTCATATTATGAAGACTTCTTATCTGAAACCTGTGCTTCCTTTAAGGGATATAGTTATTTTTCCATCAATGGTGATTCCATTATTTGTAGGACGAGAAAAATCAATTAAAGCACTTCAAGAAGTTATGAAATCAGATAAATCTATTGTTTTAGTAACACAAAAAAATTCAGAGGTGGATGACCCGGAGGATAAAGATTTATATCAATACGGTTGTTTGAGTAAAGTATTACAACTTTTGAAATTACCGGATGGCACAGTAAAAGTCTTAGTTGAAGGAGAGAAAAGAATTAAAGTATTAAATTATAAAGATAATGCATCTAATTATTTAACCTGTGAGGCAGAAATAGTTGAAGATCAAAATATAACAAAAGACTTAGAGCAACAAGCTATTGGGCTAGTAAAAAAATTTGAAAAACTACAAATTTTAAGCAAAAAAGAATTTGGAGATAATTCAAATAATTTAAAAAATTTAAAAAACCCTTCTCAGATAGCAAACAATATTTCTTCAAATTTAAATATACAAATATTTGAAAAACAAGAACTTCTCGAAATAGTTGATTTAAAAAAAAGACTAGAAAAAATTCATTCTCTGATAGAGAAGGAAACTAGTGTTTTATCCGTTGAGAAAAAAATTCGTGGAAGAGTAAAAAATCAAATGGAAAAAACGCAAAGAGAATACTATCTAAATGAGCAGCTCAAGGCCATACAGAAGGAGCTAGGTGAGATTGACGAAGGAAAAGATGAACTCTCAACTTTATCCAAAGCTATTAACGACGCTAAAATGCCAAAACTTGCAAAAGAAAAATGTTTATCAGAATTAAAAAAATTAAAATCTATGAGTCCCATGTCTGCGGAGGCAACAGTAGTGAGAAATTATTTAGACTGGATGACAGAATTACCTTGGGCTAGCAAGTCTAAGATTAATACAGATTTAAAAAATGCACAAAAAATTCTCGACGAAGATCATTACGGTTTAGAAAAAGTTAAAGAGAGAATTATTGAATTTTTAGCAGTACAAAAAAGGATGCAAAAAATGAAAGGACCTATTCTTTGTTTAGTGGGACCTCCAGGAGTAGGCAAAACATCTTTAGGAAAATCCATAGCAAAAGCAACTAACAGAAAATTCATAAGAATTTCTTTAGGCGGCATAAGAGATGAGGCTGAAATTAGAGGCCATAGACGAACATATATTGGATCATTACCAGGAAAGATAATACAAATGATGAAAAAGGCTGGAACTAAAAACCCTCTTTTTCTTTTAGATGAAATAGATAAAGTTGGTAATGATTACAGAGGTGACCCATCATCAGCTCTGTTGGAAGCTTTGGACCCAGAGCAAAATAAAGAATTTAATGATCATTATCTTGAGGTAGATTATGATTTATCAGACGTGATGTTTGTAACCACTGCAAATACATTAAATATTTTACCTCCACTACTTGATAGAATGGAGGTCATAAGATTGTCTGGTTACACTGAGGATGAAAAAGTAAATATTTCGCAAAAATTTTTGATACCAAATCAAAGTAAGAATAATGGTTTAAAGAAAGATGAATGGACAATTGATGAAAAAATTAACAGAAAAATAATAAGAGATTATACAAGAGAGTCCGGTGTCAGAAATCTGGAAAGAGAAATTTCAAAAGTCGCAAGAAAAATAGTTAAAAAAATTGACAGTAATGAAAAAGTCAATAATCCTATTAACGAAAAAGATTTAAAAGATTTACTTGGAGTACAAAAATTTAATTATGGTGAAATAGAGGAAGAAAATAGAGTTGGAGTTGTTACTGGCCTTGCGTGGACAGAAGTTGGAGGAGAAATATTAAAAATCGAGTCAGTAGTGATGCCAGGAAAAGGTAAAATGCAAATCACAGGAAAACTTGGTGATGTTATGCAAGAGTCAGTAAAGGCAGCAAAATCATATATAAGATCAAAAAGTCTTGAATACGGAATTATACCACCAATTTTTGATAAAAAAGATTTTCACATACATGTACCTGAAGGTGCTACTCCCAAAGACGGACCCTCAGCTGGTATTGGAATGGTAACATCAATAATTTCAGCAATTACTGATATACCAGTAAATAAAAATGTTGCCATGACGGGTGAAATTACTCTGAGAGGTTTAGTACTTCCGATAGGTGGGTTGAAAGAAAAATTGTTAGCAGCGCACAGAGCAGGTATCAAAAAAGTTTTAATTCCTAGAGAAAATAAAAAAGATTTAACTGAAGTTCCAAAAACAATCCTAGAAAATATGGAAATTATACCGGTCAAAAATGTAGACGAAGTTTTAAAAGTTGCCCTAACAAAAACATTAAAAAGAGTAGAGTGGGTTGACGTAGATCAAATTAGTAAAAAAGACAAAAATAAAGAAGAACTAAGCACACATTAATAATTTAATCTAGCCACTCTTTATATAAATCCAAATTTTCACTTATATATTTAGGCAAAAATTTTAAATCAACTCTTGTTAGAGTTGACTTACCTGACCATTTATAACCTCTTTGATCAATATTATGGTCATACATCACTCGTTTTTCCTCAATCAATTTTTTTAAATCATTAATGTTTAAACCACTTTCCTCATATTCATAATGGTGTGCAAAATTGAGTAGTTTTTTTTCAAGTTCTTCGGGGGTTCTCAAACAAGTAAAATGCCATCCACCATTTTTAACGTATTCAATATTTGAGTATTTCTTTTTTGAAAAAAAAATATCCAATCTCCATTTTGGATATTTTTTACTTTTTATATTTCTTAGCCATTGAGGAGATACAAAATTTTTCTTTTTAATTGCTTTTGTTCCTTGCCATAAAAACTCTTTATAAATTAAATTTAGCTTATAATAAAACATTTTTTGTTCAAAAATTATAATATTATTTTTTATTTTTGAAAAATTAAGATTTTCCAAATTTGGTATTTCATCTAAATCACTTACTAAAATTAGATCGTCATCTTGTATTTTTTCCAAACCTTTGGACAAACTTTCTCTTTGAAAATAATCTCTTGCCATGCCATTGAGTATGAGTTTTTCACCTCTTTGTGTTTTTGTATCATTTTCCAATATTTTTAAAATATTACTGGGCTGTTCATCAACAACAATATAAATGATTTTGTCTTTAAATTTTTTAAATTTATTTACATCAAATCTTAGCTCTTTTTTACTTCCATTGTGCGTATATGTAGCCTCAGTAATTACAAATTTTTTAACAAATTTGTCTAAAGAATTAAGCCTTAATTCGAGAAGTAAGTCCTCATCAAAATACATAAAGCAATCGTATATATTCATGATATTTGAGTTATAATAAAATATAATATATGTAAATGTTATTTAAATCTTATGAAAAAAAAAATCATAATAACTGGTGGTTTAGGTTATATTGGATCCGAATTATGTAAGTTATATTCTGGTCTAAGCTGGCATCATAAGGTTATAGTATTTGACAATAGGTTTATTTCTGAAAGAGTAAACCAAATCCGCAATTGGAATATGGAGTTTGTACATGGCGATATACTAGATAAAGAATTAGTAAGATATCACTTTAAAGATGCAGACATTGTTCATCATTTAGCAGGTATAACTGATGTTCCAAGAACCAAAAGTGAGTCCGATAAATTTAAAGATGATAAAATAATTGAAGTTGGTCAAATAGGAACTCAAAATATTTTAGATGCTATAAGTCAAAATTGTAAAATAATTTTTCCGTCAACACATGTTGTTTTCGAAGGTTTAAGCGATGTTAGAAAAAATATCCAAGAAGAGGAGGCAACAAAACCAGTTTTAAGCTATTCCACTTCAAAAGCTATAAATGAAAAACAGCTTAAAGAGTCAGGAAAAAATTATATTATTTTAAGACTTGGTTCTGTTTATGGATATTCAACTGATACAATGCGTATTGATATTATGCCAAATTTGTTTTCAAAAATTGCCTCACAAAATGGGACCTTGAAGCTTTTTGCAGGGGGACGTCAAATTAAGAGTTTGGTTCCCCTTATTGATGTCGCGAGATGTTTTAAATTTATGGAGGAAAAAACTGAAATTAATTCTGAAATCTTTAATTTAACTAAAGATACATTGACAGTTAAAGAGGTAGCAAATATTTGCAAAAAGCATAACTCTAAAGTAGTTCTTAAAGAAACAAATGACGAGGTTCCAAATTTAGGTTTCTCTTTATCGAACAAAAAATTACTAAATACTGGCTTTAAATTTTTATACGATTTAGATCAAAGTATTAAAGAGATGATACACAAATGGTCTAAACAAACAATTAAAAAAGATTTGGAGTATGTAAAGCATGGAGAAAATTTATATTCTGATAAAAGAGGCACAATTAGCAATCATGAATTGACAGAACCAATCAATCTCATTGGTTTAATAGATTCAAAAAGAGGAACTGTAAGAGCAAATCATTATCATCCGCAACAAGAGCAGAAGTGTTTATTCACCAAAGGACAAATAATTGAAGTTTTTCAGGATATTATAAATCCTAATTCACCAAAAATAACTCAAGTGGTTAATGCTGGCGAACTGTCAGTTATAAAACCAAATGTAGCTCACGCAATGGTTTTCTCTAAAGATACAACTTTTTTAAATTTAGTAAGAGGGGAGAGAGATCATGATAATTATGGCATTACTCACACTATTAAACATGTTTTTGTTGATGAAAAAGAAAAAGATTTGTTATTGAGTTGTTACAAATTTGATTGTAGATCATGTGGTAATACTGATTTAAAAAGAGTTGTTTCTTTAGGTTATCAACCTCTAGCAAACAATCTTCTTAAAAAGAAAACTGATAAATGTGAACTATATCCCCTCGAGGTAAATTTTTGTGAGAAATGCTTTAACTGTCAATTATCTGTTTCAGTTGATCCAAAAAAGATGTTCTCAAATTATTTATACACATCATCTACTTCTAAAATCTTTAGAAATCATTTTGTAGAAGCTACAAAAAAATATATTAAGGAGTTAAAATTAAACAAAAAGAAGTCATATATTATTGATATTGGCAGTAATGACGGTGTAGCTTTAAAACCCTTTTTAGACCGTGGATTTAAAAAAATTCTTGGGATCGAACCAGCAAAAAATTTAGCTAAAATAGCAAATAAAAATAAAATCAAAACCTTTAATGGTTTCTTGGATAAAAAAAATTTAAAAAAAATAAAAAAAGGTGCAGATTTAATTTTAGCCTCAAATGTTTTTGCTCATTCTGACAAATTAGAGGAAATGGCCGAGTGCATGTTTAAATTGCTGAGCAAAAAAGGAACAATCATTATTGAAGTTCAATACTTAATGAATACTTTGAAAGATCTAACATTTGATAATATTTATCATGAGCATTATAACTACTGGTCACTTACCTCACTAATAAACTTTTTTAAAAAATTTGACAGTACGATATTTAGATCAGAAAAAGTCGATACTCATGGTGGATCAATTAGAGTTTACATTAAAAAGGACAAGAAAACTAAGATTGAGAAAAGTGTAAAGCAAATGCTAAAAGAGGAAGAAAGGTTTGGTATTAAAAACTTTGAGACATATAAAAAATTTGGTGAAAAAGTTTACAAGATAAGAGAAAATGTTAGAGAAAATCTAAAAAAAATTAGAAAAGATAATAAAGTAATAGTAGGTTATGGCGCACCGGCAAAAGCAACCACAGCTTTAAATTTTTTTGGAATTTCTAAAGAAATAGATTTTATAGTAGAGGACAATAAACTAAAACATAATAAATTTATTCCTGGAGTAAAGATTCCTATTAAAAATAAATCTGAAATCAAGGATAAAAGAAATACATTAATTGTTTTAGCTTGGAATTTTTATAAAGACATAATTAAAAACAATTCTGAACTTTCAGAGAATTTTATTAATATTAAAGATTTAGAGACTAATAACTAGTGATTAGATTTTTCCAAATTTCAAAAATATTTCTTATACTTTCAAAGAAATAATTTAAATAATACTCAGAAGCTGGTATATTTGAGACTATAAATCCCTGAGAAAAATATAAAATACGTGATAAAGCTATCGCAAAGAAAACAAATACAATTAGTGAATTATAAAATCCAAAAGAAACTTTACCTTTTTCTTGTTTACTAATTTTTTTTTCAGTTCTTACCTCATTGATTTTGATACCATGTTTTTTCGCCAGATATTCAGGTGAGTACAAACTGATTTCTCTTTGTTTTTTTGGAGCAGTTTTTTTTATTTTTTTCGATTTTTGTATTTTTTGTTGAATCTGTGGAGGTCTTGAAACTATTTTTTTCGGGCGGGAAATTGATTGAGTTTTTTTAACTTGTTCTAAAGGAAATTGCTTCCATTTATTTCCACAAGAGCCACATTGAACCATTCTTCCAGAGGCAGTAATTGCTCTATCAGGAACAACAAATTTTTTACCGCATGAATTACAAGTTAAAATCATACAAAATCAATAATACTGCTATTTACATAAATTACACTACAATTTAAATACTTTTTTACTTTATAAAGTTTTTATTGTATATCTCGATTTTATTTAATTGGGGCGGTTAGCTCAGTTGGTAGAGCATCTCGTTTACACCGAGAGGGTCATAGGTTCGAGTCCTTTACCGCCCACCATTAAATAAGGGGGTGTAGCTCAGTTTGGTTAGAGCGCCTGCCTGTCACGCAGGAGGTCGCGGGTTCGAGTCCCGTCACTCCCGCCACTATTTGATAATGATTTTCATCTAAAGAGTCATAAACTTGGCATTTTTCAATCAACAAATGCTTCCTTCTGTCCTGTACTCTTTAGATATAAATGCTATAAATGATAACTATTAATATAAGAATCCTCAAACCACGGTATTGAGGTAGGTATTAGTAGAAACATGATTTATAATTTTTTATCAGATTACTTATCTATAATAATATTTTTATTTATCGCTTTATTCTTAAGCGTAGGATTTATTGTAGCAAATTTTTTAGCTTCACCATCTAATCCCGATCCAGAGAAACTATCAGCTTACGAGTGTGGATTTGAAGCGTTTGATGACTCGAGAATGGAGTTTGATGTGCGATTCTATTTGGTTGCCATCTTGTTCATAATATTTGATCTTGAAATAGCCTTTCTTTTTCCTTGGGCTATTTCGTTAGGAAGTTTAGGAGCTTTGGGATTTTGGTCTATGATGATTTTCTTAGCTGTTTTAACAATTGGTTTCATTTATGAATGGAGAAAAGGAGCATTAGAATGGGAGTAAAATTTAACTTTAATTCAGAAAAGGAAAAAAAAATACCAGAAGAATTTAAAGAATTAGCTAAAAATTTTGCTGAAAAAGGTTTTATTACAACATCTTCAGAAAATCTAATCAACTGGGCAAGAACAGGCTCATTACACTGGATGACATTTGGTTTAGCTTGCTGCGCCGTTGAAATGATGCAAACGTCAATGCCGAGATATGACCTAGAGAGATTTGGAGCAGCACCGAGGGCTTCACCTAGGCAATCGGACGTAATGATTGTTGCGGGGACATTAACAAATAAAATGGCACCAGCTCTAAGAAAAGTTTATGATCAAATGCCAGAGCCTAGATATGTTGTATCAATGGGAAGCTGTGCAAATGGAGGTGGTTATTACCACTACTCTTACTCTGTAGTTAGAGGTTGCGATAAAATTGTTCCAGTAGATATTTATATACCAGGATGCCCACCTTCTGCAGAAGCACTTCTATACGGTATTTTACAATTACAAAAAAAAATTCGAAGGGAGGGTAACTTACAAAGATAAAAATGTTAAAAGATTTAAATAAACTAGAAAAGTCAATTAATTCAGAACTTGCAAGTAAAGTTCAAAAATCTTTAATTGAGAATCAAGAATTACTTATTGAAATCAATGAGAAAGACTTGGAAGAAGTTGTTCAATTTTTAAAATCAAATGAAAGGTTTAAGTTTAGACAATTGATTGATATTGCAGGAGTAGACTACCCCGAGGAAGAAAAAAGATTTCAACTTGTGTATTTACTTTTATCGCATGAAAATAATAATAGAATTAAGATTTCAATTAGTTTTGAAACAAATCAAGTAATAAATTCTATTACAAAAATTTTTCCCTCTGCTAATTGGATGGAAAGAGAGGTATTTGATATGTACGGTATCAAATTTAAAAATCATCCTGATTTAAGAAGAATTTTAACTGATTATGGATTTAAGGGACATCCTTTGAGAAAAGACTTTCCTTTAACTGGATTTAATGAAGTTAGATATAGCGAAAAAGAGAAAAAAGTTATCTATGAACCTGTAAAGCTTGAGCAAAATTATAGAAACTTTGATTTTGAAAGTCCTTGGGAGGGTACAAATTATTTAAAAAATATTAAAGAATTGGAAAAAGATGGTAAAAAAAACTAAATCATTAAATTTAAACTTTGGACCACAGCATCCTGCAGCACATGGAGTGTTAAGATTAATATTAGAATTAGATGGTGAAGTTGTTGAAAAAGCAGACCCGCATATTGGATTACTTCATAGGGGAACAGAAAAACTTATCGAGCAGAAGACCTATACTCAAGCTTTACCTTATTTTGACAGACTTGATTATGTCGCCCCAATGAATCAAGAACATGCTTTCGCTCTAGCTGCAGAAAAATTATTAAAAATCGAAGTTCCAATAAGAGCAAAATATATTCGTGTGATTTTTTGTGAAATAGGAAGAATTTTAAGCCATATTTTAAATGTAACTACTCAAGCATTAGACGTAGGAGCTTTAACACCATCTTTATGGGGATTTGAAGAGAGAGAAACTTTAATGACATTTTATGAAAGAGCTTCAGGTTCAAGATTACATGCTAATTATTTTAGAACTGGAGGCGTTCATCAGGATATTCCTTTGAAGCTAGTGGAGGATATTGAAAAATTCTGTAGATCCTTTCCTAAGATTATTGATGATTTGGAGGGTTTACTAACTGATAACAGAATTTTCAAACAGAGAAATGTCGAGATAGGAATAGTTTCAAAACAAGAAGCTTTAGATCATAGCTTTTCTGGAGTTATGTTAAGGGGGTCAGGCATTCCATGGGATTTAAGAAGATCGCAACCATACGAAATATATAAAGATTTAGATTTTAAGATTCCTGTTGGTAAAAACGGAGATTGCTATGATCGTTATCTTTGTAGAATTGAAGAAATGAGAGAGAGTATAAAAATTATACTTCAATGTATTGATAATCTTCCAAAAGGACCAGTGAAATCAATAGATGGAAAAATATCACCACCTAATAGAGATGATTTGAAACAATCTATGGAAGCATTAATACATCATTTTAAATTATTTACGGAAGGATACAGAGTTCCAAGTGGAAATGTTTACACAGCAGTAGAGGCTCCGAAAGGCGAGTTTGGAGTATATTTAATTTCTGACGGAAGCAATAAACCTTATAGATGTAAAATTAGGGCACCTGGTTTTTCGCATTTACAAGCTATGGACTATCTTATTCGAGGTCACATGTTAGCTGATGTGCCAGCTGTCCTAGGATCTTTAGATATTGTATTTGGAGAAGTAGATAGATGAGTTTAAAAAAAGTTCACGATGTACAGCCAAAAGATTTTAAATTTTCAAATGAAAATTTAAAAAAAGCTGATGAAATTTTAAAAAGATACCCAAATAAAAATAAGAAAAGCGCTGTCATGCCTTTTCTATATTTAGCTCAAAGACAAAATAATAATTG
Organism: uncultured Pelagibacteraceae bacterium; assembly: GCA_902566675.1. Classification (GTDB taxonomy): domain Bacteria; phylum Pseudomonadota; class Alphaproteobacteria; order Pelagibacterales; family Pelagibacteraceae; genus Pelagilacustribacter. The sequence goes on from CACFJO010000013.1 coordinate 11,882, forward strand.
GATACCTCTAGCTGCAATGAAATATATAGCAAATTTATTATCAATGCCTTACATTGCAGTGTATGAAGTAGCAACATTTTATACAATGTACAACTTAGCTCCTGTGGGAAAATATTTTGTACAAGTGTGCACCACAACTCCTTGTTTAATTCGTGGAGCTAATAAAATCGTAAATCTTTGTAAAGAGAAAATTTCACCTAATGAAAATGAAATTTCTAAAAATGGAAACTGTTCTTGGGTGGAGGTAGAATGTCTGGGTGCGTGTGTAAGCGCTCCTATGATACAAATTAATGATGATTATTATGAGGATCTTGATGAAAAAAATACTAAAGAAATTTTAGACTCTCTTATCAAAGATAAACCTTTAAAACCTGGTTCTTATAGAGGACGTAAAAATACTGCACCTGAAAAACAAAATGTTAATGGAGAAAATCATGCTTAAACCAGAAAATAAAATTTTTAAAAACTTATATAATGATTTTGGCTGGGAAATTGATAAGGCGATTGAAAGAAATGATTGGAAAGATACAAAAAATATCATTTCAAAAGGAAGAGATTGGATTATAAACGAGGTAAAGACCTCTGAGTTAAGAGGAAGAGGAGGCGCAGGTTTTTCAACAGGGTTAAAATGGTCTTTTGCTCCAAAAGAAGTAGGATCAAGACCACATTACTTAGTAATTAATGCAGATGAATCTGAACCTGGAACATGTAAAGATAGAGACATTTTAAGATTTGAACCTCAAAAGTTAATTGAAGGATGTTTAATAGCTGGTTACGCTGTCAACGCTCATATTTGCTACATCTATATCAGAGGGGAATATTTAAATGAGGGAAAAATACTGCAAGAAGCTATAGATCAAGCTTATAAAAAAAATTTCTTAGGAAAAAACGCATGCGGTTCTGGATGGGATTTTGACATTTATTTACATTACGGCGCTGGCGCATATATTTGTGGCGAAGAAACAGCTTTATTAGAAAGTATTGAAGGAAATAAAGGTCAACCTAGACTAAAACCTCCATTCCCAGCTTTAGTGGGTTTGTACGGTTGTCCAACTATAGTTAATAACGTTGAAACAATAGCTGTAGTTCCAACTATTTTGAGACGAGGCGGAAAATGGTTCGCATCTTTGGGAAGACCAAAAAATACTGGTACAAAAATATTCTGCATTTCTGGAAACGTCAATAACCCTTGTAATGTTGAAGAGGAAATGGGAATTTCTTTAAAAGAATTAATTGAAAAACACGCAGGTGGAGTTATAGGAGGATGGGAAAATCTTCAAGCAGTAATACCAGGTGGTTCATCAATGCCTTTACTATCTAAAAAAATTTGTGACACGATCACAATGGATTTTGACTCTTTAATTGAAAATAAAAGTGGATTGGGAACTGCAGGAATAGTTGTTATAAATAAAGATCAAGATATCGTCGCTTGCATGGCAAGAATAGCAAGATTTTATAAACATGAGAGTTGTGGACAATGTACTCCATGTAGAGAGGGAGCTGGATGGATGTGGAGAATATTAGATAGAGTTGTAAAAAGGAAAGCAACTTTTGGCGATATTGATTTACTATCAGATGTCACAAAACAAATAGAAGGCCATACAATATGTGCTTTCGGCGAAGGGTCTGCTTGGCCAGTACAAGGATTATTAAGACATTTTAGAAAAGAAGTCGAAAGTCGCTGCAGAGAAGAACCATTGATTAAAAAGAAACTTAATAACCCTTATTTAGTTGACCAACATCTATTGGAGAACAAAAATGCCTAAAATAAAAATTAATGGAAAAGAGATAGAATTTGAAAAAGGCATGACAGTGCTTCAAGCTTGTGAACTTGCTGGAGTTGAAATACCAAGATTTTGTTATCATGAGAAATTATCTATTGCTGGGAATTGTAGAATGTGTCTTGTGGAATTAGAAAAATCACCAAAACCTATTGCATCTTGCGCAATGCCTGCAGCAGAAGGCATGACTATTAAAACAAATACTACTTTTGTAGAAAAAGCTAGAAAAGGAGTGATGGAATTTTTGCTTGCTAATCACCCTCTAGATTGTCCAGTTTGCGATCAAGGAGGTGAATGCGATCTGCAAGACCAATCTATGTATTATGGAGTAGACAAATCAAGGTTCGTGGAAAACAAAAGACAAGTAAAAGAAAAATATATGGGTCCATTAATAAAGACTCAAATGACACGATGTATCCATTGTACAAGATGCGTAAGATTTGCAACTGAAGTTGCTGGTGTTCCTGAAATTGGAGCAATAGGTCGAGGTGAAAATATGGAAATAACAACTTATTTGGAAAAAGCAATGGAGTCAGAACTTTCAGCTAATGTAATTGATTTGTGTCCAGTAGGAGCCCTAACATCAAAACCTTATGCTTTCGAAGCTCGACCATGGGAACTTAAAAAAACTGAAAGTGTAGATGTAATGGATGCAGTAGGTTCAAATATAAGAGTTGATACTTATAATTGGGAGGTGAAAAGAATATTACCAAGACTTAACAACGATATTAACGAAGAATGGATATCTGACAAAACGAGATATTCATGTGATGGCTTACTTAAACAAAGATTAGATACTCCCTACATTAAAAGAAATAACAAACTTCATAAATCTTCTTGGGATGAAGCTATTTCGATAATAGCAGATAAAATTAAAACATTTAGTCCTAATGAAATAGGGGGTCATATTGGAGATATGGTAAATTTAGAAAATGCTCTAAGTTTTAAAAAATTTTTCTCAATACTAAATTGTAACAATATTGATTTTAGGGAAAGAAAATTTTATGTAAATTCATCTGAAAAAAGTAACTATATTTTTAATTCATCGATAAAAGGTATAGAAGAAACTGATCTTATACTTCTAGTAGGAACTAATCCAAGACATGAGGCTACAATGTTAAACGCCAGAATAAGAAAAGTTTTTGCCCAAAAAAAAATCCCGATTTATTCAATTGGTAATCCTGGTGACCTTACATATGAGTATTCTATAATTGGAAATAATACTGATGAAATAAAAAAAATAATCAACAATGAGACAGATTTTTCAAAAAAATTATCTTCTGCTAAAAAACCTATGATTATAATTGGAGAATCAGCTTTAGAAACTAAAAGTGGAAAATATATATTTGAGAGCTTTAAAAATTTTTTAAAAAAGAATAACTTTATAAATAAAGAATGGAATGCATTTAATTTTTTGCCACAAAATGCTTCCACAGTAGGTTTAATAGATTTAAATATATTATCTAAAGAAAATGAGAAAAAAGAATCTTTTTTCGAGAAATTAAAAAATAATCAATTCAAATTGTTATACCTCTTGGGTTCTGATAATTTGGAAATAAAGAAAAATAATGAGTTTATTGTTTATCAGGGAAGTCATGGAGATAGAGGTGCTGAAATTGCTGATTTAGTTTTACCAAGTGCAGCATTCACAGAACAAAATGGACTTTACGAAAATCTCGAGGGAAGAGTGCAAGAGTGCAAAAAAGCCTCATACCCAATAGGAGATGCTCTGGAGGACTGGAAAATTTTTAACTTGATCCTAAAAAAACTTAAAAAAAATGAAAATTTAACAAATTTTGAGACATTAAGAAAAGAGGTTCTAAACTTGATTCCAAATTTTTCAGAATTAAATGAATTACCGCATTTCAAAGAAAGTGAAGCTTATAACACATCTCCAAATTTTGTTAGTGAGGAAATCAATATAAAAGAATTAGATTATTATTATACTAACGTTATTTCTAGAGCCTCAAAGACTATGAGTGAATGTCGACAAATTAAGTATGGATCAAAAAAAACTGGAACAGATAATTTATGATGGAGTACTTATCAATTTTAGGACAAGAAGTTTATAGAATTATTTTTTTATTAGTTCCAATCCTCGTATCTGTAGCTATGATCGTTTGGTTAGATAGAAGAGTTTGGGGTCTAGTACAAAAAAGAAGAGGACCTAATGTTGTAGGCCCTTTTGGACTTTTTCAAACTCTCGCCGACGCATTAAAGTATATTTTTAAGGAAATAATAATACCTGCAAGTGCTAATAAAGTAGTTTTTATTCTTGCTCCAATAGTAACTATGACTTTAGCTCTGGTAGCTTGGGCAGTTATACCCATGAGTGAAGATTTAGTATTAGCAGATATTAATGTTGGAATTTTATATTTGTTCGCAGTGTCTTCTCTAGGCGTTTATGGAATTATCATGGGAGGATGGGCATCAAATTCAAAATACCCTTTTCTAGGAGCCATCAGATCAGCCGCACAAATGGTTTCTTATGAAGTTTCAATTGGAATTATTATAATAAATGTTCTTTTGTGTGTTGGATCGCTAAATTTAAACGATATAGTTTTTGCACAAAAAGATATGTGGTACGTGATACCCTTATTTCCGATGTTTGTAATTTTTTTTATTTCCGCACTAGCAGAAACTAATAGACCACCATTTGATCTACCTGAAGCAGAGGCCGAGCTAGTAGCTGGTTATCAAACAGAATATTCGGGTATGATGTACGCTATGTTTTGGCTTGGCGAATATGCGAATATACTTTTAATGTGTGCTATGGGTTCAATACTTTTTCTTGGTGGGTGGTTACCAATTATAGATATTTATCCATTAAACTTGATTCCTCCTCCGCTTTGGATGGTATCAAAAATTTTATTCTTATTTTTATTATTTGCACTTATAAAAGCTATAGTACCAAGATACAGATATGATCAACTTATGAGACTGGGTTGGAAGATATTTCTTCCCTTCTCGATAGTTTATTTAGTATTAACGGCAAGTTTTCTATTTTATTTTGATAAATTACCTAAGGTAAATATTTAATGAATTTGAACAGACTTTTAAAAACTATATTTCTCGTAGAGTTTATCTCCGGGTTGTATATGGCAGTCAAAGAATTATTCAGGAAATCAAAAACTATAAACTACCCTTTTGAAAAAGGATCAATCAGTCCTCGGATGAGAGGTGAACACGCACTTAGAAGATACTCTAATGGAGAAGAGAGATGTATTGCATGTAAATTATGCGAAGCAGTTTGTCCAGCACAAGCTATTACAATTGAGTCATCTGAGAGAGAAGACGGTAGTAGAAAAACTACGCGTTATGATATTGATATGCTTAAATGTATATATTGTGGCTTGTGTCAAGAGTCATGTCCAGTTGATGCTATTGTGCAAGGCCCAAATTTTGAATTCGCAACTGAAACTAGAGAGGAACTTTACTATAATAAAGAAAAACTCCTGGAAAACGGTGATAGATGGGAGTCAGTTCTAGCTAAGAATATTAAACTGGATAAACCTTACAGATAGATGATAGTCCACTCAATTTTTTTTTATTTCTTTTCAGTAATAGCAATTTTTTCATCCTTAATGGTAATTACATCAAGAAGTACTATTAATTCAGTTTTCTTTTTAATACTAGATTTCATTTCAGTTGGATGTTTATTTATTATGGTTGGAGCAGAATTTTTAGGAATGATATTATTAATTGTTTATGTAGGAGCAGTAGCTGTATTATTCCTATTCGTCGTAATGATGTTGAATGTTGCAGAGCAAAAGCAATCATGGTTTATCGGAAGAAAATCGACTCATATTCCCACAGGTTTAATTGTGAGTGTATTAATTTTGTTAGAGCTATTAGTTGTAGTAGGAGGTTGGAAATATAAAAAGGATGTAATGTCAAGTAACACATTAATTATATCAGATGTTTCAAATACACATCAATTAGGTTTAGTAATGTATACTGATTACATCCTATATTTCCAATTGGCAGGTATTGTGCTCCTTTTAGCAATGATTGGCGCAATCCTTCTTACTTTTAGAAAAAGAGTTGGGGTTAAAAAGCAAAGCTATATAAACCAAATTTCAAGAAATCCATCAACAGCAGTAGAGTTAGTTGAAGTTAAAACTAATCAAGGAGTTAAGATTGATGATTGAAATTGGCTTGGGACATTATTTGTCATTGGGAGCAATAATTTTTTTCTTGGGAGTAATTGGAATTTTTTTAAATAGAAAAAATATAATTGTAATTTTGATGTCTATCGAACTAATTTTGTTAGCAGTAAATATTAATTTAATATCATTCTCAATTTTTTCTGGTGATATTGTGGGCCAAATTTTCACTATGCTTATTTTAACGGTAGCTGCAGCCGAGGCAGCAATAGGTCTTGCTATCATTGTAGTTTATTACAGAAATAGAGGATCCATAAGAGTTGAAGATATTCACGGAATGAGTGGTTAAATGGAATACGCGATAATTTTTTTGCCATTAATAGGCTCTTTGATTGGTTATTTTGGTAGATCTTTAACAAAATACTTCGCTGAAATTTCTACAAGTTTATTTGTAAGTATTTCAGCAGTCTTATCAATAATAGTTTTTTGGAATGGAATTCAAAATGATGTTTATGGGAACTATATAATTTTCGAGTGGATTAACTCTGGAGGTTTTACAGCAAACTGGTCAATTTATGTCGACCCATTAAGTTCAATTATGCTAGTTGTAGTAACTTTTGTATCTGCACTGGTACATATTTATTCAATTGGTTATATGAGCCACGATCCACATAAACCGAGGTTTATGTCTTATTTATCACTATTCACTTTTTCAATGTTAGCTTTAGTTGTCTCGGATAACTTTTTACAACTTTTTTTCGGTTGGGAAGGCGTTGGTTTATGTTCTTACTTACTGATAGGATTTTGGTATAAAAAAGAAACAGCTAATAATGCGGCAATAAAAGCCTTCATAGTAAATAGAATAGGAGATTTTGGTTTAGCAATTGCAATATTTTTAATTTTCCTCTTTTTTGGCACTATAAATTTTAACGAAACTTTCCAAGCAGTAGAACAGTTCAAAGAAAAAAAAATAATTTTTTTTGGATTTGAGTCAAGTTTAATAACTTTAGTATGTGTATTTTTATTTATTGGTGCAATGGGAAAATCTGCACAATTTTTACTTCATACTTGGCTACCAGACGCAATGGAGGGCCCAACGCCTGTATCAGCTTTAATTCATGCTGCAACAATGGTTACAGCAGGTGTTTTTTTAGTTGTCAGATGCTCACCAATTTTTGAATATTCTCAAGTCGCTTTAAATTTAGTCACACTCATAGGTATGATAACAGCAATATTTGCTGCATCAGTAGCAATTGTACAAAATGATATTAAAAAAATAGTGGCATATTCAACATGTAGTCAACTTGGCTATATGTTTTTTGCTACAGGAGTAGGAGCTTATCATGTTGCAATGTTTCATTTATTCACACATGCTTTTTTTAAAGCACTACTATTCTTAGGAGCTGGTTCGGTAATACATGCATTTAAAGATGAACAAGATATTAGAAACATGGGCGGGGTGAGAAAAAAACTCCCTTACACATACGTGTTTATGTTACTTGGAACTTTAGCCTTAACTGGATTCCCTTTTCTATCGGGATTTTATTCAAAAGATGCGATTATTGAATTTGCATACCTTAAAAATTCATCTTTAGGGAATTATGCAGCTTCTATTGGAATTTTAACGGCTTTTTTAACATCAATTTATTCATGGAGATTATTTTTTAAAACTTTTCATGGACCGTATAACAATAAAAAAATTAATATAAATGAAACACATGAATCACCTATGGTG
>CACFJO010000014.1 GCA_902566675.1 uncultured Pelagibacteraceae bacterium
ACCATTCTTTTTAATACTATGCAGGAACTTTATCAGCATGAAAAAAAAATAAAAAAACATCAAAAAATTAGTCATTACAGTTACGGTCGTTACGGAAGTTCTACCACTATTGAGTTAGAGAATATGTTGAAAGAGTTGGAACAAGCATTCCATGTATTTTTGACCGGAACTGGATTTGGGGGTGTAGCATTAGCAATAATGAGTTTATGTAGGCCTGGCGATGAAATATTAGTATCTGATAATGTTTACGGCCCAACAAAAGAAATTTCTGAAAAACTGCTTAAAGAATTTGACGTTGAAGCAGTATTTTATAATCCGGATTCTTTTGAAGATCTAAAAAACAAAGTTACAAAAAAAACAAAAATGATATTAGTTGAAAATCCCGGAAGTAATACTTTTGAATTTCAAGATTTGTCAAAAATTGTAAATTTAGCTAAAAAGAAAAAAATATTTACTTTTCTCGATAATACATGGGGAACTCCATTATATCTTAAACCATTAAAACTTGGATTTGATATGTCTTTTTCATCCGCAACTAAATATTTTTCAGGTCATTCAGATGCAATGGGCGGTTCACTCGCAGTCAATAAAAAAGTTTTTAAACAAGTAATGTTTTTTTACAAGCTTTCTGGATACAGAATGTCTGCCGATGAAGCTTATTTAATTATCAGAGGTTTAAGAACATTAGACACAAGGTTAAATCAACATTATGAAAACACAAAACAGATTATTAATTTTTTAAAGAAACAAAAAAAAGTAAAAGAAATTTTATATCCTTATAATCCATCAAGCAAGAATTATAAGTTATGGAAAAAATATTATTCTGGTGCAACTGGATTATTATCTATAGTTGTAAAAAGTAAAAAAAAATCTTCTGTCATTAAGTTTGTAAATTCTTTACAATTATTTGGAATAGGTTATAGTTGGGGAGGTTTTGAAAGTCTCGCAATTCTACAAGAACTTCGTTCAAATAAGAAAGATGAGTACCTTCAAGGTAGAAAGTATTTTAGATTTGAAAAAGATGAACACATAGTTAGGTTGCATATTGGTTTAGAGGACCCGAAAGATTTAATTAATGATTTAAATAGTTCCTTAAGATATGTTAAATAATGTTTAATTTTATTCCCAATAGACTTGCTCTTGTAGTATTAACTTCAGCTTGCAGTATTATTTTAATTTCAATGGGTCTCAGGCAAACTTTTGGACTTTTCTTTGATGCATTTGAAAAAGGCCTTGGAGTTACAAGAACAGAATTTGGTTTAGCAATAGGAATTCAAATGTTATTTTGGGGAATTTTTGCTCCTATATTTGGATTTCTAGCAGATAAATTTGGAGGCAACAAAGCTGTATTTTTGGGATTTCTAATTTTCGCCCTAGGTATTTTTATGCTTTATTCTGGTCCAAATACAGGAATTTATTTTCAATTAGCATTAGGGGTTTTAGTTGGAACAGCTTTAGGAGCAACTGCAATTGGGGTCCCGGTATCAGAAGTTGGAAAACATTTTCCTAACGAAACACGAACTATTGCTACAGGAGTTGTTACAGCAGCAGCATCTATAGGTTATTTTTTATCACCGCTACTTACAAAATATAGCCTTGTAGAATTCGAGTGGGAGCAAACTTTAAAATACTTTATGATATTCATAGTTATAGGTCTTGCTGCTTCAATTTTTTTATTCCCTGCAAAAAAAGTGATTAATTCATCTCAAGCTGATAGAGACCAAACTTTTTTGTCTGCTATAAAAGAAGCCTTTTCTCATAGAGGATATATATTATTACTTTTAGGTTTTTTTGTATGTGGTTTTCAAATTACATTAGTAGGAACCCACATTCCTGGATATATGCAAGATAGAGGTATGGCAGGATGGTCCGCTACTATAATTTTAGCGTTGATTGGTTTTTTTAATATTTTTGGCACTTTGGGTATGGGGTATCTCGGCACTAAGTATAAAAAGAAAAATTTATTAAGCATTCTTTATTTTTTAAGAGCTTTGAGTATATGTGTATTTATTTTTTCCCCTCCTTCAATGATGAACTCAATTATATTCGGAATTACTTTTGGACTTTTATGGTTATCTACTGTTCCTCCAACTAATGGAATAGTTGCTCAAATTTTTGGTACAAAATATCTAAGTACTTTATTCGGTATAGTTTTTTTATGTCATCAATTCGGAGCTTTTGCCGGCGCTTTTTTGGGGGGGTATTTTTTTGATACCTATGGAAGTTATGATTATGCCTGGTATATGGCGATTGCCCTTTCTATTTTTGCTACAATTGTTCATTACCCAATAGATGAGACACGTTTGGTTCGTGTGGATAACACTCTTTAGAGTTGTATTTTGAGTCTGATAAGGAATCAAAAGTGAATCAAAACGTGAACATTATTAATTACACAACCAAAAAGTGTGGATAAATTTTTCATTAAAACATCTATAATCAATATTGGTAATAATAAAAAAAAAGGAGCAAAAATGTTTTCAAAAGAACTAAGCGCGAAATTAGATAAATACCATTTACTTAAACATCCTTTCTATCAAATTTATTGGAACGAGGGAAAACTAACTCGTGAAATTATCAAAGATTATGCAGAGCAGTATTATCAACACGTCAAGGCGTTTCCAAGATACATTAGCGCAACTCATTCAATTTGCGAAGATTTAGAAAAAAGAAGAATTCTTTTAGAAAATCTGCAAGACGAAGAAAATAAAGATGGCGACCATCCAAAGTTATGGAAAAATTTTGCAAAAGCTCTTGGAGCTGATGAAAAAGAAATTGAGAAGGTAAAGCTTGATTGGTTTACAAAAGATATGATTGAAAATTTTTTTTCTCAAGCTAGAAAATCATATGCAGAAGGACTTGCATCTTTATATACTTACGAAAGGCAAATACCTGAAATAGCTGAGACAAAAATTCAAGGATTAAAAAAATTTTATGGAGTAAAATCTAAAGAAGGCCTTGAATTTTTTGAGGCGCATAAATCTGCAGATGTAATTCATAGAGCTGAATGCGAAAAATTATTAGATAGTCTTTCTAAAGAAGAACAGGAAAAAGCTGAAGTAGCTTCAATGTTAACTGCTAGATATTTATGGAACTTCTTAAGCGGGATGACTACTAAACATAAGCTCCAAACTATTGCTGCTTAGAATTATCTTTGTAGTTCATAAATATGAAAAACGATAATCACCTTTGGGATAATAAGCATCCTACTGCACAGATGCTAGGTCGTTGGCAACCATGGCATGCTGGTCATCAAAAACTCTTTGAAGAAACATTGAAAAAAACTGGACAGGTGAATATTATGGTTAGAGATGTCAAGGGCGTAGACGATAATCCTTTTGATTTTGAGATAGTAAAAAAAAATATTTTAGATGCATTAAAAGATTATAAAAATCGAATACAAGTAACATTAGTGCCAAATATAACAAACATTTGTTATGGAAGAGGCGTTGGTTATAAAATTGAAGAGATTGTATTAGATGAAAAGACCCAGCAAATTTCAGCTACTAAAATTAGAGAACAAATGAGAAAAGAGGGTAAACTAAAATAGATGAGAAACGTTCTCACTTGACCTATTTTAATCAAACCTTTAAGAGTCATTTATGTTAACGATAAATCCCTTCGCAGATCTAGTAACAGTAATACCAGTCTATTTAATGCAATATTTTGTCATTGCTATGGTGCTCTTAATCATAGTTGGAACTGGTTTAGATATGTTGCATAAAAAAAACGTTGTATATTTTTTTAGAAACGCACAAAAAGCAAAAAAATCTGCCAAGAATGAGTTAACAACAGGGAAAAAAACTGCAGTTATTTTGAAAACAGTTGCACATGATATTGCTACTACCTCAGAATTGGGCTGGGGAAAAAGAAGGCTTGCACATGTGTTAGGAATGTACGGAACAATTCTTTTCTGGATAGGATCAGTAGTTTTAATTTTTAAATACTCTGACGGAACTGTAGCTCCTTCTTTTATTCCATTTATTTGGCACTTAGGAGCAATAATGACATGTCTTGGAGGTTACTGGTTCTGGTTTTTCTTGAGAGTCGATGTTTCTGCAGAGGCTCATCCTTGGTATAGAATTATAACTGCAGATTTATTTGTTTTAGCTTTATTGGCTTGTGCAACTTTTGGATTAGCTTGGTCATTTACTCAAACTGCAGGCATGATCGCTCTTAGCTATTTATTTTTTACTTTATTTATAGTTGCTAACTTAGTTTTATTTGGAGGTGTTTATTGGTCTAAATTCGCACATATGTTTTACAAACCTGGTGCAGCTATTCAAAAAAATTTAGCTGAAGCCGATGGTTCTAGAGACAATTTGCCTCCACCTGCTGATGCTCCAGAGCAGTTTGGATTAGGAATTAAAAGAGAAGAACCAAAACATTATTAAGAAATATGAAATTTAAAACTAGATTAAATCGTAATACTATTATAGATAAATCAAAGGGAGAAAACTAATTATGTCTACTTTTGTATACATGACAAGATGTGACGGTTGTGGTCACTGCGTTGATATCTGTCCCTCAGATATTATGCATATAGATGAAACAATTAGAAGAGCCAAAAATATAGAACCTAACTTTTGTTGGGAATGCTACTCTTGCGTAAAAGCTTGTCCTAATCATGCAATTGATGTCAGAGGTTACGCTGATTTTGCTCCAATGGGTCATAGTGTTCGAGTTAGAAGAGAGGAAGAAAAAGGAACTATTTCATGGAAAATAAAGTTTAGAAATGGAACTGAAAAAAACTTTGTTTCACCAATAACAACAAAGCCTTGGGGGAAATTCATTCCAAAACTTGCCGAAGGTGACAAACCTAGACAAGGTGAAATGAACTCACAAGTTCTATATTCAGAGCCAGAAGGACTAGATACTAAAAAAGATTTACCTACTTTAAGTAAAGACTCGTTTAAAAAAGGTGTTTATTATTAATGCCTAAAAATAAAACAGTTTATGAAGATTGCGATATTCTAGTTGTAGGCGGTGGTATGGCTGGAACCGGTGCAACATTCGAAGCTAGACACTGGGGCAGAGACCTAAAAATTATTTGTGTGGAAAAAGCCAACATTGATAGAAGTGGAGCGGTAGCTCAAGGTCTATACGCAATCAATTGTTATATGGGAATGAGATGGAATGAAAACCAACCAGAAGATCATGTTAGATACGCAAGGAACGATTTAATGGGACTTGTAAGAGAAGACTTAGGTTATGATATGGCTCGTCACGTAGACTCAACAGTTCATATGTTTGATGAATGGGGACTTCCAATGATGAAAGATAAAAAAACTGGAAGATATCAAAGAGAAGGAAAGTGGCAGATAATGATACATGGTGAAAGTTATAAACCTATTGTTGCTGAAGCTGCAAAAAAATCTGCTGATAAAATATATAACAGAATAATGGTTACTCATTTATTAATGGATGAGAATAAAGATAACAGAGTTGGTGGAGCCGTCGGCTTTAATATGAGAACAGGTGATTATCACGTGTTCAGAGCAAAAACAGTTATAGTTGCTGCAGGAGGAGCATCACACATATTCAAACCAAGAGCAGTTGGTGAAGGTATGGGTAGAACTTGGTACGCTCCATGGAGCAATGGATCTGCTTATGCATTACCTATTGCGGCAGGTGCTAAGATGACCCAAATGGAAAATAGAATAGTATTATGTAGATTCAAAGATGGTTATGGACCTGTTGGAGCATACTTTTTACATTTAAAAACTTATACACAAAATGCAAATGGTGAGAATTATGAAAAAAAATGGTACGATCAAACAAAGAAATTAGTTGGTGAGTATATTGATCATCACCCTGTGCCAACATGTTTGAGAAATCATGCATTTATTCAAGAGGTAATGGCAGGTGGAGGACCAATTCAAATGGTCACAAAAGAGGCATTTCAAGACCCTCATTTGGAAACAGTTGGTTGGGAAAACTTTTTGGGTATGACAGTTGGTCAAGCTGTAGTTTGGGCATCTCAAAACATTGATCCTAAGTATACTAATCCAGAACTTACAACTTCAGAACCTTACGTAATGGGATCACATGCAACTTGTTCAGGTGCTTGGGTTAGCGGTCCAGAAGATATAGCACCTAAGGAATATTTTTGGGGTTATAACAGAATGACTACAGTAGAAGGTTTATTCGGAGCCGGAGATACGGTTGGAGGAAGCGCTCACAAATTTTCATCAGGGTCTTTTACAGAGGGAAGATTGGCTGCAAAAGCCGCTGTAAAATATATTGAGGACCAAAAAGCTAATGATCTTAAAGTTTCTGATAAACAGTGTGACGAATTTAGAGAAATTATTTATAAACCTTTAGATAATTATACAGTCAATAGAAATGAAATTACCGGAGGAACAGTCTCTCCTAGTTATATTTCACCAATCCAAGGACTTCAAAGATTACAAAAAATTATGGATGAATATGTCGGTGGTATTACTGCAAATTATATGACTAATGATAATCTACTTAAAAAAGGTTTAGAACTTTTAGATTGGCTTCAAGAAGATTTAGAAAATGTAGGCGCAGAAGATTATCATCAACTTATGAGAGCCTGGGAATTAAAGCATAGAACACTTACATCCCAATGTGTAACGGAGCACACTCTTTATAGAGAAGAAACCAGATGGCCTGGATATTATTACAGAGGAGATAAATTAAAATTGGATGATGAAAATTGGCACTGTTTAACTGTTTCAAGGAGAGACCCTAAAACTGGCAAGTTTAGTCTAGAAAAAATGCCGGTGTACCACATAGTAGGTGACGAAAAAGAAAAGAAAGCTTCATAAACTATTTTCATGGATTTGATAAAAAAGAGTGATGATGAAATCATCAAAATAGCCGATCCTATTTGGAAAAATTTAGTAAGGGCATCAAATAATAAAGATTATGGTAGTTTCACAAAGGATTTTTCATCTCAAATGCTTTATGGAGCAAATGAAGTAGAACTTGGTAAGCAGTGGGCAAATAATAAATTACTTACAAGTTTGTCAGAAAAACAAGAGTTTTTAGGATGTATAAGAAGAGATAAATTCATCACTGTTCTTTATAAACAAAAAAGTAATACCGTATCCGGTGAGTTTCTTGGCAGATTAGTTCTAGGATTAGAAGGGGACATGGTAAAAGTCTTTGGAGCAACAATTTATTAAGATTGACAACTTATTATTTCAGGCATACTGCTAATATAAATGCTCGAAATTTATCTCCCTATAGCTCAAGTAAATATTGATATTTTTCTTCTTTTATTTTTAAGTTTAGCGGTAGGTGTTCTATCTGGATTATTTGGTGTAGGAGGAGGATTTTTAATGACACCATTCCTTATTTTTATGGGCATACCTCCAGTTTATGCTGTTCCTAATGAAGTTAACAATATTCTTGCAACATCTGTATCTGGTTCTCTCACACATTGGTATAAAAAAACACTAGACTATAAAATGGGACTAATGATTGTTTCAGGCGGAGTAGTTGGAACAATAATAGGAATAATGACTTTTACCTTTTTTTCAGAAATTGGAAAAATAAGTTTAATAATCTCTCTATTATATATGTACCTTTTAGCCATGGTAGGAACTTTAATGTTAATTGAGGGAATTAAAGAGAGAAATCGATTAAAATCAAAAACCAAAATTAGAAAAAAATTACATGATCATAATTGGCTTCAAGGCTTACCTATAAGAATAAGGTTTAATAAGTCTGGATTATACGAAAGTGCATTTACTCCAATATCGTTAGGTTTTGTTGTGGGTTTTGTTGCTTCAATGATGGGTATAGGTGGAGCGTTCTTAATGGTTCCAGCAATGATTTATATAATTGGAATGCCAGTAAAATTAATTCCTGGTACTTCTTTATTTGTTACAGTTTTTATCAGTGCAGTCGTAACAATTTTACATTCATTTAATTATGGTACTATTGATTTATTTTTGGTGGTTCCCCTAATACTTGGATCAATTGTTGGAGTTCAAGTTGGACAAAAGATTGGTCAATTTCTAGATAGTAATGAGCTTAAATCTTTATTTGCAATGCTTTTAATAACAGTTGCCATTGCAATTGCTTACGACTCTTTCTTTAGAGAAAAAACAGAATTCAATGGAAGTAAATCTAATGCTCCTGAATTAAATAGTTTAGCGGAATTTATTGTAAGAATTTCTAATGAAGTGCCTTTCTTGTATGGAGCTTTTGCGATTATACTTGCAGTAGTGCTTGGAGCATTAATGGCTTGGTTTAGAAAAATTATTCACGATTTTAGACACAAAAAACCTAAACAAGAAGAAGTAAAATTTCCGGTTAAATAATCTTCCAAAAAAGAAATTACGCACTCCGATATAACTTAGTCATAACAAATTCCCTATGACCTAGCGCTTCAGCACAAGTGAGCCTTCCATTCGCTACTTTTAATGTTGTTTCAATTAATTTATCACCAGCTTGATCAAGATTCATTTCTCTAGATAATATTTTGGAAACATCACAATCAACATGTTCACTCATTAATTTTGCAGTAAGTGGATTAGCTGTTAGTTTTACAACGGGTTCAATTGGATTACCAATTATGTTTCCTTGACCTGTGGGGAAAAGATGTATGTTAAATCCTCCTGCTGCTTGAAGTGTAACACATTCAGCTGCTGCAGATGAAGTATCCATAAAATATAACCCTTTTCCTTTTTTTGGTTCCTCAGCAGGCTCTAAGACGTCTATAAATTTTCTTGAACCTATTTTTTGAAAGTTACCGAAAGCTTTTTCTTCAATCGTTGTTAAACCACCTGCAATGTTACCAGCTGTAGGTTGGCTTTCAGATAAATCATCAGTTGCCTCTTTTAAAATAAAATCATTATATTCACTCCAAGTTTTCATAAACTTTTTTTGAGCTTCAGGATTAGCACCTCTTTTTGCACAAACTTGTTCTGCTCCAGTTAATTCAGATGTTTCTCCAAAACATAAATGAACTCCTAGAGGTTCTAATTTATCCATTAAATTACCTACTGTAGGGTTTGAAGCTAATCCCGAAGTAGTATCTGACTCACCACATTTAACTGAAATCCATAAATCACTTAATGGACATTCTTCTCTTTGCTTTTCAGATGCCCACATAGAAAATTCTTGTGCTTTTTTCGATGCCTTCATTATCGTTTGAATGTCTCCGCTTCTTTCAATATGAAAACCTTCAACAGGTTTTCCGGTTTCTGCTATGCCATCCACAATTTTTTTTGTCCATTTAGGTTCAATACCAATAACAATAACAGCAGCTACATTAGGGTTTCTACCAGTGCCTATCATTGTTCTAAAATGAAGTTCTAAATCTGCTCCGAATTGCAATCTTCCATATGAGTGAGGAAGAGCAATAGTTCCTT
Organism: uncultured Pelagibacteraceae bacterium; assembly: GCA_902566675.1. GTDB lineage: Bacteria > Pseudomonadota > Alphaproteobacteria > Pelagibacterales > Pelagibacteraceae > Pelagilacustribacter. Next base: position 9,348 of record CACFJO010000014.1, read on the forward strand.
TTATATTGTTTGCAACTGCCTCAGCACAAGCGTTTGAAATATCATCTACAGGAAGAATGATTACATGGTTTCTGGTTCCAGCCCTGCCGTTTTCTCTTTTATAACCTAAAAAACTTTTTGGTATACCCATGTTTAATTTACCACTTTTTAGTTTTAACGTTATGAACATGGACATGCTCACCTTTTTTTATTTCTTTCACTACCTTACCAATATCATGACCGTATTTGAAAATTGTATCCCCAACTTTTAAATCTTTAAGTGCGATTTTATGACCTAAGGGAACATCGTTTGATGAAGGTACATTTACCGTCTTATCATTTTCCATGATCCAAGCGTTACATTCTTGGCCTTTTTTAGTTGTTTCTATTACAACAACTCCCACGTTATCTTTTTCGTCGTGAATAATAAGGTCCGGTTTTGACATAAAAATTACTAATGGATATAGACTAAAATCTAGTATAATGAAAGACAGTATTTCAAATATAAATTAAGGATTTCTTTATGGCAAAAATGACTACAGAAGAAGCTTTTGTAAAAGTTTTACAAATGCATGGAATAGAACATGCCTTTGGAATAATCGGTTCGGCTTTTATGCCAATCTCTCATATATTTCCGAATGCAGGTATTACTTTTTGGGATGTAGCTCATGAAACAAACGGTGGTTTAATTGCTGATGGTTATACAAGAGCCACAGGAAAAATGTCTATGGTAGTTGCTCAAAATGGACCCGGTATTACCGGCTTAGTTACGCCAATTAAAACTGCTTATTGGAATCATACACCTTTACTTTTAGTTACTCCTCAAGCAGCAAATAAAACAATGGGACAAGGAGGTTTCCAAGAAGTTGAACAAATGAACTTATTTAAAGATATGGTTTGTTATCAAGAGGAAGTAAGAGACCCCTCAAGAATAGCAGAGGTATTGAATAGAGTTATTGAGAAAGCAATAAGGGGTTCAGCTCCAGCGCAAATAAATGTTCCAAGAGATTTTTGGACACAAGTAATTGATATCGAGTTACCACCAATAGTTCGATTGGAGAGACAAGCTGGTGGTAAAGAGGCAGTTGAGCAAGCCGCAAAAATATTATCCGAATCGAAATTTCCAGTAATTTTATCAGGAGCTGGCGTAGTTATAGGTGATGCAATTAATGAATGTGTTAAATTAGCAGAAAAATTAGACTCACCAGTTTGTTCAGGTTACCAACATAATGACAGTTTTCCGGGAAGTCATCCTTTAGCTGTTGGGCCATTAGGTTACAACGGATCTAAAGCTGCAATGGAATTAATAGCTAAAGCGGATGTTGTTTTAGCATTAGGCACAAGATTAAATCCGTTCTCAACTCTTCCAGGCTATGGAATTGATTACTGGCCTAAAAAGGCAAAAATCATTCAAGTTGATATGAATCCAGACAGAATAGGTTTAACAAAAAAAGTTACTGTTGGTATATGTGGAGATGCAAAGTTGGTTTCTCAGCAATTACTAGAAAAACTTTCTGCAAAAGCTGGTGATACCGATCGACAAAAGAGAAAAGATTTAATTCATCAAACAAAATCAGCATGGTTGCAAACTTTATCAGGGCTAGATCATGAAGATGATGATCCTGGTACTGTTTGGAATAAAGAGGCTAGACAAAGAGATAAAGAGAGAATGTCGCCAAGACAAGCATGGAGAGCTATACAAGCAGGAATGCCAGACGACGTGATAATATCAAGTGATATCGGAAACAATTGTGCTATTGGTAATGCATATCCAACTTTTGAAAAAGGAAGAAAATATTTAGCTCCTGGTTTATTTGGACCTTGCGGTTACGGTTTTCCATCAATACTTGGTGCTAAAATCGGTTGCCCAGATGTCCCAGTTATTGGTTTTGCAGGTGATGGTGCTTTTGGGATCAGTATGAATGAAATGAGTTCATGCGCAAGAGAAGAGTGGCCTTCAATAACAATGGTGATTTTTAGAAATTATCAGTGGGGCGCAGAAAAAAGAAATACAACATTATGGTTTAATAATAATTTTATTGGAACAGAATTAGATCCTAAATTAAGCTTCGCTAAAGTAGCTGACGCCTGTGGTCTTAAAGGTATCACAGTAAAAACAATGGAAGAAACAACAAAAGCTATAAAACAATCTTGTGAGGATCAAAAAAAAGGAATTACCACTTTTATTGAGGTAATTTTAAATCAAGAATTAGGTGAGCCATTCAGAAGAGATGCTATGAAAAAACCAGTGACAGTTGCTGGAATTAAAAAAGAGGATATGAAACCTCAAAAAGGAATTAACTAAATAATAATAATGAAACAAAACACTCAGAACAGAAGCTTCGGGCTACTGTTTTTTATTATTTTTTTCGCCTTTGCATTATGGCCATTAATAAAAAAAGGTGAAATAAATCTTTACTTAATTTCAATTGCTTTAATTTTTTTAATATTAGGCTTACTAAACTCAAAAATTTTAACTCCATTGAACAAGAGCTGGATAAAATTCGGTGAGTTATTGGGTAGGATAATTGCTCCAATAGTTATGGGAATTGTATATTTCATAATTTTAACACCTATAAGTTTATTAGTGAGGTTATTTGGCAAAGATTTAATAGGAATGAAATTTAACAAAAATTTAAAAACTTATTGGATAAAAAGAAAAAAAAATTTAGGCACAATGGACAAGCAATTTTAATGATAGATTTTTTAAAAGAGTTTTTGGAATTTTTAAATGAAAGAAAAAAGTACTGGTTATTACCAATTATAATAGTTCTTGCATTATTTGGTGTTTTAATTGTTCTAAGCCAAGGTTCAGCAGTAGCTCCATTTATTTATACAATTTTTTAAGTGACTTCTATTTTAGGAATATCAGCATTTTTTCATGACAGCGCGGCAGCACTGATAATCGATGGAGATATAGTAGCTGCAGCTCAGGAAGAGAGATTTTCTAGAAAAAAACACGACCCAAGTTATCCATTTAATGCTGTAAACTATGTTTTGTCAGAAGGTAAATTAGAGCTTAGCGAAGTAGATCATATTGTATTTTTTGAAAAACCTTTTTTAAAATTTGAAAGATTATTAGAGACTTATATGGCCTTTGCACCTAAAGGTTTTAAATCTTTCAGTCTTTCGATGCCACTTTGGTTAAGAGAAAAATTATTTCAAAAAAAATTTTTGTTTGAAAAACTTCAAATACATGATGAAAAATTTAAAGACATAAAAAAGATTAAATTTTCAGAACATCATTTCAGCCATGCGGCTAGTGCATTTTACCCATCACCATTTAAGGATGCAATAGTTTTAACATTAGATGGAGTTGGGGAGTGGGCAACTACAACTGTAGCCGTAGGAAAAGACAACAAATTAGAAATGTTAAAGGAAATACATTTCCCTCATTCTCTTGGACTACTTTATTCTGCTTTTACTTATTACACAGGTTTTAAAGTTAATAGCGGTGAATACAAGGTGATGGGATTAGCTCCATATGGAAAGCCTAAATATAAAGACTTAATAATAAAAAAATTAATAGATCTTAAAGAAGATGGGTCTTTTAAATTAAATATGAAGTATTTTAATTATGCTACCGGCTTGACTATGACTAATAAAAATTTTTCAGATCTATTCGGTCATCCTGTAAGAGATCCAAAAAAAGATTTATTAAATGATTTTCATATGGATATTGCCTCTTCTATACAAGCAGTAACGGAAGAAGTAATAATTAGACTTTCAAGGAATATTGCCAAAGAGTATAAAATTAAAAATCTATGTTTAGCAGGCGGTGTTGCTTTAAATTGTGTAGCTAATGGAAAAATATTACGCGACAAAATATTTGATGATATTTGGATCCAACCAGCAGCAGGTGATGCTGGAGGATCACTAGGAGCTGCATTAGCATACTGGCATCATGAATTAAAAAATCCAAGGAAAAACTTGAAAGATAAGATGAAAGGAGCTTATTTAGGCCCTAGGTTTTCAGAAAACTTTATAGAAAACCAACTAAAAAAATTAAAAGGCAACTATACAAAAAAAGACTCAAAGGAAATTTCATCGGAGATAGCAAGAGAATTATCTAATCAGAAAACTGTAGGTTGGTTTCAAGGAAGAATGGAGTTCGGACCTAGAGCATTAGGTGGAAGATCAATTTTAGCCGATCCTAGGTCAGAGAAAATGCAAAAAGAGTTAAATTTAAAAATAAAATTTAGAGAGAGTTTTAGGCCATTTGCACCTTCAGTCTTAAGAGAAGAAGTACATAATTGGTTTGAACTTTATAATGATAGTCCATACATGCTTTTAGTTTCAGATGTAAAAAAAGATAAACAAATATCTATGTCTGAAAAAGATAAAAAACTATTTGGAATTGATAGACTAAATATAAAAAGGTCCAATATTCCTGCAATTACTCACGTTGATTATTCTGCAAGAATACAAACAGTTCACAAAGAAACCAACCCTAAGTATTATGATCTTTTAAACGAATTTAAAAAGATTACAGGCTGTCCGGTATTGGTAAATACTTCGTTCAATGTTCGGGGCGAGCCAATAGTATGCTCTATAGAAGATGCCTTTAACTGTTTTATGGGAACAAATCTAGATATACTTGTAATAGAAAATTTCATTTTAATGAAAAATGACCAAGATGTATCATTAATAAAAGACTACAAGAATAAGTTTGAACTTGATTAATTTTTAATAAACTTTAAAAAATCCGGAAAGATAAGCTCAGATATTTTTTTAGAACCTTC
>CACFJO010000015.1 GCA_902566675.1 uncultured Pelagibacteraceae bacterium
AGTCAAAGGTTAGATAAATTAATTAAATACAGCGACCCGAAAAAAAATATAAAAACTTTATTTGTGTGGCCCGAAGGTGTCTTTAGTGGTTATAGCTTTAAACAAATATTAAATTTAAAAGATAATTTTTCAAAAAATTTCGACAAAAGTCATTACATCTTATTTGGAGTAAACAAGATTGATGAAAAAAGGGGAGGATTTTATAACACTCTTGTTGTTATTAATAATCAGATGGAAATATTGGGAGAGTATAGGAAACAAAAACTTGTTCCATTTGGTGAATTTTTACCTTTCGAAAAACTATTAAATGAATTTGGTTTTAAAAAAATTACTGAGGGTCATGGCTCATTTTTACAAGGAAAATTTCAAAAAAATTTAGTTATTGAAAAATTAAATATTTTACCTTTAATTTGCTATGAAATAATTTTCACAAAATTTATACAAAAATCTGAAAGAGACACTAATTTGATAGTTAATATTTCAGAAGATGGTTGGTTTGGAAACTCAATAGGCCCTTATCAACATTTTGCAAAAGGAATTTTTAGAGCTGTTGAACAAAATTCATTTCTAATCAGATCAGCAAACAAAGGTGTCACTGCTATAATTAATAACAAAGGAGAAGTCGTTAAAAAATTGAATCCGAATGAGGTTGGAAGTATTGAATTAGAGGTACCTTTAATAAAGAGTAAAAATAAAAATAAAAATGATTTGATATTTTTTGTTCTTTTAATTACATATATTTTTATCTTTTATTTTTACAAAAAAAATAATGACAAAAAATAATTACTTATTTACAAGTGAGTCAGTTTCGGAAGGCCATCCAGATAAAGTCTGTGACAGAATATCCGACATGGTAGTAGACTCATACTTATCTAAAGATCCAGAAGCAAGAGTAGCTTGTGAGACACTGACAACAACTAACAAAGTAATTTTAGCTGGAGAAACTAGGGGCCCAAAAATAAATAAAGAAGAACTTATAAATAAGGTTAGAAACTGCATTAAAGATATTGGTTACGATCAAAAGGGATTTAGTTGGAAAAATGCAAATATTGAAACTTTTTTACACGAGCAATCTGCTGATATTGCAATGGGTGTGGACTCAAAGAATAACAAAGATGAAGGTGCAGGAGATCAAGGTATTATGTTTGGTTATGCTTGCGAAGAAACAGAAGAGTTAATGCCAGCTCCGATTTACTTTTCACATAAAATTTTAAGATTGATTGCAGCAGATAGAAAAAATGGCTCTTTGAAAGGAATTGAACCAGACTCTAAAAGCCAAGTAAGCATGTTATATGAAAATGATAAACCCGTGAAAGTTACTTCAGTTGTAATTTCTACTCAACATTCTAAAGATTTAAACCAGAGTCAAGTAAGAGACTTAGTGATCCCTTATATAAAAAAGTCTATTCCACAAAATTATCTTGAAGATCTAATTCCTGAAGAAATTTATATTAACCCTACAGGTCAGTTTATAATCGGAGGGCCCGACGGAGACACAGGTTTAACTGGAAGAAAAATTATTGTAGATACTTATGGTGGAGCGGCCCCACATGGAGGAGGAGCTTTCTCCGGAAAGGACCCAACAAAAGTAGACAGATCAGCAGCATATGCATCAAGGTATTTGGCAAAGAATATTGTTTCTGCAGGAGTGTCAAGTAAATGCTTAATTCAATTAGCATATGCTATTGGAGTATCGAAACCTTTATCTATATTTATAAAACTAGCAGAGGGTGATAATGAAAAAGTTGGGATGGTAAAAAAAATAATTGAAAAAAATTTTGATTTATCACCTAGAGGTATTAGAGAAATGTTAAAACTTAATAACCCCATTTACGAGGTTACATCGGCCTATGGCCACTTTGGTAGAAAACCCACAAATAAAGGAGAGTTTTCTTGGGAAAAAACTGATAAGACAAATTTATTTAAGCTGTGATCTTGAAAAAAACATAAATTTCTTTTAAAAGTAGTACAAATTATTGAATTTCAAAATGGGCACTTGCCCATTTTTTTTTAGGAGCGAAATAAATGTTGAATAGAGGCTTGGATAAACTTGAACTTTTAAGAATAGTTGAAGCTGTAGCGAATGAAAAATCAATTGATAAAGAACTTGTAATTAGTTCGATGGAAACAGCTATCCAAAAAGCAGCTTTGACTAAATTTGGTAGCGATAATAACATAGATGTAACAATTGATAGGGAAACAGGTGATATCAAAATTCAAAAGGTCTTAGATGTTGTGGAAAAAGTAGAGGATCCAGCTAGAGAAATTACTCTTAAAGATGCTGAGAAAATTGCTGGAATGAATAGTGAATTAAAACTAGGTGAAAAAGTTTTTGAAGAATTGCCCCAAGTGGATTTTGGTCGTATTGCAGCCCAAAGTGCGAAACAAGTAATAAGCAGTAAAGTAAGAGAGGCTGAAAAAAATAGGCAATACGAGGAATTTTTTGATAAGCAGGAGCAAATATTAAGCGGAATTATAAAAAGATTAGAATATGGAAATGTTATTGTTGATTTAGGTAAAGCAGAAGGAGTGATCAAAAAAGACGAATTGATCCCTAGAGAAATCCTAAAAACTGGAGATAGAGTAAAAGCTTATTGCTACGAAGTTAAGAAAGAAATGAAAGGTCATCAGATCTTCTTATCAAGGGCTCATCCTCAATTTTTGGCAAAATTATTTTTTCAAGAAGTGCCAGAAATTTATGAGGGAACGATAGAAATTCGGTCGGTTGCGAGAGACCCGGGTAGTAGAGCAAAAATCTGCGTTCATTCAAAAGATTCATCAATTGATCCGGTTGGAGCATGCGTTGGTATGAGAGGAAGTAGAGTTCAAACTATTGTTAATGAACTTCACGGTGAAAAAATCGATATTATTAAATGGACAGAAGATTTACCAACTTTAATATCAGAATCCCTTTCACCTGCTGAAATACAAAGGGTTTTAATTGATCAAGATAATAAAAGAATAGATATCATTTTAACAGAGGAAAACTTAAGCAAAGCAATAGGTAGAAGAGGGCAAAATGTAAGATTAGCATCTAAACTTACAAACTATGAAATTGACATTCTAACAGATAAGGAGGACTCCGAAAGACGGCAAGCTGAATTTAAAGAGAGAACCGAGACATTAATTAAAAGCTTAGAAGTCGATGAAACTTTAGGGCAGTTATTAGTTTCAGAGGGATTCACTTCTATAGAAGAAATAGCTCAATCAAAAGTAGATGATATTTCTAAAATTGATGCAATAGATGATGAGACGGCAAAAGAGTTAATTAATAGATCAAAAGAAAACTTGATCAAGGAAAAGGAAGCAGTCTCGATTAAATTAAAAGAACTAGGTGTTGAAGAACAACTAATAAATCTTAAAGGGATGACCCAAGGAATGCTTGTAATTTTAGGACAAAAAAATATAAAAAAATTAAGCGATTTTGCTGATCTTTCCTCAGATGAATTGATTGGTGGTTTCGATGAGATAAAAGGAAAAAAAGTTAGGATAGAGGGTTACTTGGAAGAGTTCTCACTATCACGTAAAGAAGCAGATGATCTGATAATGTCTGCTAGAGAAATTATATATAAATAATATTATGGATAAGAGTAAAAAAAAAACACTGACTATTTCAACAAATTTAAAGAAAAAAATTGACACTACTTCAATTTCTTCTGGAAATAAAAAATCATTTTCTGTAGAAAAAAAAAAAGTTTTTAGAAATAATAAAAGTTTAAACAAACCAAGTTTAGCTCCTAATACTATCTTTAACCAAGATAATAAAAAAAAGAATTTTGCTAGAAAATTTGTAGAGCAACAAGCAACTAAAGATTTTATTAAAAAAGATAATAAACCTGCTGGCAAAAGTAAGCTTAAATTAAAGGGACCAATCGATAAAAGAGACTTTAAATTAACAGTATCAAGGGCACTTAATGTTGAAGAAATAGAAATTAAACAAAGAAGTTTAGCTTCTGTAAAACGTGCACGTTTAAAAGAAAAAAAAAATAAGTCAGAGGGAGAGGAAAAAAAAGAATTTAAAAAGGTGATTAGAGACGTCAAAATACCAGATCAAATCACAATTCAAGAACTTTCGAATAGGATGGCAGAGAAATCAAGTGAAATAATTAAATTTCTTTTTAATATGAAAGTTGTTGCAACTATCAATCATAATATTGATAAAGATACTGCGGAATATATTGTTAAAGAGTTTGGACATAAACCTATACTAGAAGAAAGGCCATCTATAGGTACAGCTAAAACAAAAGAAAAATTTGAGGGTGAAGTTAAAAGTCGGCCTCCAATTGTTACTATTATGGGTCACGTTGATCATGGAAAAACCTCATTACTAGACGCCTTAAGGGACTCAAACGTTGTTTCTGGTGAACACGGTGGCATAACCCAACATATTGGCGCCTATCAAGTTAACACTAATGAAAATAAATTAATCACATTTATTGACACCCCAGGTCATGCTGCCTTCACAGAAATGAGAGCTAGAGGTTCAAAAATTACAGATATAGTCATTTTAGTCGTGGCAGCTGATGATGGAATAAAACCTCAAACTATTGAGGCAATAAAGCACGCTAAAGCTGCGTCTGTACCAATAATAGTTGCAATAAATAAATGTGACTTACCAGAAAAAAATATAAGTAAAATTAAAAATGAGATGATGCAATATGAATTAATAGCTGAAGATCTAAGTGGTGACACACTTTTTGTGGAAGTTTCTGCCCTAAAAAAAATAAATTTAGACAAACTTAAAGACAGTATACTACTTCAATCAGAAATTTTAGATTTAAAAGCATCTTATAGCGACAAGGCTCGTGGCGTTGTAATCGAGTCAAAGATTGATAAAGGAAAAGGGCCAGTTTCCACAATACTAATAAGTAATGGCAAACTTAATAAAGGAGACTTTTTTATTTGTGGTGACTCTTGGGGAAAAATCAGAGCAATGATAAATTATGAGGGAAAAATGTTAAATGAAGCTTACCCCTCTATGCCAGTAGAAATCTTAGGAATGAACAGTTCTGCATACGCTGGTGCAGAATTTATGGTTACAGAAAGTGAAGAGGAAGCAAAAAAACTTGCAGCTTTTAAAAAAGACAATTCTATGAAAGGGAAAGTGCTGGCAAAAGATAAAACAACTTTATTTGAGGACGTAAAAGATAAAGAGGAACTTAATATTGTAATAAAGTCTGACGTCCAAGGCTCAAATGAAGCCTTAAAAATGTCCATCGATAAAATTAAACACAATGAGGTTGAAGCAAAAATTATCCTTTCTGATATTGGAATGATTAATGAAACTGATGTTTCTTTAGCCAAGGCATCAAATGCAATCTTAATTGGATTTAACGTAAAACCCAACAGAGAGGCAAAAAAATTAGCTGAAGAACAGAAAATTGATATAAAATATTTTAATATTATTTATGAAGCCTTAGACTACGTAGAAAAATCTTTATCCGGTCTTCTTCAACCTGATATAAAAGAAACAGTTTTGGGATCTGCAGAAATACAAAAAATATTTAAGGTTTCCACTGCAGGCAAAATAGCTGGTTCAAAAGTTATTAGCGGTGAAATAAAAAGTAAGTCGCGTGCAAGAGTCATTCGAGATGGAGTTGTAATTTACAATGGCGAAATTCTTACAATTTTTAGAGAAAAAAACCAGGTTAAGGAAGTTGGAACAGGTCTTGAGTGTGGAATAAGCATAAAAAATTTTATAGATTTTAAAGAAAAGGATGTGATCGAATCCTATCTTTCTGAAAAGATACAAAGATCAATTTTAAATGAATAAACAAAGTTCAGAGCGCCCTTATAGCCAAAGACAATTAAGAGTAGGTGAACTCGTAAAACAAAACTTAGGAGAGCTTTTTTTAAGAAATGAAGCAAAAATACCTTCAATCAACTCAAAATTAATTACAGTTACAGAAGTAAGAATGACCCCAGATCTTAAATCAGCGAGAGTTTACGTGATTCCTTTAGGTGGCGCAGAAATAACAGAAACAGTAAAAATCTTGACTGAATACTCACATCTTGTTAGAAAAGCGCTATCTAAAAGGCTAGATATTAAGTTTCTTCCTAAACTCACATTTGTTGAAGATAACTCATTTGAATATGCTGAAAAGATTGAGAGAATTATAAAGAAAAATAAGGACAATGATAAACAAAAAAAATACAATTAAATCGCTAGCAATACATGCCAAAGATGTTGGTTCGACTGAAATACAAATTGGATTATTAACTGATAAAATTACAAAATTATCGGATCACTTTAAAAAGTTTAAAAAAGATAAACACTCTTCATTAGGTCTGGCTAAATCAGTTAATAAAAGAAAAAAACTTCTTGCATATTTGAAAAAGAAAAACAATGAGTCTTACCAAAAAGTTATAAAAAAACTAAATTTAAGGAAATAATGTTTAATGTACACAAAGAAGAAATTGAAGTTAATGGCAAAAAATTAATCTTAGAAACAGGAAAAATTGCTCGTCAAGCTGATGGTGCAATAATTGCTAAATTAGGTGAAACAGTGGTTATCGCAACTGCTGTGGGTGCTAAAAAAGTTGCAGAGGGTCAGGATTATTTTCCATTATCTGTAAACTATCAAGAAAAATATTATGCAGCTGGAAAAATTCCAGGAGGATACTTTAAAAGAGAAGCAAGACCTACAGAGTCTGAAACATTAATCTCAAGACTAATAGATAGACCGATAAGACCTTTATTTCCATCTGGATTTATGAACGAGGTGCAAGTATTGCCTACAGTTTTATCTTACGATAGTGAAAATCAACCAGATGTTTTGTCAATAATCGCCTCTTCTGCTGCCTTGTCTATATCAGGACTGCCATTCATGGGACCTATAGCTGCGAGTAGAGTTGGTTACAAAGACGGAAAGTACTTATTAAATCCTTCACTAGAGGAACTTAAAGAATCTGAGTTAGACTTGGTAGTTGCAGGAACTAAAGACGCAGTTTTAATGGTAGAGTCAGAAACTTCTGGCTTGTCTGAAAAAGTAATGTTAGATGCAGTTAAATTTGGTCACGAAAAATTCGTACCAATAATTGAGGCAATTGAAAAATTGGCTAAAAAAGCTGGAAAGCCAAAATGGGAAGTCAAGGAAGTAGATCATTCTGAAATCAAAAAAAAAATAGCTGAAAAATTTGAAAGTGGTTTAAGAAGTGCTTTTAAAGAAATAGATAAGAAAAAAAGATCTACAGCTATTTCTGAAATTGAGACTCAATGTAAAGAAATGTTTATTGAAGATGAAACAGTTACAGAAAATCAAGTAATGTCTCAGCTAAAATCTTTAGAAAAAGATATTGTAAGAACTGCAATATTAAAAGAAAAAAAGAGAATAGACGGCAGAGGTTTATCAGATGTAAGAGAAATTAAATGCGAAGTCGGTGTTTTACCTAGAACTCACGGTTCAGCCCTTTTTACAAGAGGGGAAACACAAGCTCTTGTAGTTACTACTCTAGGAATGACAGATGACGAACAAAGATTGGAAAGTTTGGAGGGAATGCAAAGATCAAATTTTATGTTGCATTATAATTTTCCACCATTTTCAGTTGGGGAATGTGGAAGGATAGGAACTGGTAGAAGAGAGATTGGACACGGAAAACTTGCGTGGAGAGCAATAAATTCATCCTTACCGTTAAAAGAAAATTTTCCATACACATTAAGAGTAGTTTCAGAAATAACTGAGTCTAATGGATCTTCATCCATGGCTACAGTTTGCGGAACCTCACTTTCATTAATGGATGCTGGAGTTCCAATTAAGGAACCAGTTGCAGGTATAGCGATGGGATTAATAAAAGAGGGTGATGATTTTTCAGTACTGTCGGACATTTTAGGAGATGAAGACCATCTAGGTGATATGGATTTTAAAGTAGCTGGTACTAAAAATGGCATAACATCACTTCAAATGGATATTAAAATTACAGGTATCACGTTCGAAATAATGGAAAAAGCCTTAGACCAAGCCAAAGGTGGGAGAGAGCATATTTTAGGAGAAATGAATAAAGCTATTAAAACCTCAAGAAAAGAATTTTCTAAACATACGCCAAAAATGGAAACAATTAAAGTTGATAAAAAAGATATAGCAACAGTAATTGGTAAAGGTGGAGCCACAATTAGAGAGATTGTTGAGACATCAGGAGCAAAAGTCGATGTTAAAGATACTGGTGAAGTAACCGTTGCGGCGCCAGATGAAGCCTCAAGAAATAAAGCCATTGAATTCATTAAAAATTTAATTGCTAAACCTGAGATGGGTAAAATTTATAAAGGTAAAGTAGTAAAAATTATGGAATTTGGTGCTTTTGTAAACTTTTTAGGTAAGCAAGACGGACTTGTACATATTTCTGAATTAGCTGACAAGCGAGTAGCTAAAGTCGGAGACGTTGTAAAAGAGGGTGATGAAGTATCTGTAAAAGTCGTTGGATTTGATAGAGGAAAAGTAAAACTGTCAATGAAGCAAGCTTCTGCCTAGACCATATTCTTCGGATCAGGCATTCCCACTTTATTATAACCAGCATCTACATAGTGAATTTCACCTGTCACACCTGCAGCTAAATTACTTAGTAAGTATAAAGCAGAATTTCCAACATCGTGGATATCTACATTTCTTTTTAAAAATGAATGGTCTTCATTCCATTTGTACAAAAATTTTGCATCTCCAATAGCAGATGCAGCCAGAGTTTTTATTGGACCTGCGCTGATAGCGTTTACTCTTATTTTTTTTGAGCCAAGATCTCTTGCCAAATATTTTACACTCGCCTCTAAGGCAGATTTGCAAACTCCCATCACATTATAATTGGGAATAGCTTTAGTAGACTCGTATGTCAGGGTAAGCAAACTCCCTTCCTCTCTCATTATCTTGGAAGCTTCCTTTGATACCTCAGTAAATGAAAAACATGAAATTAGCATACTTCTAAGAAAATTCTCTCTAGTTGTGTTTAAATATTCTCCAGATAATTCAGATTTATCCGAAAAAGCAACAGCATGAACGACAAAGTCTATTTCACCCCACTTAGACTTAATATCTTCAAAAAGTTTTACAACTTCTTGTTTTTTTTCTACATCACAACTAAAAGTAATATTTGAATTCAATTTCTCTGCTAAAGGTATTACTCTTTTTTTTAATGCATCACCTAAGTAAGTAAAAGCCAATTCTGCTCCTGCCTCTGATAATTTTTGAGATATACCCCATGCAATTGATCGCTCGTTTGCGACTCCCATTATTAAACCTTTTTTGCCTTTCATCAAACTCATTATTTTACCTTTTCAAATACTAAAGTAGCATTAGTTCCCCCGAAACCAAAACTATTTGACATTACGGAATTTAAATTAACATTTTTTTCAACCTTTGTGACAATAGGATAATTTTTTGCTTCTTCATCCATATCATTAATATTAGCGGAAGCTGCTATAAAATTATTTTTCATCATTATTAAACTGTAAACGGCTTCATGTACCGATGTAGCTCCAAGAGAATGTCCAGCAAGAGACTTTGTTGAACTAATTTTGGGTTTGTAGTCGCTAAATACTTTACCTACTGCTTTCAATTCAGTTATATCTCCAACAGGTGTTGATGTACCGTGTGTATTAATATAATCAATCTTGTTTTTTGCGGTGCTCATTGCCATCTTCATGCATCTCACTGCCCCCTCTCCTGAAGGAGCGACCATATCATAACCATCAGAGGTAGCACCGTAACCTGTTACCTCGGCGTAAATTTTTGCACCTCTCGATTTTGCATGTTCATACTCTTCTAAAACTAAAACTCCACCACCACCAGAGATCACAAAGCCATCTCGAGTTTTATCGTATGGTCTCGACGCTTTTTCGGGAGTATCATTATATTTTGAGGACAAAGCTGTCATGGCATCAAACATTGCTGTCATTGCAAAATGAACTTCATCGCTCCCCCCTGCAAATATGATTTTTTGTTTTCCTAGTTGAATTAATTCCATTGCATTTCCAATACAATGTCCACTAGTTGCACATGCAGAGCTAATTGTATAATTAACACCTTTAATTTTAAATGGTACAGCAAGAGTTGCTGAAGCTGTACTAGACATTGTTCGAGGAACCACAAAAGGTCCCATTTTTTTTGGACTTTTTTCTCTAGTTTTATCTGCAGCTAATATAACATTTTCTATAGAGGGACCACCTGAACCCATTATCATTCCAGTTGAAATATTGCTTACATCTTTTTCTGACAATCCTGAGTCTTTTACGGCTTCGTTCATTGAAATATAATTATAAGCTGACCCTGGTCCCATAAACCTGATGAACTTCCGATCAACATGATCCTCTAGTTTGATATTTGGTTTTCCATGAACATGACTTTTTAAATTGTACTCTTTATACTCTTCAGAAAATGTAATTCCTGATTTCGCGTTAAGTAGTGACTTGTAAACTTCATCTTGATTATTTCCTAAACAGGAAACCACCCCTATTCCAGTGACTACAACTCTTTTCATGATTTAAACAATCCCACTTTTAAATTTTCTGCCGTATAAATTATTTTACCGTCGGCACTTAAAATACCATTTGCTAGTCCAACAGCAGTTCCTTCCTTTTTTAAAATTCTTTTCATATTTATTTCATAAGTTGCCATTTTAATATTTTTTAAAACTTCACCAGTAAATTTTACAGAATTTACTCCTAAAGCTCTACCTTTTCCTGGCTCACCTATCCAACCTAAGTAAAATCCAACTAACTGCCACATAGCATCTAACCCCAAACAGCCTGGCATAACTGGGTCTTTTTTGAAATGACAGTCGAAAAACCATAAATTATCCCTAATATCTAATTCGGCTTTTATAAATCCTTTTTTAAACTCTCCCGTATCTTTTTTAATTTCTGTAATTCTATCGAACATTAACATTGGAGGTAATGGGAGTTTAGCATTCCCTTCACCAAATAATTTTCCCTCTCCACACGAAATCAGTTCATCGTAATTATAACTATTTTTTTGCATGATTTAGAAACTGTTTTACTTGATTTAGCTAAAGTTTCATATATATTTGTAATTTAGAATAATTACAAACTAACAAAAAACGGCAAAAAAAGTGAAAAAAACGGATATTTTCAAAAAATTAAGATCTTCAGGTTTAAGACCAACTAAACAAAGAGTAGAAATAGCTAAATTTTTATTTGATAGAGAAAAAACATTTCATTTTACTGTTGAAAGTTTAAATAAACTTTTAGAAAAAAAAACAACATCAAAATTTGCTTTGGCTACTATATATAATACGGTGCACTCGTTTAAAAATGCTGGTCATCTTAGTGAAGTAGAAGTCAAAGGGAACAAAACCTATTTTGATACAAACGTATCAAATCATCATCATTTTTATGATAGCGAGACTTCGCAATTAATTGATATAGATGCAAAAGAAGTTGTTATTCAAAAAATTCCAAAAGCACCGAATGGTAAAAAAATTAAAAACGTTGAGGTATTTATAAATTTGAAAAACTGACAGTTTGTCGCTTGTTTTCACTTTAGAATCATTATAAACTATTACTAAGATGAGTTTAGATTACAAAAAAGAAAGTAACGGAAAATGCCCAGTAATGCATGGGGGAGTAACTAAAGCAGGAGAGTCTAATACTTCAAGACTTTGGCCAAATAGCATTAATTTAGATATTTTACATCAACACGATTCAAAAACTAATCCACTTCCAGGCTTTAATTATAAAAAAGAAGTTAAAAAATTAAATTTTAAAGCTTTAAAAAAAGATTTACTGAAATTGATGACAGATAGTCAAGAATGGTGGCCTGCTGATTTAGGAAGCTATACTGGCCTGATGGTTAGACTTACTTGGCATCAAGTTGGAACTTACAGAGAATTTGATGGTAGGCCTAACGTTGGTTCACATAGATTCTCTCCTCAAGACTCCTGGCCAGAT
This sequence comes from uncultured Pelagibacteraceae bacterium, assembly GCA_902566675.1. Classification (GTDB taxonomy): domain Bacteria; phylum Pseudomonadota; class Alphaproteobacteria; order Pelagibacterales; family Pelagibacteraceae; genus Pelagilacustribacter. The sequence goes on from CACFJO010000015.1 coordinate 11,891, forward strand.
AATACAAATTTAGATAAAGCTAGACGTCTTCTTTGGCCGATTAAAAAAAAATATGGTAATAAATTAAGTTGGTCAGATCTAATGGTTTTGGCAGGAACCATGGCTTATGAAAAAGCTGGATTTAAAACTTTTGGTTTCTCTTTTGGTCGAGAAGACATTTGGGGACCCGAGAAGGATGTTTACTGGGGTAAGGAAACAGTTCCATTAGCCGTGAATAGATATGGTAATCCAAATGATCGTTCTTCATTAGAGGCCCCTTTAGCTGCATCACATTTCCAACTTGTTTACGTAAATCCAGAGGGTGTAGAAGGTAAACCTGATCCAGTGAGAACTGCGATGGATGTGCGAGAAACTTTTGGAAGAATGGGCATGAATGACGTTGAAACAGCCGCCCTTACAGTTGGAGGTCACTCCATTGGTAGAGCTCATGGCAATGGGAATCCAGCAAATTTAGGCCCAGAACCTGCAGGAGCAGATATTCATGAACAAGGTTTTGGATGGGTTCATGACAAAGGCACAGGAGTGAATCAAATAACTTCAGGTCTTGAGGGTGCTTGGACAACAAATCCTGACAAATGGGACCACCAGTATCTAGATCTTCTACTTAATTACGAGTGGGAAAGTAAGAAAAGCCCTGCAGGAGCTTGGCAATGGGAACCAATAAACCTTGAAGAGGAAAAAAAGCCAGTAGATTTAGGTGATCCTAAAAAGAAAGCTAGACTAATGTTTACAGATGCTGACATGGCGATGGCGATGGATCCAGAATATCGGAAAATATCAGAAAGATTTTATAAAGATCCAAAGTTTTTTGAAGATTCATTTGCTCGAGCTTGGTTTAAATTGACTCATAGAACAATGGGAAACAAAGACAACTATATTGGTCCTTGGG
>CACFJO010000016.1 GCA_902566675.1 uncultured Pelagibacteraceae bacterium
TGACCATTTAGGATCTATTTCTAGTATTGGATATAAAACAAAATTTCTAAGATGCGCTCTAGGATGTGGCAATACAAGATTCTTTGTGTTTTTGATCAACCCATTAAAGTCAACTATGTCAATATCAATTATTCTAGGATCATTTTTTTTTGTTTTTAATCTACCAATTTTTTTTTCAATTAATTTTATATGTTTAGAAAGGTCCAAAACATTATCGCTAAAATTAGCTAAAATTCCAATATTAAGAAATTTAGGAAATTTTAGGTTTGGATATGAGGGTGTTTCATAAAAATTTGATATTTTTTTTATCTTTATATTTGATTGTAATAATAAATTTACAGCAATTGAAATATTGTCAAACCTAGATCCATGGCTAGAGTTAAGATTAGAACCAATATTTAAATGTATCATTTATTGTTCTTGCTTAATAACCTAGCCTTCTCTCTATTCCAATCCCTAGATTTTTTAACTTGTCTTTTATCATATAATTTTTTACCTTTAGCAACAGCAATTTCAATTTTAACTTTACCTTTAATAAAATACATTTTCGTAGGAACAATAGTTAAACCTTCTTGATTTATCCTGCCTATCAATTTATTTATTTCTTTTCTTTTTAGTAAAAGCTTTCTATCAGCTTTTGGGTTGTGATTATTATAAGAAGATTGTCTATAAAGTGGAATATGTGAATTAATCAAAAATAATTCACCATTGCTATCTATTGCGTATGAGTCAGCAATACTCCCTTTTCCATCCCTTAACGATTTGACTTCTGAACCTTTTAAAGAAATACCAGCTTCTAAAATTTCTAAAAAAAAATAATTAAAACTCGCTTTTCTATTTAAACAAATAATTTTTCTTCCGGGAACTGTATTTTGTTTCATTAAAGTATTTTAGCTACTTTAAGCGCTTCAGAAACTTTTTTCTTTGTTTCTGATCTAATTTCAACTAACGGTAATCTTACATTTGGTTCACACATTCCTAATAATGATGCAGCATATTTTACTGGAGACGGATTGCTTTCAATAAATAATGCAGAATGTAAAGGTTGTAATAGTTTGTCTAGTTGTTCAGCTTTTTCCATATTTTCAGTACAACTTTTTTGAAAGTCAGAAGAAATTTTTGCAGCTATATTCGCCGTAACTCCGATAGCTCCCACTCCTCCTCTTTTATTAAACTCAAGAGCATTATCATCATTTCCAGTAAGCTGAATAAAATCTTTTCCCATTACTTTTAATTGCTGATCTACTCTATTTAAGTCACCGGTTGCATCTTTTACGCCAGCTATATTTTTCAGTTCATATAGTTTGCTCATGGTTTCAACTGACATATCTATTACTGATCTTGACGGTATGTTATAAATCATAATTGGTATTCCAACACTATCGTTTATCTTTTTATAATGTTGGTACAAGCCCTCTTGAGTTGGTTTGTTGTAATATGGTGTAACAACTAATAATGCATCTGAACCAGCTTTTTCTGCAAATTTAGATAGTTCAACAGCTTCGTCCGTTGAATTAGATCCTGTGCCAGCTATCACAGGTATTTTTCCATTACATTCTTTAACCGCTATCTCTATAATTTTTTTATGTTCACTATGAGATAAAGTGGGAGATTCTCCAGTGGTGCCGCCGGGTACTATACCATTAGTGCCGTTATTTAAGTGATAATCAATTAAACTTCTATATGTGTTTTCATCAAGATTATCATCTTTAAATGGGGTTATTAATGCAACAATTGATCCTTTAAGCATAAAACAATATAAGGTAGATATCCTTAAACTTATGCTTAATAGATTAATTAGTCTAGTATTTTTATTATCATTTTTGAAAATTAACATCGTTTATTCTGAGACGGATTTCTTATTCCCGCAAAAAAAACCATCAATTTTTAAAAAATCCGAAAAACAGATCCAAGAAAGTATTAATAAAAATCTACCAGCACCAAAGCCATTATTAGAAAAAAAAGGTGAAACTAAGCCAGCCGTAGTTGAACAAAAAAAAGAGCCTACTAAAACAAAAGAAATTAAAACAGAGCTTAAAGAAAAAGTAAAAACACAAGTATCATCTACATTTGTGTACCCTAGAAAAAAACCAATTACATATAAAGTTTCATCGAGAGAAGTAAAAAGTTCAAAAGTTCTTAATAAAAAAGATTTTGAAAAAGCAAAAGAAACAATTGATTTTATTAAACAAAAAAAATGGAATAGTGCTTTAAAAAGCGCCCAAAAAGTTAAAGATAGTGAGTTTAGAAAATTAATTACTTGGATGCATCTTAAAACTACTAGAAATGGAGCATCATTTAGTGAATATAAAAAATTTATAGAACAAAATGATTATTATCCAAGAATTAATAGAATAAGATATTTAGCAGAAGAAAAAATATATTTAAGAAATAATTCACCTACATCAATAATTAATTGGTTTGAAAAATACCCTCCATTGGGAGGTTTAGGTAAAATTAAATTAGCTGAGGCATATCTAGAACAAGGAAAACTAGAAAAAGTTAAAGAATTAGTTAAAGAAGGATGGATAACTGCTGAAATAAGAAAAAATGATTTGGGTTATTACAGAGCTAAATTTAAAAAATTCATCTCGTCAGATGATCATGTAAGAAGAGCTGATTATTTAGCGTGGGAGAGGAAATATTGGGATTTAAAAAGAATGCTTAAGTATTTACCAACAGATCAAAAAGCTCTTTATAATGCAAGACAAATTTTAATGAGCAACTCTTATGGTGTAGACAATGCAATTGCAAAGGTTCCTCAATATTTAAAAAAAGATCCTGGTTTAGAATTTGATAGATTGAGATGGAGAAACCGAAGAGGACGATTAGATGGATCTTTAGAAATTTTATATCAAAATGCAAATAAAACCGAAACACAAATGGTCAGACCAGATAAATGGTGGGAACAAAGAGAAAGTGTTACAAGGGGTTTAATTTATAAAAAAAGATATAAGACAGCATATAAAGTTGCTAGTGAACACTCATTATCATCTGGCCCATCTTTTGCCGAAGCTGAATGGTTATCTGGCTGGATAGCTTTAACATTTTTAAAATCTCCTGAGTACGCAATTAATCATTTTCAAAATTTTTACAATAATGTCGGCTATCCAATTAGCTTAGCTAGAGGAGCATATTGGTTAGGAGAGTCATATGAAAAATTAAACGAAAAAGAAACTGCCAATAGATTTTATTTAGAGGCAGCAAAATTTCCAATGACTTATTATGGACAACTTGCCTTCAATAAGATTAATCCTGGTGGAAATTTCGAACTTAAAGATGAGAGTATTTTTGATAAGGATTATGAGAAAGAGTTTAAAAAAAATAAACTTATTAAGCATGTTATTTTATTACATGAACTTGATGCAAGCCAATATGCTAAAGATATTCTCAAACATTTAGCTGATCTTAATATTGAAAAAGGAAGTGAAGTTTTAGCAGCAGAATTATCTACATCCGTTGAGCGCTACGACTTTGCAATACAAATATCTAAAAAGGCATCATATGAAAAAAGATTTTTAAATAAATATAACTATCCAGTTATTGCTACTCCAAAAGTTGTAAATAACAAACAGATGCCTAAACAAGAAATTGTTCTTGCAATAATTAGACAGGAAAGTGAATTTGATAGGAAAGCTAATAGTTGGGCCGGAGCTAGAGGTATGATGCAATTAATGAAGTACACTGCCAAGGTCGTAGCTAAACAAGCAAAACTACCATACAGTATAAGCAGATTAACTTCGGATCCTGAATATAACATTAAACTTGGTTCATATTACTTTAATGGATTGCTTAATGATTATAATGGCGTTTTCCCGTTTGCTATTGCAGCATACAATGCAGGTCCCAATAGAGTCAAAACTTGGAGAAGAGTAAATGGAGACCCTTCCAAAGGTGAAATTTCATATATTAATTGGATTGAACAAATTAGATTTGAAGAAACTAGAAATTATGTTCAGCGAGTTCTAGAAAATATTAATGTTTACAAATATATTTTAAGAAAAGAACCGGTACAAATAGATAGTTATTTCAACTAATTGGCGGTGAGAGAGGGATTCGAACCCTCGGTAGCATAGTTAAATACTACGGAAGTTTAGCAAACTCCTGGTTTAAACCAACTCACCCATCTCACCACAAGCTTTACGTATCTTTATAAAGAAAATTATCTTATATTGCACCAATTTTGTAATGCAACAAAAACAATTATCAGGAATTTTTTATGCTGCTTTTGCATCTCTTTGGTGGGGTGTTGTGGGCACAATTTTTTTCAAATTTGTATCTTTTGCATCATTTATTGAATTAACTGTTCACAGAACTATTTGGACTGCACTTCTTTTAATTCTTACAACAAGTTTTTATAAAAAATGGCCAGAATTTATTAAAATTTTCAAAAAGAAAAAAAATCAATTATTACTTTTTATATCAGGTTTATTGGTAAGTATAAATTGGGGAACCTGGCTTTATGCCGTCAGTGTAAATAGATTATTAGACTCAAGTTTAGGATACTATATATATCCAATAATTAGTGTCTTTTTAGGAAGAGTCTTTTTGAAAGAAAAACTTAATAGAAATCAATTTATTGCTGTAATGCTAGTTGTAATTTCTTTATTTTACTTTTTACTAAAGATAGGTGAATTACCGTGGATTGGTTTAACTGTAGCAATTACTTTTAGTATCTATGGGTTAATAAGAAAAAAAATTAAAGTTTCATCAGATATAGGTTTACTCATTGAAACATTGCTTATCTCTCCTATAGCGATTGCATTATTTATTTATTTAATAAATTTAAATTTAAATGTTTTTTCTTTTAATGAACCCCTTTTGTCTTTTTATTTGTTTTGGTCTGGCTTTATGACTTTGGTGCCTCTTTTTTTATACACTTTAGGTTTTAAGATTATTGGTATAGGTCCAGCAAGTATGATTTTATTTTTAACACCAACATCTCAATTTCTTCTTGGAATAACGTATTTTGATGAGATTTTAACCTTAGAAAAGTTTTTTGGCTTCTCAATAATATGGATAGCTGTATCTATTTATCTTAATGAATTACGTAAAGAGTAAAACGTAATTATAATAAGTGGCACAATTATAGCTACAATAAATGAAATAAATAGTAAGTTAGACAAGATCATTGGACTAAATTTTTCTATAGATATAATATTACCTACTAAAAGACTTGATTGAAAATTCTGACTTGGAAAAAATAATAAACCTGAGATTAAACCAAGAATAATTGATACTGATGATAATCTTGTATTTATTTTTTTCTTAAAAAAACCATAGAATATTGTTACAACTGCTGCACAACAGAGAAGGTCTGCAAATAAGAATAAATATAAGATACTGTAACCTTTAGAAGCAAAAATAAAAACAATTGCACATAATAACAAAATTAATTTATTGCATTTTTCTTTTATTTCTCTGCCAGTAAAAAATTTATTTATTTTTTTTCCATCAATAATAATTAGGCTTGAAATAGCGTTTATTAATGTATCAATTGTACTTAATGTTAAAGCTAGAGCCAAAATTAAAATAAAAACAATTATTAAAATACTATCATTTAATAACATTAGTTCGAAAAAAGCTAAATCAGGTTTTATTTTAGGGTCGAGAGAAAAAGATATGAGACCTGTGTAGCCCATCCATAAAACAATCAAAAAAGAGATAATTGACGAATAAATTAAACTTTTCTTTAAGATAAGATTATTTTTTGCAGCAAATACACGTTGCCAATTACCCTGGTGAAATAAATTTGTTGCTGCTACAGCAATAAAAAATGTCAGTCCAGCAGTGTAATTTGGAATATAATTTTTACTTATAAGTTTTGCAGAATTTTTTTTAATCAACTCATAACTGCTTATTTCTAAATTTCCTAAAATATAAAATATAGAAAATAATATTATGCTTAAAACTATTATAAATTGATATTTATCTGTAATTATTGAAAGCTTAAAACCACCTTTTAATATATACAAAAGACATATAATTAAAGTTAGTCCAGATGTTACCCATAAAGGCGTTTTTGAAATTAAATTTAATAAAAAAGCTATTGCTGTTACTTCAGCTATCAAAAAAATTGTTAAATAAAATAGAATTAAGATTAATATTATCTTTAAGATTCCAGTACCGAATCTACTTTTTATAAACTCTGTTAAAGACATTCCATTAGGAAATTCTCTCCTTATTTTTGGTCCAAAATTTAATAAAAATAACATAGGTGCAGCCGTACCTAACGCATATCCAATTACTGCCCCTATTCCTCCCCAGGTAGCTGCTGAAGCTGGTCCAAATAATATCCAAGCTCCCAAAGCAGATGCCGATAAACTCGTTGTTAATGAAAAAATACTCTCATTTCTGTCACCAATTATGTAGCTTTTATTATCTGAAACTTTTTTTAAATTTATATAACCTAAAGCGATAAAAAAAGCTCCTACCCCTAGAGTAATAATTAGCGTTATTGGTGTTGATAGGTATATATCTTTCATTTATCCCTTACTGAATTACCGGTCAGGTTCTTTGGGTATGATCTCAGTCTTTATGACACCCCTTATACAAATTATATATTTATTTTAGGTAAGAAGTCAAATGAAGCTGTATCTATTCTAGATGAATGTTCTCTTCTCATTTTCCAATCATTACTTATACCAGCTTGAGCTATGCTGATTGCATTTCGTCCATATTTTGCATTGGTAAAATCGATTGCTCTCATTAATGGTTGAGATTTATTCTCTAAAATTGGTGCTAATAAATTTAGCTCTTTTTCAGAAGCGTCTCTAAGCTTTGATAAAATGACTCCAGCTTTTTGGTAGAAATAGCCATATTTATAAATCTTTACCAGTCCGTTAATCGCAGTTTTTACAAGTTCAATACTGTTATTAGTTGCCACCGGCAATTCAATAGTAATAGAATTTGAATAGTATTTTCTATTTTTATCAAATGGACTTGTTCTTATAAATATAGTGACAGCTCTCGTAGTTTGGTTATCTGTTCTTATTTTTTCTGCCGCATTTAAACAATGAGTAGTTATAGACTCTTTTAATTTATCTAAACTTTCAACCTTCTTTCCAAACGATCTTGATACACAACAGCTTTTTCTTCTTGTTTCCTCAGTTTCTAAATCTATACAAGAAATTCCTCTTAACTCCATTACTGTTTTCGCACCTAAAACATTTGTGCTTTTCTTAACCCATGTATTTGAAATATTTTTTAGTTTATAAGCGTTACCTATTCCATTTTTAATATATAGCTTTGATAACTGTCTTCCAACTCCCCATACATCTGCAATATCAAAATCTTTTAGTATGTTATCGATATTTTCTTTTAGAAATATCACTCCTGCTTTATTTTTTTTAGCAATATGATTTGCAACTTTACTTAAAGTTTTTGTATTTGAAATTCCTACACTTGTTGGTATTCCCGTCCATTTTAAAACTCTTTCTTTTATTTGCTTTCCATATTCTTCTACTTGTTCGTCTTTGATATGCGACAAATCTAAAAATGCTTCATCTATAGAATAGATTTCAATTTTATCAGTAAAACCTTTTAAAACTTTCATCACTCGTCTAGAAAGGTCTCCATATAATGCATAGTTTGAAGAAAATATCTGAACATTGTTCTTTTTAACTAAATCTTTAACTTTAAAATATGGTTCTCCCATTCTTATTCCAAGTTTTTTTGCTTCAGTAGATCTTGATATTACACATCCATCATTATTAGATAGTACTACGACTGGTACATTTTGTATTTTAGGATTAAATAATCTTTCGCAAGAAACGTAAAATGAATTACAGTCAATTAATGCAACTTTTTTTCTACTGCTGTTTGTGTATGACATATGTTACTACTCCCCAAATTATTATTTCTGGATTATCTGTTAAATTAATTCGATCGGATGTGTTTTTTGAACCTGATGTTAAGTAGTTGTTGCCCTTACTTTTAACCAGAGTTTTGACTACAAGTTCTTCGTTGATATTTGCTATAACAGTTGAGAAATTTTTTGGATTTAAACTTTTATCTACTATTAATAGATCTCCATCATATATGCCCACATTAGTCATAGATTTACCCTGTACTCTAATGATGAAAGTGGCTGGTGCATTTGTTATGAGGTGAGAGTTTAGATCTATATCGTCCTCAATATAATCCGTTGCCGGAGAAGGAAAACCAGCTCCCACTTTATGTAAATAATAAGGTATTGTTAACTTCATAAATGTTCTTGTTTTGTTCTTTATAGCTGATAAACCACCTTTCAGTCAACCCTTTTTCAAAAGGTTGTTTAAGTGGGTCAAATTGCAAATCGAAAAAAAGAGAGAGATTGGTTATGAACATTGTGTGATTAAAAAAATTTTTTCAGTATTATTAGTATTACTTGTAACGACAAGTGCTCAAGCAGCATCGAAATTAGATTCAATCAAAAAAAGTGGTGAGTTAAGAGTTGGTACGACAGGAGACTGGGATCCAATGTCAATGAAAGATCCAAAAACAAACAAGTATAAAGGATTTGATATTGATGTGATGAATGAATTGGCTAAAGATTTGGGTGTAAAAGTGAAATTTGTGCCTGCAGAATGGAAAACTATTGTTGCGGGAATAACTGCTGATAGATACGATATATCGACAAGTGTAACCAAAACACCAAAAAGAGCAGAAGTAGCTGGGTTTACAGCTACGTATTACAAGTACGCAACTGTCCCGCTTGTTTTAAAAAAAAATTTAAAAAAGTTTTCAACTTGGGAGTCTCTAAACAATAGTAGTGTTACAATAGCTACAACGTTAGGTACGTCTCAGGAAGAAAAAGCAAAAGAATTTTTTCCAAAATCAAAACTTCAATCAGTTGAGGCTCCAGCGAGAGATTTCCAAGAAGTTTTAGCAGGAAGAGCTGATGGAAATATTACAAGTTCAACGGAAGCAAACAAACTAGTTATAAAATATCCCCAATTAGCTATAGTTCCTGATGGAGGAAAAAATCCCGCATTTTTAGCCATGATGGTTCCAAAGGGTGACAAGGTATGGAATGATTACGTCAGCAATTGGATTAAGAAAAAACAATCATCTGGATTTTTTAAAACTTTACTGGCAAAGTACGATCTAAAAAGCTTATAATTTAAGTTTCAATACATCCAATTTACAAATATAGTCATTTAGTGAAATTTTTAAAAATAATTTCTATTCTATTTTTACTTCAAGGATGTAGTTCAAACTATGAATGGGGTTGGTATATACTAAGTCCAGATAATATAGATGGTTTGACTAATTTAAAATTTTTAATTAGCGGAATTACAACTACGATTTATATTTCGGTAGTTTCAATAATTCTAGCAATGATTATCGGTTTGATAGTTGCTCTACCTTCATTGTCAAATAATAAATTCTTAACTTATTTTAACATAACATACGTAGAAATTGTTAGAGCCATCCCTTTATTAGTTTTAATTCTTTGGATTTATTATGGTCTTCCAATAATGATTGGAGTAAGTTTCTCACCATTTGTCTCTGGAATAATAGCTTTGACCATTAGTGAGAGTGCATTTCAAGCAGAAATTTTTAGAGCAGGAATTAATTCAATTTCAAAAGGTCAACATGAAGTATCAGAGTCTTTAGGAATGGATTTCTGGAGAAAGATGAGATTAGTAATTCTTCCGCAAGCGATTAAAGTTGTATTACCAGCAATGGGAAATCAATTTGTTTATGTTTTAAAAATGTCCTCTCTAGTATCAATTATAGGTATAGGAGATTTAACAAGAAAAGCTAATGAGCTGGTCACCACCACTTACAGGCCTTTAGAAATTTATACTTTTTTAATTCTAGAATACCTGGTGCTAATCCTAGTAGTATCCTATTTTGTAAGAAAATTAGAGAATAAACTAGAATACAAGTAATTTTTTTAAAGAAATCCTAAATACTCTCTTTAAAAAAAATGGTACGAAAGTTAATACAACTAATCCCATCATCCAATTTGTTACTAAAATCGTATAAAAAATATCTTGATACTCGCCATTTCTAATATTTATTACATACCATAACGACATAAATGGTATTAACGTTAGTCTTAGGATTGTCATGTACAAACTAAAAATTGGTCTTTTCAGTGCCTGGAATAAAGCAGAGGTAATAAAGAAAACTGGATACACGGGGCCAATTAAAGCTGCTACCTGTAAGTAAAGTGCACCTCTTCGGATTACTTCTAAATCATTAGTAAAAAAAGATATTATAATTTCTGAAGTTAAATAAACAAATATACCTGCTAATACCATAAATCCTGAACCGAACAACAGAGCTTTTCCATATACTTCTTTTACTCTGAAATACATTTTTGCTCCAAAATTTTGACCTGCAATTGATAAAACAGCAGTATTTAAACCTATGACTGGTAACAATAAAACTTGTTCTATTCTTACAGCAGTACCATAACCCGCTGTAGCTAATTCTCCAAACTGACCAACAAAATAGAAAATATTGAATACTCCAAACATTATCATCAACATAGTAAACATTATTGGCACTGATTGTTTAAAGAGAGAGCTTAAGTACTCAATTTTTGGTTTGAAGCATTCTAGATAAAGGAATTTTTTTAATTTACAGCAATAAACTTTATTAGCTAAATATATTAAACCGATACACTGAGAAACAAGCGTAGCGATAGCTAAACCAGCAATTCCAAATGCTGGTATAAATCCATAACCAAAAATAAATAATGGATTTAAAAAAATATTTAAGAAAAAGGTAACAATCAAAACATTTCTATAACTTTTTGTATCACCTTGGGCATTTAAAGTTCCGTTCAAAGATAATTGAGCTAATACAATGATAGCTCCAAAAAAAATAATATCTAAATATTCGCGTGTTAAGATTATACTTTCTTCAGTAGAGCCCATAATTCTCAAAAGTTCATCAGAAAAATTTAAGCCAAATAAAGTTACGAAAATTGAAATTACGATTGCTAATACTATTGACTGAGCAACGTACATTGAGGCTTTTCTATCTTCCTTGGCTCCAATTGAATTACTGATTAGAGCTGTAGTTCCTGCTCCAATACCGACCGCTACAGCTATTGCTATGAAGTATATTGGCCATGATTTTGCAATAGCTGCTAACGCTTCTGGTGAAATTCTACCTGCAAAATAAGTATCGACTAGATTATAAAAAGTTTGAAATAGGGATCCTGTGCTTGCAGGTATGGTCACTTTTCTTAAGAGTTGCCATATTGAACCTTTAGTCAAATCCATAATTAATATTCCTTTTGAAATTTATGCTTTCT
>CACFJO010000017.1 GCA_902566675.1 uncultured Pelagibacteraceae bacterium
AAGTCAATTTAGAAGTGCCTCCAGATCAATTCAATTTTGACTTATCATCTAATATTTCTTTAGTGTTAGCAAAACAAAATAAAATAAAACCTAATTCTTTAGCTAATTTATTAAAGGATTTATTACTAAAAAAAATTGACCACTTTGCAAAAATCGAAGTTGCTGGACCTGGTTTTTTAAATATAAAATTATCCAAGGAAGGAATTTTAAGTAATATTAACGATATTTTAAGAAATAAAGAGACTTATGGTTCAAATAAATCAAATCAGTCATATAATATTGAATTTGTTTCAGCTAATCCTACTGGCCCAATGCATGTAGGACATTGTAGAGGGGCAATTTTTGGTGATGTTTTGTCTAATCTATTATTATTCAACGGAAATAAAGTTACAAAAGAATATTATATAAATGATTATGGTAATCAAATAAAAGACTTTGTAGAATCAGTTTTTCTCAGAATTAGAGAAATTCAATTTAAGGAAAAGTTTCCAAATAAAGATAATTTATACCCTGGTGAATATATTAAAGAAATAGCCTTAAATATAATTAAAAATAATAAAAATGTAAAATTTGAAAGTCTTGAAACTTGCTTTGAAGATCTAAAAAAAATCTCTTTAGAAGAGTCGATGAAATTAATTAAATATGATTTACAAAAATTAGGCATTAAGCATGATAACTTTTTTTCTGAAACTAAATTAGTTAAAGAAGACTTAGTAAATAATGTTGTAAAAAAACTTAAAAATAAAAATTTTGTTGAGGAAGGTTTTCTTGATCCACCAAAAGGTGAGTCACCAAAAAATTGGAAAAAAATAAAGAGACTTATTTTTAAATCTAAAGATTTTGGAGATGATGCAAACAGAGCTTTACAAAAAAATGATGGATCATGGACATATTTTGCAAATGATGTTGCATACCATTCAGATAAAATAAATAGAAAATTTGATAACTTAATTAATATACTTGGAGCAGATCATACAGGATATATTAAGAGAATTGCTGCTGCAGTTTCTGCTTTATCAAATAATAAGGTAAAATTTACCTGTAAAGTTTGTCAATTGGTAAAGTTATATAAAAAAGGTGAGCCGTTTAAGATGTCAAAAAGATCAGGTGATTTTATTTCTGTACAAGACTTACTAAATGAAGTTAACAAAGACTCAATTAGATTTATGATGCTTAGTCGTAGTAATGACGTTGAGCTTGATTTTGATTTTGAAAAAGTAAAGGAAAAAACAAAAGACAATCAAGTTTATTACGTTCAATATGCTTACGCTAGAATTAATTCAATAATGCGAACACTTAAATTAAGTATAAATGATAAAATTTCAGTCAGTCTCAATTCTCTTAATATTAATGAGTATGAAGAAAAAATCCTAAGAAAAATATTTGAATGGCCAAAAATAATTGATTCAGCTGCATATAAACTTGAGCCACATAAAATACCCTTTTATTTGTATGAACTTTCAATATTATTTCATTCTTATTGGAGCAGAGGAAATGAAGATCATAAGTTTAAGTTTATTGAAAATGGCAAACTTAAAAGAAAAGAAGCTTTATTTTTTATTAATCTTGTAGCAATAGTAATTAAGAATGGGATGAATATTCTAGGAGTTTCACTTCCAGAAAAAATGTGATGTATAAATTTTTTAACATTTTAATGTTTTTAATTATATTTATATTTTTTTTTAATATTACAAAATATTACTCCTCAGAAGAAGGAAACTTAAAAACAAAGAACTACAATCGATCAAATATTGACCAAATTCTAAAAAATAAAATTAAACATTTGCCAATTTTAGCCAATGATACGAATAACGTGATAGAATTTAACAACTCATTTGAAGAACAGATTAATGGTGAGAAAAAAAGAAGTTTTTGGGAACTTATTAAAAGAGAATGAAACGCAAAGCTTTAATCATTAGTATAAAAGGAACAAAACTTTCAGAAAAAGAAAAATTTCTATTTAAGCATGAGCATCCATGGGGTGTTATTTTGTTTAAAAGAAATTTAAAGTCAATCGGTCAAATCAAAAAACTTACAAATAAAATTCAATCTTTAACACGAAATAAGAAATTTCCAATAATAATTGATGAGGAAGGTGACAGTGTATCTAGATTAAGAGATATTATGAGTCATAACATTTCAGCAAAATATTTTGGTGACTTATTCAAAAAAGAGAAAATTTTTTGTAAAAAAATAATAAGACAATATATAAAATCTTTAAGTAAAGTTCTTAAAGATCTAGGAATAAATATAAATACTATTCCTGTTCTTGATGTTTTGAGGAATAATACAAATAGTATAATAGGTAAAAGAAGTTTTTCAAAAGATAAAAAAATTGTTAAAGAATTAGGATGTTTAACAATTGATAATTTAAATTTAAATAAAATCGGCAGTGTAATAAAACATATTCCTGGACACGGTGCAGCTACAGAAGACAGTCACAAAAAAATTCCTAAAGTCTCTTTGACTTTGAATAAACTCAATGCAATTGATTTTTATCCGTTTAAATTAAGTAATGCAAAATTTGCAATGACTGCGCATATCCTTTATTCAAAAATAGATAAAAAGAATGTTGCCACGCATTCAAAGATAGTTATTAAAGATATCATAAGAAAAAAAATAGGTTTTAAAGGTATTTTGATTTCCGATGATATATCAATGAAAGCTTTAAAATATGATTTGATAACAAATGCTAAAAGATCTATTAGTGCCGGATGTAATCTAGTACTTTATTGCGCAGGAAAAACGAATGAAAGCTTTAAATTGATTAAATCCTTGCCATATGTTGATAATTTTACTTCAAAAAAAACATCAGAATTTTATAAATTTTTAAGGTAAAATTAATTATGGAATCAAATAATTTAAATCAAATATCTGTTGATATACCAAATTATAGTGGACCATTAGAAGTTTTATTAGATTTAGCCAAAACACAAAAAGTAGATTTAGTAGAAATTTCAATTACAAAGCTAGCTGATCAGTTTTTAGAGTTTATTAAAAGCCATAAAGATATAAATTTAGAAACAGCCTCAGAATATTTGCTAATGGCTACTTGGTTAGCTTACCTTAAATCAAAACTTTTATTACCTGACGACGATGAAGATGATTTCAGAGCATTAGAAGTTGCTGAAAAATTAAAACTACAATTGAAAAAATTAGAATTAATACGAATCCTATCAGATCAAATGCTTCAAAAAAAAAGATTAGGTGTTGATATATTTACCAGAGGCATGAAAGGTGGAATCAGATCAATCAACACACCTGTCTACGATTTAACTTTATATGAGCTTTTAAAAACGTACTCAAATTTTCAAATGCAGAAGACTTTTCAAAATATTAGCATCCCTAAACTCCCGGTTTTTACAACTGAAGAAGGGATAAAAATAATTAAAAATAATTTAAAAAATCTTGAAAATTGGAAAAATATATTTGAGTTAATCCCTAAATATTATTCTGATAATAATATGAAAAAAACCGGTATCGCAGGTATATTTGCTGCTAGTCTTGAGTTGACAAAAGAACGTGTCATCTCAATTTCGCAAAAAAAAATTTTTGATACATTGTCGATAAAAAAAACTTAAATGAAAAATAAAAAAAAAAATAACATAATTGATTTTCCAACATCACCGACGAAAATTGAAAGACAAGTAGAGGCAATACTATTTGCAGCATCTGAACCTTTAGATATAGAAACAATTGAAAAAAGATTACAAACATCAATTAATTTAAAGACAATATTAGAAAATCTTCAAGAAACTTATAAAAAAAGAGGCATAAATTTAGTTTGTATCAAAAAAAAATGGTCATTTAGAACAGCTGAAGATTTATCAAAGTTAATGGCGTTACAAAAATCTACTCAAAAAAAATTGTCAAAAGCAACTGTGGAGACACTTGCTATAATTGTTTATCATCAACCAGTTACAAGATCTGAAATAGAGGAAATAAGGGGGGTGTCTTTTGCTTCAAATACTTTGGAAATTTTGTTGGAACTAGACTGGGTGAGACCAGCAGGTCGTAAAGATATACCAGGAAAACCTATCCAATATGCTACTACAGAAAATTTTTTAAACCACTTTAATATTCAAAAATTATCTGATTTACCTACGATCGATGAGTTAGGTTCAGCAGGTCTAATAGACACTTCAAGCATTGATAGGTCTATCTTCGGAACTGGTAAATTCTTCAAAGAACAATCTATATCAGAGAAACATAATATTTACGAGGATATAGATGAGGCTATAAAAAAAGCACCTGAAGAAGAAAAATAAATATATTTATTTCAGTTTTTTTATTGTATAATTATTAATTATGGGAATTAGTTTCTGGCAAATTGCAATAGTTGTTGTTCTCGTGGTTTTACTCTTTGGTAGAGGAAAAATATCAAGTTTAATGGGCGATGTAGCGAAAGGTATTAAAAGCTTTAAAAAAGGTATGTCCGACGAAACTTCTACGAATAATCAAGATGAAAGTTCTAAGTCAGATAATTCTGAATCTGAAAATAAATAATCAAAATGCCTCAAATTGGATGGTTAGAGATTTTATCAGTAGTTATAATTGCAATATTGGTTTTAGGTCCTAAAGAATTTCCAATAGCTTTGAAAAAAATTGGAACATACATAGGAAAATTCAAAAATACATTTAACAATTTTCAAAAGGAGGTTTCGTCAGTTACAAAAGATGTTAATTTAGAAGACGAGGTCATCCAAAAAAATAAAATTAAAAAACAAGATTTAGATAAAAATGGCTAAGAGTGATTCATTTACAAGTCATTTTGTAGAATTACGTGCTAGACTTTTACATTCACTAATATTTATTTTCGTAATGTTTGTTTTTTCATATATTTTTGCTGAAGAAATTTATAATTTTTTAGTTGAACCATATGCCAAGGCAGTAAAAAATGATCAGATTTCTAGACGTCTTATTTTTACTGCTCTTCACGAAACATTTATAACATACTTAAAGGTAGCTTTCTTTGCAGCAATTTTTGTAGGTAGTCCAGTATTACTTATTCAAATTTATAAATTTATTGCACCAGGGCTTTATAAAAATGAAAAAAAAGCGATCTTACCTTATTTAATATCAACGCCTTTACTTTTTTTATTGGGAGGATTACTTGTTTATTATTTAGTAATGCCTTTAGCTATAAAATTTTTTTTATCTTTCGAAACATTAGGATCAAATTCAACACTCCCCATTCAACTTGAGGCAAAAGTAAATGAATATCTTTCATTAATAATGCGATTAATCTTTGCTTTTGGTATAAGTTTTCAGCTCCCAATACTTTTAAATCTATTAGCTAGAGTAGGAGTGGTAAATTCTGATTATCTTAAAGCGAGAAGAAGATATGTCATAGTAATAATCTTTGCTTTAGCTGCAATTTTAACTCCACCTGATCCAATTACTCAAGTTGGACTGGCAATACCTTTATTATTGCTTTATGAATTATCTATATTCACAGTCAAATTTATTGAAAAAAAAAATGAAAAAGAAGCTAATTTAGAAGATGCATAATAATAAAGATTTAAGAAAAAACTTGGAAAATATCAAAAAAAAATTGAAAGATAGAAATTTTGATTTTGATATAAGTTTGTTTCAAAATCTAGACGAAAATAATAGAAAATTAATTAGTAAAAAAGAAAAACTAGAGCAAGAAAAAAAGCTATTATCCAAATCTAAAGATAAAAATAATTTCGAAAAATCTAAAGAAATTTCAAAAGAAATATCTAAAATATCTGAAGATCAAATTATTGCACAAAATAAACTTAATAAATTATTGCATATTTTGCCAAATTTAGCATTAGAGGATGTTCCAATAGGTAAAGACGAAAGATCAAATAAGTTAATAGAGCAATTCGGCACTATAAAAAAATTTTCTTTCAAGCCAAAATCACATGTAGATATTGGATTAAAAAATAATGATATAGATTTTGAAACATCCTCAAAATTATCTGGGTCAAGATTTGTAGTCTTAAAAAACAAGATTGCTTTATTAGAAAGAGCGCTTATAAATTTTATGTTAGATACGCACACATTAGAATTTGAATACATTGAAGTTTCTCCACCATTAATAGTTAATGAAGATGTTATGTTTGGTACTGGACAACTTCCTAAATTTGAAGAAGATCAATTTCAGATAAAATTTGAAAATTCAGATCAAAGAAAGTTTCTAATTCCAACCGCTGAAGTTGTTTTAACTAATTTAGTAAGAAACTCACTGATAGACTACAATCAGTTACCTCAAAGATATGTGGCTGCAACACCTTGCTTTCGTAAGGAGGCAGGTAGTTATGGAAAAGATACTAAAGGAATGATAAGACAGCATCAATTTCAAAAAGTTGAGTTAGTAAGTATAGTTGAACCTAAAAATTGCAATGCTGAACTTGAGAGAATGTTATCTTGTGCCAAAAAAATTTTAGAAAAATTAGATATACCATATCAAATAGTATTATTATCATCTGGTGATATGGGATTTAGTGCTGAAAAAACATATGATATTGAAGCATGGATACCATCAGAGAATAAATTTAGAGAAATTTCAAGTTGTTCTTCTTGTGGTACTTTTCAAGCCAGAAGAATGGGTGCTAAATATAAATCTCAAAATGGCAACGAATTCGTAGGTACCCTGAATGGTTCTGGTTTAGCAGTAGGTAGATTGATGATTGCTTTATTAGAAAATAATCAAAATGAGGATGGCTCAGTTACAATTCCAAATGTCTTAAAAAAATACATGAATAATTTGGATAAAATTTGATAAAATTTAACTTGTTTATCTAATATAATTATTATAATTGTCTTTTGATGAGCGGACAAGGAATAGCGCAATTTATACCCTTAATATTAATTTTTGTAATTTTTTACTTTTTTTTAATCAGGCCACAACAAAAAAGAGTAAAAGATCATAAGGCAATGGTTGAGGCGTTGAAAAGGGGAGATGAAGTAATTACATCAGGTGGAATAATAGGTGTAGTTGACCGTGTAATGGAAGATGATCGAATTGAAGTTACAATAGGTGAAGGAACAAAAGTTCAAATAATTAGGTCAACAATCACAAGTTTGCTTAAAAAAGAAGAAGTTAAAAAATAATTCTTTTTTTGTGTTAAATTTTTCTAAAATAAATATTCTTTTTATTTATTTAACTTTATTTTTTATATCAGTTTTCTCTTTACTTAACTTTCAATCAAAAGATAACATTTTAATTGATAAAAAAGTAAATTTAGGTCTTGATCTGCAAGGAGGATCTTATCTTTTATTAGAAATAAATTCTGAGTCTCTCGTACAAGAAAAAATACAATCAAAAGTAATCCCACTTAAAAAATTATTAAATGATAATAATTTAAATTATAGAGATTTTAAAATTAAAAATAACTCTTTAATATTTAAATTGAATGATACTAAAAAATTTAAATCAATATTTCTCTCAAAAAATGAGAATTTGGTAAACCCTTATATTGATAATTATAGATCTTTTGAATTAGATTTTAAAGAACTAGAAAACAAACTAGTAGAAATTTCATTTTCTAAATTTGGATTATTAAGTATAAATAATTCAGCCTTAAAACAATCTATCGAAATTGTAAGACGAAGAATAGATGATGTCGGCACTAAAGAGCCAACTATATTACAAAGAGGTGAAAAAAGAATATTAGTTGAACTTCCAGGTCTTAAAGATCCCGAGAGAATAAAAGAATTGCTAGGCAAAACAGCCAAATTAAATTTTAGATTAGTAAGTGAAAATTCAGAATTTGGTTTTGACGAACTCATGACAGAAACTGGCGAAAAACTTAAAATTAGTAAAAAAATCGTAATGAGCGGAGAAAATCTAATCGATGCACAGCCAAGTATTCAAAATCAACAAAATGAGCCTACTGTATCTTTTTCTTTAGATAGACTTGGTGCCCAAAAGTTTGGAAGAACTACAACTGATAATGTAGGTAAAAGGTTAGCTATTGTTCTAGATGATAAAATTATTAGTGCTCCGAATATAAATGAACCAATAACTTCTGGAAATGGAGTGATTTCCGGAAACTTTTCTTTTCAAGAGGCCACGGACCTCGCATTGCTTCTAAGATCTGGCGCATTACCAACTCCTCTTAGTATAGTTGAAGAAAGGACTGTTGGTCCTGATTTAGGTGAAGACTCTATCAAATCAGGCTTAATTTCTTTGATTGTAGGTTTCATATTAGTAATCATATTTATGATTTATAAATATAAGATTTTTGGTTTAGTGGCTAATACAGCATTAATTGCTAATTTATTAATGTTAGTAGGCATTTTAACTATTCTAGAGGCAACACTTACATTACCGGGTATTGCAGGTATTATTTTAACAGTAGGTATGGCAGTAGATGCCAATGTATTAATATTTGAGAGAATAAGAGAAGAACTCAAAACAGAAAAATCTATTATTCATGCATTTGACTCAGGTTATTCGAAAGCTAAAATTACTGTTCTTGATGCAAATATAACAACATTAATTGCAGCTATAATTTTATTTGCTTTTGGATCAGGACCAGTAAAAGGATTTGCTATTACTCTAGGAATAGGAATTATTACTACGCTTTTTACTGCTTATTTTTTAGCAAGACATCTCACATCAATAATAGTTCTCAAAAATAGTAATAAAGAAATTTCAATCTAATGATAAAAAATATTAATTTTGTTTCAAAATTTAAAACTGCAAATATTATTTCAATAATACTTTTTATTTTAAGTATATTCTTAATAGGATTTAAAGGATTAAATTATGGTATTGACTTTAAAGGAGGAACTCTCATTGAGCTTAGAACTGATCCTTCAATAAACGCCTCTACTATAAGAGACTCTCTTAATTCAATCAATCTAGGTGACGTTAATGTAAAAAGATTTGGTAAAGTAGGTGATTATTTAATTAAAGTAGAGCAAAAGAATACCAATGATAATAATTTAATACCAGAAATTAAAAAAAAATTATCAAATAATTTAAATTCAGAGATTGATTTCAGAAGAGTTGAAAACGTAGGGCCAAAAGTGAGTTCTGAACTTTTGGAGTCGTCAATTATAGCAATTTCTTTAGCTTTAGCAGCGATGCTTTTTTATATCTGGATTAGATTTGAGTGGCAATTTAGCATTGGTTCTATCATTGCACTATTTCATGATGTTGTAATTACTTTAGGAATTTTTTCAATTCTATCATTAGAAATAAATTTATCTATTATCGCAGCAGTACTAACTATTGTAGGTTATTCAATGAACGATACAGTTGTAATTTATGATCGTATAAGAGAAAATTTATTTAAATATACAAAAATATCAATAAGTGACATTTCTAATTTATCCATCAATGAAACATTAGGAAGAACAATAATTACATCTACCACTACTCTTTTAGCTCTTTTATCAATTTATTTATTAGGAGGTGAAATTTTAAGAGGTTTTTCTTTTGCGATGATATTGGGTGTTATAATTGGAACGTACTCCTCTATATTTGTTGCATCGCCAATATTAAAATTTTTTAGCGTAAGTTATAAAACTTTGGAAAAAAAGGAAGAAAAAATTTTACCTTAAATTAATAAAGGTTTTGTGCTGCTACCATTGAAAGTAACATTGGAAAAGATAACAGAGTATTAGTTCTAGAAAATAACATCGCCGTTTTAGCAGATTTCACTTTTTCATCAGATGTGCATTCAACCATCCCTAAAGCTTTTTTTTGATTAGGCCATATGACAAACCACACATTGTAGGCCATTATTATTCCTAACCACATTCCAATACCTATTGCAGTAGTTTTAGGATCTCCGCTTCCGATACCAAGTATCATTGATTGGTGAATATAACCTTGAAGATAAGCTACTATTAGTCCAGTAATAATTGTACCAAGTGCGGCCCATCTAAACCAAAATAATGCTTTAGGAGCTATCACTTTTCCAATTGCGGGTTTTTGTTCATCAGGGATGTTCGGCATTGAAGGTATCTGAACGAAATTAAAATACCATAACAGACCAATCCACATAATTCCTGTTAGCACGTGTAAATATCTAAACAACCAACTAAAAAAATATCTATCGAAAGCGAACCCATCTCCAAAAAAATGTAGCCCAAGTAATAATAAAATTGCAACACCCAAAGAAAGATGCACCGTTTTCGATAGAGACTGTAAAATATTTATCATGATTCTTTATAGCATAAAATTTATTTTTAAGCAGTCTTTTTCATCGGGTTATTTCCAATAATTTCTCTTATAAATTTACCAGTATAACTTTCTTTTACATTTGAAACTCTTTCTGGAGTTCCTTCAGCAATTATTCTCCCACCATTAATTCCACCTTCAGGGCCCATGTCTATTATATGGTCAGCTGTTTTAATAACATCCAAATTATGTTCTATTACAACTACTGTATTACCTGTGTTAGTAAAAGCTTGTAAAATTTCTAACAATTTTTTTATATCGTGAGAGTGCAAACCAGTTGTTGGTTCATCTAGTATATAAAGCGTTCTACCAGTTGGTCTTTTAGAAAGTTCTTTTGCTAACTTTATTCTTTGGGCTTCACCGCCTGATAACGTTGTGGCTTGTTGCCCGATTTTCATATAACCAAGACCTACATGTTTTAAAGTGATTAATTTAGATTTTATACTTTGAATATTTTCAAAAAATTCGCAACCTTCATCAACAGTCATATCCAAAACCTCAGCAATATTCTTATTTTTAAATCTAATTTCAAGAGTTTCGCGGTTATATCTTGCGCCTTTACATGTATCACAAGGAAT
>CACFJO010000018.1 GCA_902566675.1 uncultured Pelagibacteraceae bacterium
TTAATTTTTTTGGACCAACTTGTGATGGATTAGATTATATGAAAGGACCTTTTTTGTTACCAAATAATATTAAAGAAGGTGATTATATAGAGTTAGGTCAGTTAGGGGCTTACAGTCTTACTTTCAGAACAAACTTCAATGGTTTTTATTCAAATGATATTCACGAATTAAGTGACAAACCAATTATATCTATGTACGATAATACTAATGATAAAGTTGGTTCTTTAGTAGCTTAATGATAAAAAAAAATAGTCCGAATATTGGACACAACAAAAAATCTTTACTTAATTCCCCAGTTGAGCACATCGATATCAAGTCTTTTGATGCTCGTAAGATTATTGATGGTATGAGTAAAATGTCTTTCACTTCTAGAGATACAGCCAGAGCGGCAGCTATTTATAATGAGATGCTTGCAGATAAAGATTGTTCGATTTTTTTAACTTTAGCAGGCTCGACTTCAGCAGGTGGATGCATGGATTTATACACTGATTTAGTAAAACATAACATGGTTGATGCTATTGTGGCTACAGGGGCCTCAATTATAGATATGGATTTTTTTGAAGCTCTAGGATTCAAGCATTATCAGGGATCCCAGTTTCAAGATGATACTGAGCTAAGAAACAACTATATTGATAGGATATATGACACTTATATTGATGAAGAGGAGCTTCAAGCGTGTGACAAAACTATATGTGATATTGCTAATTCTCTAAAACCTAAACCATATACCTCAAGGGAATTTATTAAAGAACTTGGAAAATATTTAAAAACAAGTTCTAAGAAAAAAAACTCATTAATAGAAACTGCTTATGATAGTAATGTTCCAATATTTTGTCCCGCTTTCACAGATAGTTCAGCAGGATTTGGGCTTGTAATGCATCAGGAACAAAATCCAGAAAATCATATCACTATAGACTCAATAAGAGAGTTCAGAGAAATAACTGAAATTAAACTCAAATCAAAACAATCAGGATTATTAATGGTTGGCGGTGGGGTACCCAAAAATTTTATTCAAGATACAGTGGTTTGTGCGGAGTTATTAGGTAAAAAGGTAGATATGCATAAATACGCAATTCAAATAACTGTGGCAGACACGAGAGATGGTGCTTGTAGTAGTTCTACCTTAAAAGAAGCAAGTTCGTGGGGCAAAGTAGATGTGACGAAGGAACAAATGGTGTTTGCTGAAGCTACAAGTGTATTGCCCCTAATAGCAAGCGATGCGTTTCATCGTAAACATTGGCAAGCAAGACAAAAAAGAAATTTTCAAAATTTATTCAATTAAAAAATAATGAGTAAAACGAAGATAGCATTAGTGCAGATGAAAATGTCTTCTGACCCAAAAAAAAATACTCAAAATGCTGTCGACAAAATTAATTCTGCAGCAAAAAAGGGCGCAAAAATAATTTGCTTACCAGAATTATTCATGACAAAATATTTTTGTCAGGTTGAAAGTCATAAAAACTTTAATTTCGCTGAAAAAATACCAGGGCCTAGTAGTAACTTATTTTCTGCACTTGCTAGAGAACTGAAAATTATTTTAATAATTTCATTATTTGAGAAGAAGACCTCCGGTCTTTATCACAATAGTAGTATTGTAATTAATGAAAAAGGTAAACTTTTAGGAAAATACAGAAAAATGCATATTCCTGATGATCCACAATTTTACGAGAAGTTTTATTTTGCTCCTGGAGATTTAGGTTTCAAATCTTTTAAAACTTCAAAAGGTAATTTAGGAACTTTAATATGTTGGGATCAATGGTTTCCTGAAGCAGCAAGATTAACAGCTCTTAAAGGAGCAGAAATTATTTTTTATCCAACCGCTATTGGATGGCATCCAAAAGAAAAAAGGAAATTTGGTAAGTCGCAACTCGAGTCCTGGCTTTCAATTCAAAGGTCTCACGCAATAGCTAATGGTATATATGTTGCTGCAGTAAATAGAGTAGGAATTGAAAAACAAGGTAATAAAAAGATAGAGTTCTGGGGGAATAGTGTAATATTTGATCCAAGTGGTAACGTTGTTAAAAAAGCCAGTTTAAAAGAAAACATTTTAATTTGTGAAATTGATTTCAAAAAAGTAGAAACTTCTAGACAACATTGGCCTTTTTTTAGAGATAGAAGAATAGACTATTATAAAGGACTGCTAAAAAATCCAAGAGATGCCTAGAATAACAAAATCTCTTTTCAGGATGCCAGCTGAATGGGAAAGACAACAATCTACAT
Source organism: uncultured Pelagibacteraceae bacterium (assembly GCA_902566675.1). Taxonomy (GTDB): domain Bacteria; phylum Pseudomonadota; class Alphaproteobacteria; order Pelagibacterales; family Pelagibacteraceae; genus Pelagilacustribacter. The sequence continues at coordinate 2,221 of CACFJO010000018.1, forward strand.
TAATAGGATGGCCTTATAATAAAAATGATTGGCCAGGCAAATTTAAGAATATCCCCGAGATATTTGCTGAAATAATCTCTAAAATTACTAAGTCTCAGGAAGTTAATCTATTAATTAAAAGCTACAATTCTAAAAATGCAATTAAAAGATTGCTAAAGAAAAATAATGCAAAATTACAAAATGTAAAATTTATTATTTGTAAAACAGATAGGGTATGGATGAGAGATACAGGGCCAATATTTATTAAGGATAAAAAAAATCAAAACATTTTATTGAATTGGAAGTTTAATGGTTGGGCTAAATATAAAAATTATAGGGCTGATAATAAAGTCAATTTAAATATAAAAAGTCATTACAAAGGAAATGTCATCACCCCAAAGTTTAATAGTAAACCAATTGTTCTCGAGGGTGGAGCGATCGATGTTAATGGAAAAGGTTTACTACTCACAACCAAAGAATGCTTATTGAGTAAAATTCAACAAAGAAATTCTTTCTTAAAAATAAAAAATTATAATCACATATTCAAAAAATTTTTAGGAGCAAAAAAAGTTATTTGGCTAAATAAAGGAATTGAAGGAGATGATACCCATGGTCACGTTGATGATATTGCTAGATTTGTAAAACATAATAAAGTTTTTCTTGCTTACGAAAATAATAAAAAAGATAAAAATTTCAAAAATCTTGATGAAAACTTTAAAATTTTAAAAAAAATCAGAATTAATTCTTCACAAATTAGAATTAAAAAAATTCCTATGCCTAGACCTATTTATATAAATAAAATTAGAGTTCCAGCATCGTATTTAAACTTTTATATTTTAAATAAATCTGTTTTATTGCCTACTTTCAATGATCCAAAAGATAAAATAGTGATTAAAATTTTTAAAAAAGAATTTAATAATAGAAAAATTATTCCTATAGATTGTTCAGAATTAATTTGGGGTTTTGGAGCAATTCATTGTTTAACACAACAAGAGCCAAAATAAGTTTTACTTAAAGTATAATATTTTTAGGAGACCAGCTAATTACTACTGAAGCACCACCTAAATTTTTATCATCTTTAAATATTAGTTTAGCATTTTGTCTTTCTAGCAAAGTTTTACCCAAGAAAGTTCCGAGGCCTAAGCCAGAGTTTGAATTTAATTCTAATGATCTGGATTTAATATATGGTTCCCCTAATTTTTCAATAATATCTTTTGGGAATCCTGGCCCGTCATCATTCACAATAATTTTTATTTCTTTATCATTGCTAATAAGAAAAATATTAACTTTACTTTTTGAAAATTTAATTGCATTGCCTATAAAATTTCTTAAGCCATAGATCATTTCTGCTGACCTTTGAATATCAATTTTATTTTTATCATTATCAGAAACTAAAATAATTTCTTTAGAAGTTGTCTCTTTGAAAGAATTTATGATTTCCTCAAGTAAATTTTCTAATTTCGTCGAGCTAAAAAATTTATCCTCCTCTATCTGTTTTTTTGATATTCTTTTAAGAATTTCACTACATCTTTTGGACTGGCTAATTAATAGATCAATATCTTTAGATAGCTCGTTGTTATCCCCAATTTCTTTTTTCAATTCTTTAGCAACTACACTTATTGTAGCTAGAGGCGTTCCTAAAGAATGCGCTGCTGCTGCGGCTTGCCCACCTAAAGACTCTAGTTCATATTCTTTATAAATAACTTCCTGAAGTTTTTTAAACGCTTCTTCTGTTTTCTTTTTTTCACCAGAGAAACGAATTCCGAAATAACTTAAAAATATTAAACCAATCAATATAGAGATAATAATTCCGAATTTATAAAAATTTGGAAAATGTAATAAATTCATATCTTCTCCCGGCAAAGGTAAATAAAAAAATGATATGGTTAATAAAAGTAATGATGTTATTAAGCCTAAAATAATTGTTGTGCCCATGCTTAGAAATGTAGAGGAAACGATGGCTGGTATTACTAATAGAAATGAAAAAGGATTATAAATTCCTCCTGTCAAATAAAGAAGAGCGCTTAATTGCAATAAGTCAATTAGCAGGAATGGAGCTGCATAGAAATCTTTTAGCTGATTGATTTTAATCCCAAATTGAAGATATAAATTTGAAGCTAAACCTATTGAAATAATGAGATAGCTTTCCATGATTGGGAACGGTAAATTTAAGTAATAAAAAACTATACTAATAGCTAAAATTTGACCAATAATTGCGATATATCTTAAAATTGTTAATGTATTTTTATCTAAACTTAGGTTCTCTTTTGTTCTGAAAAGAGTGGAAAAATTCATTTTTTTTTTAAATATCTAAATTTTCCACTTCTAGAGCGTTGTTTGTAATAAAATCTTTTCTTGGAGCAACTTCATCTCCCATTAACACTTCAATCATTTTTTGATCCTCTTTAGACTTATCTTTTGTGCCTCTAGTATACTGAACTCTCAGCATGGTTCGGTTATCGGGATTTAAAGTTGTTTCCCATAATTCTTCGGGGTTCATTTCTCCTAATCCTTTAAATCTTTGAATAGAAAGTTTTTCTTTTTGCTCTTGAATAAATTTTTTATAATCGACACTTCCCTTTTTAATTTTTTTATCTATTTTTGCTGATTTAAAAATATAGTCCTCCAAAGCCCCTTCATCTTTTATATATATGCTTTTATTTGACTTTGTTACCTTAAAAAGTGGCGGTTGGGCCAAATATATGTGACCTTGTTCTATAAGCTGATTAAACGGATAATTGTTAAAAAAAGTGAGCAAAAGAGTTCTTATATGTGATCCATCAACATCAGCATCTGTCATAATTACAATTTTATCATATCTTAAATTATCAATATTAAAATCTTTAGATCCAGTTCCTAATGCATTAATTAAAGTAACTATTTCACTAGAGGACATCATTTTAGATAGAGCTTTAGTAGACTGATCTTCTCCATTTTTTTTTCCGTTCACGAAAGTATTTAGTATTTTACCCCTTAATGGAAGAACAGCTTGAAATTCTCTCACTCTTCCCTGCTTTGCAGATCCACCCGCAGAGTCACCTTCAACAATAAACAATTCTGTTCCTTCTCTTTTTTGTATCTGGCAATCAGCAAGTTTTCCTGGAAGGCCAGAAAGCTCGAACGTTCCTTTCCTCCTGACGCTATCTCTAGCTTTTCTGGCTACCTCTCTAGCCATAGCAGCTTGAGTTATTTTTTCTAAAACTGTTTTTGCCACAGATGGGTTTTGATCAAACCAAGTTGAAACTTTTTCGTTGATGATGTGCTCTACAATATTTCTAATTTCGGAAGAAACAAGTTTGTCTTTTGTTTGAGAAGAAAACTTAGGATCTGGCATCTTAATAGATAGAACAGCAGTAAGTCCCTCCTTAATATCTTCTCCAGATAATGAAATTTTATTTTTTTTATTATTTCTATCAGCTAAGTACTTATTAATGACACGTGTTAATGCGCTTCTAAAACCTAGTAAATGGGTTCCACCATCTTTTTGGGGTATATTGTTCGTAAATGGCAGAACTTCCTCAGAATATCCAGCATTCCATTGAAAAGAGCATTCAACTACTACATTGTTTTTTGTTGCAGTTACATAAACAGGTTTCTTAAAAATCTCTTTCTCATTTTTATTAACTAAAATTGGTTTTTTATTATTTATGTATTTTACAAACTCAGTTATCCCTCCGTCATATTTATGAGTAAAATCTTTTGATTTTTTATTTGTATTATCAATTAACGAAATACGGATCCCCTTATTAAGGAAAGCAAGTTCTCTTATCCTTTTTTCTAAAACCTTTAAATTAAATTTTATCGAAGAAAAAATTTCTTTAGATGGTAAAAAATTTATCTTAGTTCCTCTTTTTTTTGTTTTCCCAATTTTTTTTAAAGGTTTTACTGCACTTCCGTCTTTAAAATTAATTTCATATTCGTTTCCATCTCTAAAAATATTGAGTGTGAGTTTTTCTGATAAAGCATTAACTACCGAAACACCAACTCCATGAAGTCCGCCAGATACCTTATAAGAATCATGATCAAATTTTCCTCCTGCGTGTAATTGAGTCATAATAACCTCTGCTGCAGAAACTTTTTCACCCTTGTGTATTTCTACTGGTATACCTCTTCCATCATCTTCCACTGAAATTGTATTATCTAAGTTAATTGAAATTGAAATATTCTTGCAATGGCCTGCTAAAGCTTCGTCGATTGAATTATCAACAACCTCAAATACCATATGGTGCAATCCTGATCCGTCATCAGTATCACCAATATACATTCCTGGTCGCTTTCTTACAGCGTCTAAGCCTTTAAGTACTTTAATAGAGTCTGCTCCGTAGTCCTGAGAGTTATTTACTTTAAGTTTTTGTGACATTTTGTTTATTAGAATAAAATTAATATATCATTTTTTATATGTAAGATAAAATGACCTGCTGTATCATGGATCTAAAAGTATCTATTACCAACAGTTTTTGATCAAAAATTAAAAAAAAATATAAATAACAGAAATATCAAATTTTCATGGGCATTATAACATAAAAACTATTTTTATCAGAAAGGTCTTCAATCAAAACTGGGGAGACAGAGTCTTTCAAATTTATTTTTATTTTTTGATCTTCAACTTCAGATGCAATATCTATTAAATATTTAGAGTTAAAGCTTATATTTAAATTATCAGCTTCAAATTGGGCATTTAAAATCTCATTACCCTCACCTGAGTTCGCGCTGTTTACTGAAAGTTGAACATTATCTTTTTTTATTTGTAATTTTACACCCTCTTTTCGGTCTAGAGATACACTGGCTACTCTCTCTATCGAGGAAATAAAATCTTTTGATGAAACAAGCAATATTTTTTCATTATTTGTTGGGATTACTTTTTTGTAATCAGGAAATTTACCATCGATTACTTTAGAAATTAAATTAATATTACCAATATTGAACTTGATCTTATTATCACTCGTATACATTAATAGTTGTTCTTTACTCTCGGCCAATAAAGAACATAACTGAAAAACAGTTTTTCTTGGCAAGATAACTGAATTAAATGAATTTATTTTATCAATTTCTAAACTGCTTGAGGATAGTCTATGGCTATCTGTAGCTACTCCAGTTAAAAAGTTTCTTCCTTGAGTTTCAGTTATATGCAAAAAGACACCATTTAAGTAATGTCTTGTATCATCGTTTGAAATTGATATTTTTGTTTTATTTAATAATTTTAGAAATTTTGAATTATTTAATTTTATTACTTCACCGTTGAACTCATCTGAAAATGTAGGAAAATTATCAGTTGGTAAACATAAAAGACTAAAATCAGAGTTTTTAGTTTTTAAACTAAGTTTATTTTCTGTTTTAAGTTCAAAGTTTAACTCTGAATTAGAAGCTATTTTTCTCAGTATGTCATATAGAATTGCAGCAGAGGTAGTAGTGCTACCTTCATTAAGAACTTTTATATCGGATATCTCATCAGAAAACACAATGTCTAAATCAGTTGCTACAATTTGTAATTTCTTATTTTTTAACTGTAAAAGTACATTTGAAAGAATAGGGAGCGTATTTTTTTTTTCTACTACTCCTTGAACAAAATTTAAAGATTTTAATAAAATGTCTCTTTTTACAACGAACTGCATCCTTTATTGCTCTAACAAAATACTTTTTATCTGCATTATATTTTTTTTCATCTCGTCATCTTGCTCTGATAATCTGCCAATAGTTTTAACGGCATGTATAACGGTTGTATGATCACGATTGGCAAATCTTCTTCCTATTTCCGGCAATGACCTAGTAGTCATCTTTTTAGCTAGATACATTGCGATCTGTCTTGGTCTTGCTAACGGTCGCGACCTTCTTTGAGAAAGCATTTCACTTAAAGATATATTAAAAAAATTTGATACAACATTTTGAATCTTATCAACTGTAACTACTTTTATTTGATTAAACACATCCTTTAAAATTTTTTTGCAATCACTTATATCAAGTGTTTTGTTATGTACTCTAGTAAAAGCTACAACTCTATTTAAAACTCCAATTAACTCACGCACATTTGTTTTACATTCAATTGCTATAAAAGTTATTACATCGTCGCTTAAATTTATTTGTTCTTTAAATTGATTTTGAATTTCTTCAATTTTCTTTTTAATAATTTTTATTTTCAACTCTAGATCTGGAAGTTCAATATCAACTAATAAACCTCCTGCTAATCTTGATTTAATTCTTTCTTGTACCCTGTCTAATTTGATAGGAGCTCTATCTGCAGATATAATTATTTGAGATCCTTTATCCATTAAGCTATTGAAAGTGTGAAAAAACTCTTCTTGCAAACTCTCTTTTCCACTCAAAAATTGTATATCGTCTATAATGAAAACTGATGATTTTCTAAAAAAATCTTTAAAATTGACCATATCATTTTTTTTGATTGATTTAATAAAGTGATACATAAATCTTTCAGCTGATATGAACATCACGTTGTTATCGCCTTGGAGTTCTAATCCAATTGCATTAAGTAAATGTGTCTTTCCTAAACCTACCCCACCACAAATATATAAGGGGTTATAACGTGATAAATGCTCACATACTTTCTTAGAATAAGATAATGCAATATCGTTACTTTTGCCTTGTACAAAGCTATCAAAGTTCAAATTTGGGTTTAATCTGTTGTAATTTAGAATCGAGTCTTTAATTTCTGTAACTTTATTAAGATCACTTACCTTCAAAAGTTCTTGATTAACTTTATTTTCCTCTATTATTTTAAACTCTATTCTATTCAGACTTAATTTGAACTGTTTCACTTGTTCTAAAATTTTATCTAGGTATCTGGAAACAATCCAATCTCTAAAAAAACGAGTCGGTACACCAAGTATTAAATAATCATTAAACTCTTTTACTAAAGTCACTTTTTGAAGCCAGCTGTTATAAATTTCTGCTCCAAAAGTTTTTTTAAATGCATTTTGGATTTCATTCCAATCAATTGTGCTTTCCTCCTCAGATATAAAGGCGCTTTGTTTTTTAATATTTTTATCCATGTAATAAATTTCTTAGGAAGTTCCTTTTAACGATTTTTAAGAAAAATTTGCAACTATGTAGAGGTTGTAATTAAAAAAAAAAATATTTTGGTTGTAGTCTTATCGTAATGATAGAAAAAATTTCAACTTTAAAAAGAAACTATATTTTGTTTTGAAAAACTAAATGTAGTCTTTATAAAAAAATATTTATCAACCGCTAATTGATAAAATAAAATTAAATTTTTTTTGAAACTCTAGAAATTTTTCTAGCGGCTGTTTTTTTATTTATTACGCCTGATTTAGCAACCTGCATTAGAATTGATTGGAATTTGGAAAAATTTTTTTTTGCTTTTTCTTTATCTTTTGAGTTAAGTAACTTGTCCATTTCTTTAATAGCGTTTTTATATTTACTCTTTCTAATTCTATTGATTTGAGTTTGCTTTTTTACTCTTCTCACTCTTCTAATGGCTGATTTTGTATTAGGCATTTTTAGAAATTATATATATGCACCTATTATTAGGGTCAATATTATTATTTTTGGCATTTCCTACAAAAAAAAGTTGCTCTGCTAGAAATTACAGTCTTAGTTATATTCATGTTGCAATCTATATTAGAACACTTTTCTCCTTCTCTTCCATATACCCTAAAATGTTGTTGAAAGATGCCACTTTTTCCATCACTGCTAGAAAAGTCTTTTATGGAAGATCCTCCAAATCGTATAGCAGTCTTTAGTACCTTTTTTAGGTTCTGAATAATAATAGATATTTCTGAGTTTTTAAGTTTTTTTACTTTTCTTTGCGGGTTAATTCCACTTAAAAAAAGTGCTTCGTTTACATATATATTGCCTAAACCTGAAATAAATTTTTGATCCATTAAAATATTTTTAATATTTCTATTTCGACCTTTAATATATTTTTTAAAATAATTAAAATTACAATTTTTTTCAAAGGGTTCAGGTCCTAAATCTCTTAAGTGTGCATTTTTTCTAAGATTTAAAATATCTAAAATTTTTAAAAATCCAAATTTCCTTACATCGTTATAAATAAGTTTTTGGTTATTTTGAAAGATAAA
>CACFJO010000019.1 GCA_902566675.1 uncultured Pelagibacteraceae bacterium
GCAAAGTTCTTTTAATCCAATGGCTTGGAATACTTTCTGGTTTTAATGCTGCAAAATACGCCCCAACAAAATTAGCTCTTGAACAGTTGCAGCCACCAGCTTTTATTGTTTTTATAATTGCAGATTTGTAGTTATTGGATGTTACAATCGCGTGAATTGATCCCATAAATGTGCCGGGATAACTACAAGCTTTTCCAAATTTTCTAACAGTCATTATATGATTTTGGTTTTTAAGTCTTAAAACCTTTTTAATATTGTTAATTACATCTTTAAAATATTTATCTTTTTTATACTTTTTAACGAAGGATTGAACAGGATTTCTATCTCTTTTATTGGCTAGTTCTATTATCTTAAATTTAGAAATCGCGTATATTTCATTAATTTTTGAATTCGCCACAGATTTAATAACCTTTTTAAGTTCTTTTTCTTTGTCATCATAAAGAAAATATGGGAGAGCAGCGCAATAACCATCGGACTCGTTTACTTTCGTGCCACCAGTAATATTTTTTTTAGATTTGATATTTTGAATAGTCTCTAAGATATTCTGATGGATCCATGGACCATTCATGGGTTTTTTCCACTTCACTTTTTTATATTTTTTTCTCAGTTTTAAATTTTTCCAATAATTTGAGCCTGGACCAAAGTTTTTAACCACATTTTTTTTGAAATTTTTTAGAACATCTGTTTTTTTCTTCGAAGAAAGCAAAGTCTTATACATAACCTGTCCAACTTCATTATATCCTGAGACATTTCCAGTTTTAATATTGTAAAAAGGACTTCTGTTTTTTTTCAAAAAAGCTATTTCTTTTTTTCCCTTAATATATTTCTTCATTTTTTTTGGATCATAAACCCAATGCAAGGGTCGCGTTGCTGCATCAGCAACTGTTGCACCTAAAAAAATATGTAAATTATCCATTAAGTATAACTTTACTATTTGCCAGAGATCCACAAGATGCATTTATGTCTCTACCTCTACTTCTTCTAAATAGAGAAAGAAAACCTGCATCTTGAATTGTCTTAGAAAACTTATCAATATTTTCTTGAGTTGCTGGTTTGAAATCTTTATTTGATAAAGGATTAAACTCAATCAAATTTAATTTTGAAGGAACTTTTTTCATAATCTTTATTAGTTCTTTAGCGTGTTCATCTGTTAAATTCTCATCTAAACATATCCACTCAATAAAAATAGGTAATTTTGTTTTTTCATAATATTTTTTAAGTTTCGGTAATAATGAATTAATTGAATATTTATCATTTATTGGCATTAATTCTGATCTGTGTTTTGGTATAGAGCTATGTAAACTCCATGCAAGATAAACATCTAACTCATTTGCAGCCCACTCTATTGCGTCTAAATTATCTTTTTTAGTTCCTACTCCTACTGTACTTACTGTAATTCTAGTTCTTCCGTACTCCAAGCCATTTTTATTTTTTGAATTATCTATGGCAACTTTTACATTATCTAAATTCAGAAAAGGCGAGCCTTCACCCATCAATACTTGATTAGTTATTTTTTTCTGTGTTGACCAATCATTAATATAATTTTTACTTAAAATTATTTGTGAAATTATTTCTCCTGGTGATAAGTTCCTTACTAATTTTTTTGAAATTTGAGCTGTTGCACAAAATTCGCAAGAGAGATAACAACCCACTGATACAGATAAACAAATTGTATATCTACTTTGAGATTTATCTGGAATAAGAACTGTCTCAACATTTCGTTTATCTTTAAGCTCTAAAAGAAATTTTATTGTCCCGTCTTTAGATTTTTGAACATCTATAATTTTTGGTTTTTCTAAACTAATCAAGTCTTTGATTTTACTTCTAAGTTCAACTCCGAATGTGGTAAGTTCATCAAAACTTTTAATATTTTTTTTATAAACTGCATTAAAAAGTTGTTGAGACCTCATCTTTGCTTTTTTTGGCTCTACTTCTCCTTTCTCAATTAAAAAAGCTTTTAGTTGATCAAAATTAAGATCATAAAAATTTTGTTTTTCCATTGGGAGGATATTAAAGACTTGAGTGGGGATTTTAAAGTCCCCACCCTATAAAAGTTTAAAGCTGATTTTTATCGGTTTTTAAATGCTTCAAAATTTTTCCGGAATTTTTTCCGTTTTTAACCAAATAACCAGCCGTTCCATTGGCGTTAGCCTCGGGGGCTTTTTGGTTTTTACTTAACTGCATTGAGAGTTTCTGCTCAGCTTTTTTAACGGCAGAATTTCCATACAGTTTGCTAAATCTATTCATAGCAACTCCTTTCATTTCTACCGACTTTGCAACCCTTTATAGGTCCGGCATGTCGAATGCCGAGTCTTTTTTCCCATGACAGATGGGTAAGTAAACTTTAATATAAGGTTTATATTTGTCAATGGATAATAAGCTTTTAGGAGTAATCATTATAGGTTTTGGTCTATTAGTTCTTTTCAGCGAACAAGAATACTCGTGGGTTATATCAGCCATTGCGGTGGGGATAGGTTCGGGATTTCTAATACGAAAAAATGAAAAAAATGATATAGACAAATAAAGATGTCTAAAAAAATTTTTATTGTTTACGGTCATCACGATATAAAAAAATCATTTAATGCTTCCGTAAGAGATACTTTTATCGAAGAAGCAAAAAAATTAGGTTATCAAATTGATTTAATTAATTTACATGATGAAAAACCGATTCCTTTTTTTGATGGTTCTGGCCCTAATGATCAAATTTTAGATTATAGAAAAAGACTAGAAGCTAGTGATGTATTATTTATGATTTCACCTTGTTATAATCTGAGAGCAACTGCAATTTTAGAAAATTGGATTGATTTAACTTTAGCTCCTAAATGGTTTTTCTCTTTTAAAAGACTTGTTGGCAATTGGGGTTACCCTGTTGCAGGTGCGATGAAAGGTAGAAAGGCTATAATGTCGATGTCTTACGGTGGAAATTGGTTTTCAATTCAAACCTGGTTTCAAAATATTCCTTTTAGGAGAATTAAAGCAGGAGTTTTAAAGCTTGGTGGAATGGAAACAACCTACATAAGATTTTATGAAGTTTTACCAGGTATGACACAAGAAAAATTTAATTCACATATGGAAAAAGTAAGAAAACTAGTGCGAAATTTATAATAATTTAAATTTCAATTTAAAAAGTATATAAGGCAGTTATGGAAAGTTTTAAAAATTGGATGACTGAAGCAGCTAACATCATGTTTGATGATAGTAAAAATGACTTAAGAAGCTTGCCAAAGTCTGTAAGGCTTCAAATTTTAATTGTTTTATCTTTTGTTTGGTCCACTGTGTTTAGCCTCTATGTATTTAGCGTAACCTCTTTTATTTTTGGTTGGGCCGGAGTAGTTATGGCGCATATTGGATTAATCATAGCAGTTTATTTAACATTTAAATTTTTTCACAAAAAACAAGAACAACCAGTCAGTGTTTTCCAATCTGGAAATTATAATCCTGCAAAAATATTCGCAGTCTTTTTTATTGTTTTTTTTATCTTTATTTTTACTAAGGGAATTGATGTTCTAACAAGGACTAATAGTTACGAAACACCTTACTCTGGTCCTGAAACGACCACTGAGGAAAGAATCAAAAGATTTGTAAAATAGCGATTCCAGGAATAAAATTAATCAATGAAATTATTAAGAGTTGGTGAATTAGGAAGTGAAATTGTTGCTGCCTTAGATGGTAATAATGTCATCAGGGATTTATCAGATCACATTAAAGATTTAAATCCACAGACAATTAATGAAGAAACATTAAATAAATTAAAAAGAATAAAATTATCTGAACTAAAGGAAATTAACTCAAACATTAGAATTGGCTCTTGCATCTCAAATCCCGTAGATTTTTTAGCAATAGGTTTGAACTATAAAGCGCATGCAGAAGGTACCAAATCAAAATTACCAACTGAACCAATTATTTTTAATAAAAGCTCAGGATGTATTCAGGGTCCTAATGATCAAATAGTAAAACCTAAATCTGCAAATAAAATGGATTACGAAGTTGAAGTTGGAATGGTTATTGGTCGAGAAGGCAAATATATTATAGAGGAAAATGCTCAAGATTATGTATTCGGCTATTGTATCGTTAATGACATATCTGAAAGGTCTTGGCAAAAAGAAAGAGGTGGTCAATGGATCAAAGGTAAATCTATAGCAGGACCAACAGGGCCTTACCTTGTGACCAAAGATGAAATAAAAAATTTAAATAATATTAACTTAGCGTTAGATGTAAATGGCAATAGAAGACAAACTGGAAATACGGAAAGAATGATCTTTAATTTCAATTTTTTAATTTCTCACTTAAGTCAATTTATGACTTTATATCCTGGGACAATTATCACTACTGGGACACCTGCGGGTACAGCAATGGAAATGGAAAAACCTGAATTTCTAAAGCCAGGTGACAAACTTCACTTAAAAGTAGATGGACTAGGTGAGCAATTACATGAAATAATAGAAGAGTAAGTATGTCAAAAAGATATTCGGGTAAAAGTCAAAAAGATAGAAGCTTTATGAAAAAAGCAAAGTTATCTTTAAAAGAAAAGAGAAAGCTTAAAAGAGAGAGAAAAAATAAATAATGTGTGGAAGATATAGCATTCGGAAACCAGTTACTAAAACCGCTGATTTGGTAAAAACAAACATTAAGGTTGAGGATACAGACAATTATAATGCACACCCGACTCAAAAATTACCTATAATAAAATCCTATTCAAACGGTAAGGCTCTTGAGCTCTATGAGTGGGGATTAGTTCCGAGTTGGTCTAAAAAATTAGATAAGTTTTCTCCCCTTATTAATGCAAGAAGAGAAACCCTTATGGAAAAGGTTACTTTTAAGAATCTTATCCAGACATCGAGATGTATTATTCCAGCTGATGGGTATTATGAATGGAAAAGAGAAGATAAAACAAAAACTCCCTATTATTTTTCAAAAGTGGATGACGAATTGATGTATTTTGCCGGGATATATCAGAATGACCAGTTTTGTATAATTACAAGAGAAGCTACTGAAAAAATTAGTTCCATACATCACAGAGAGCCCATGATTATTAATCAAAGCCAGATTAATAATTATTTGAACATTAAAAAAGATGCTATGGAAATATTAAACTCTATTAAACCACCCAATTTAAAGTTTCATGAGATATCAAAAGATGTTAATAATCCAGTAAATAATGACCCTGCTTTAATTAAACCTTTGAACTAAATGAATTTATCTATCTCACCAGGAAAAAATAATGTTGGAGCTTACATCAACGACATTAATTTAAAATCCCTAGATCAAGATCATGCAATAGAAATAAAAAAAATTTTAAACAGGTACGGAGTTATATTTATAAAAGAACAAAATCTTGACCCTGAAACCTATCAAAATTTTGCAAAGAATATAGGTCAACCAGTAGTGTATCCAAGACTTAAAGGTTTAGATGAAAAATTTCCATTTATAAATGTAATCGAGAGAAAGCCTGATGATAAAAATTTAAGTTTCGGCTCTAACTGGCTTCATCAGGATACAAGTTATTTAGCTAATGATAGACCTAGATATACAATGTTAATGGGTATTGAAATACCAGTTGGCCAAGGTAATACTATATTCTCATCTGGCTTTAATGCTTACGATAAATTACCAGACGACATTAAAGAAAAAATTAAAGACGCTACTGGAGTTTTTTCATCGGCAGGTCCGATAGCAATAACTAGACTCGAACGTGAAAAAGAAATGGGAATAAAATCTTCAGAAAGTATGGAAGCCGAACATCCAATAGTTATTACTGTAGATGGAAAGAAAACTCTTTATGTATCTCCAGGACATTTAATGAAGATTAAAAATGTAAAGGAAGACGAAGCTGAATATTTAAAAAATTATTTAGTAGATCACGTTAATAAAGAAGATTTTATATTTTCATATGAATGGACAAAAGGTGATATCTGTCTTTGGGATAATTTAAGTATTCTGCATATGGCTAGTGAAATTAAGAACTGCAGAAGGGTTATGCATAGAATAACAATTAAATAATTATTTTTTTAAAACCGTAAGGTGTCCCATTTTTCTTTTATCTTTAATTGATTTTTTCCCGTAATCATAAAAAAATTCATTTTTACTAAATGTTTTGGACCTATAAGTCTCGATATCTTTTCCCAAGACATTAAACATTTCAGCATTAGAAATTTTTTCAACTTTTTTTACACCGAGATTACACACAGCTGCAACATGTCCAGCAAATTGGCTTATGGAAAACGCATTTATTGTTAGGTGACCTGAATTATGGACTCTTGGAGCAATTTCATTGACTAACAAATTATCATCTTGATCGATGAAATATTCAACACACATCGTGCCAACATAATCTAATTTTTCTGAAATAAGTTTTGCATTACTCTGTGCTTTAATAAAAATTTCTTTATTTATATCTGCAGGGATTTTTGAATGATTTAAGATTTGGTCTTTATGAATATTTTCTATAGGCTCATAAATATAAGTTTCACCATTTAAATATCTTGTTATTATTACTGATATCTCTTTTTTTAAATTTACCTTTTTTTCTAAAATATAATCAGCAGTAAAACACCAATTTTTTTTTACATCATCAAGAGAATTTAAAACATATTGTCCATGTCCATCATAACCAAGTGTATTTGATTTTAAAATTCCGGGTAATAAGTTTTTATTCTTTTCGACATCTCCAGCCTGTTTGATAAAGACCCAGTCTGTAGTTTTAATACCTAAATCATTGACAAAAGTTTTTTCTAATTTTCTGTTTTGAATTACTCTATTTATTTCAGGTTTAGGTAAGACTTTTTTTTCTTTATCGATCTCATTTAAAATATTTATTGGAATATTTTCAAACTCATAAGTAATAATATCGACTTTGCTTACAAACTCTTTTATCTTTTCTTTGTTGTCATATTGTGAGTAGATAAATTCACCCGAATAATTTTGGGCTGGTCCATTTTCATCATCTGATATTACTACAGTTTTAATATTAAGTTTTTTTGCAGCCTGACAAAGTAATGATCCAAGTTGACCTGAACCAATGATCCCTAGGGTGCTTATTGTCATCGAATTATGGTTTTTTTTTAATGGATTTGGTTTGTAAACGTTTCCACTTTTCTAAATTTGATTTAATTTTTTCATCAAAATTTCCAATTATCGAAGCAGCAAGTAAACCTGCATTCATAGATCCATTAATTGCCATTGTGGCTACGGGACAACCTCGCGGCATTTGCACTATTGATAACAAACTATCTAAACCCTTAAGTTTTTTTGTTTCTATCGGAACTCCAATAACTGGCAAGGAAGATAAAGATGCCACCATGCCAGGCAAATGTGCTGAACCTCCTGCTCCAGCTACAATAACACCAAAACCGTTTTTTGAGGCTGATTCTGCAAATTCAAACATTCTTTTTGGTGTTCTGTGTGCACTAACTATTGAAATTTGATATTTAATTTTGAGAGTCTTTAAAATTTTCGCACATTCTTTCATTATGGAATGATCCGATTGAGATCCCATAATAATTGCTACTTTATTATTCAGTTTATTAAGCTTCACAGATTAATTTAACAATTATTGGTATAAAAACAATGGCCTAATTAGATTAAGCCACTGATTTATTTAGGAGGAAAGATTATGCTCGAACTCTAAAATTTAGAAATTTTGCACTATTTTGAAGTTCGAATAGAGAGATTTTTTTGAATTTCTTATCAACGTTAGTTTTTAACTTGTTTTTTTTTAATTGTTTAATTCTCATAACTCCTTTTAATCTATTTTTAACTCTATGAGTATTGCTGAATTTGCAAACTTGAGTTGAATATAGTTTATAACGTAAATTTAGGCAGATATTAGGCTTTTCTTAGCCAAATTTAAATTTTTGCAAAAAAATCTTTAGGAAGTTTTTTTATTGACCCGCTTCGATCTACCACTGCTAGTTCCACTTCTGCAATAACAAGAACTTCCCCATCTCTTTTAACCTCTTGAAGCAAGTTTAGTCTAACATTGGTTTTTTTCAAAAAAGCTGTTTCAACACTTAAATTATCTTCAAAAACTGCTGATTTTAGATATTTAATGTTGCATTTCCTAACGACAAACATTACATCGTGCTCATTCATAAGTTGAGTTAAAGTAAGACCAAATTTTTCTTGTATTAGCTCTGTTCTAGCTCTCTCAATATATTGAAGATATCTTGAATAAAATACTCGACCAAAGTCAACGTCTTCAACAAAAACTTTCAATTTATAAATGTGCCTTTTGGACATAATTTCAATCATAAGGCTAAAGTTTATCTTATTCAATAAAGTTTCAATTTCTTTTTTTGGTCCAAATTATGCCAAGCAAAGCACAGACTCTTACTTTAAATTTTGATCATGAAAATATTATCTACTTTTATGTTGTTGCTTATGTTGACTAATTGTGCTGGAAGCAACATGGCCAAAGTAAAATTTGGCAAAAGATGTACAGCTGCCGATGAAAATGGTTTGAAAGAAAGCTCTTATGTTTGGGTCATTTCAAAAGAAGCACTTAGATCATTTGATAAGAGAATAAATAAATCTAATTGTTCAGATATTTAATTTCCTTTTAAATTTAATTGTCTGTGCTAATAAGGGGTATGCGAATACCCCTTATTCTATGTATATTATT
Organism: uncultured Pelagibacteraceae bacterium; assembly: GCA_902566675.1. Classification (GTDB taxonomy): domain Bacteria; phylum Pseudomonadota; class Alphaproteobacteria; order Pelagibacterales; family Pelagibacteraceae; genus Pelagilacustribacter. The sequence goes on from CACFJO010000019.1 coordinate 8,621, forward strand.
CTCATCAAATATTAGTTTAAATGCTATGGAAAAAAAACCTTATCATCATGTTTATAAAGACGGGAAATTATATGCTTTTAGAAACCTTGAGGGGGGTCCAAAAAGAGATCCTAATTTTAAATGGGATTGGAAAGTTTTTAGAGAGGAAAAAAAGAAACTTAAAATTGATTATCCCCCTGAACATGTAATTGACAAACAAATAGTATTGAAAAATCTTGAAAAACATAAATCTGACTCATATGTGATGTGGCTTGATCATGCGAGCTTTATAATTAAACTTGGAGATACTACAATTATTACTGATCCAGTTTTTGAAAAGAATTATGGACCTATGATATTTGGTCCCAAGAAATACATAAAGTCCCCTTTAACTCTTAAAGAGCTTCCTAAAATAGATTTATTTTTGCTGACACACAATCATTATGATCACATGAGTATTCGTACGATAAAAAACTTTCCTTATAAGAATACTAAAGTTCTTGTGCCTCTTAAGCTTGGGAAATATTTCACAAAAAATGGATATAAAAAAAGTGCCGTTAACGAAATGGATTGGTTTGATAAAATTAAAATTAATGATGAGATCACAGTAACAATGCTTCCAAGTCAACATTGGTCTAAACGATGGATCTGGGGAGATGGAAATACAAATAGATCACTTTGGGGGAGCTTTTTAATTGAATACAAAGATAAAAAAATCTTTTTTGCTTGTGATACTGGGCCAGCACCATTTTATAAAGAATTAGGAAAAAAATTTGGTCCTATCGATTTGGGTTTTGGAAATTTAGGCGCTTATAATTTCTATCCACTGGTTCCAGTCAAGGATAAATCAACAGCTCACGCAAATCCTGAAGAGCTTTTATCTTTGATGAAAGACTTAGATGTAAAAAAAGTTATAGGAATGCATTGGGGAACAGCAATATTAAGTTTAGAGCCGATCTGGGAACCTCCTGTAAGGTTTAAAGAAAATGCTGAAAAGTTCGGCTATCAAAAAGACGAAGCAATTATATTCAAAATTGGTGAGATTAAAAAATTAAAAGACCTTATCAACTAACTTTCTTTTTATTTCTTTCTCTATCAAGCAATTTAGTTAACGAGTCTACCATAAGATCTGAAGCTCTAAATATTTCCGTTGGTTTAAATTCATAAGAGTTATGTTTTTCTGGATTTGATTTATCTTCAATTATAATTCCTTCATCAGGTGAATTATCTTTGATGTATATTAAAATTAACCAATCATCCTCTGCGGTATCATCCCATTTTATAAATATTTCTCCAGTCTCAAATCTTCGATCAACTACCCTCATAATACTCAAATATTTTGGAATATATCTTTTGTTTATTTGAAAGCATAAACTATGAGCAGATCTGTAAAAGCTTTCTAAAGCATACTCAATTTTTTCTCTTTCCTGATTATAAATTCTCTCTTTTTCTAATAAAGTTTCCTTATTATCTGTATCTTCAATTTTAATTCCTAGTTGAGCAACTCTTTCTCTGATTGCTTCATTAAC
>CACFJO010000020.1 GCA_902566675.1 uncultured Pelagibacteraceae bacterium
TTACCTTTATATTTTAAATCCTAAATCTTTAGAAGATTTTAAAAATACTAACACACCTTTATATAATTTTTTATTGAATAAGTGGTATATCGATGAATTTTATGAAAAAGTTTTTGTCAACCCTGCAAAAAAAATTGGTTCCTTTTTTTGGAAAAGAGGTGATATCGGTATAATAGATAAGTTTGGCCCCGACGGTATTTCAAAACTTGTAAAGATTATTTCTAATAAAACAGGGCGCCTGCAGACAGGTTTTATTTATGATTATGCCTTTGTGATGTTATTAGGTTTATCGATTTTACTAACTTATTTAATCTTAAAATAAAATGAATTTTCCAATATTATCAACTTTAATTTTTTTACCATTAATAAGTTCTTTTTTCATTTTATTATCTAGGGATAAATCTTCAAATATCAGTGCAATTTATATTTCTTTATTTAGTAGTATTGCAACTTTTTTACTTTCATTATTTTTGTGGTTTTCTCTTGATTTAAATACCTCTGAATTTCAGTTTGTGGAGGAAAAATCTTGGATAAATAATTTTATCAAATTTAAATTGGGAGTGGACGGGATATCAATTCTTTTTATAGTTTTGACTACTTTTATTACCCCAATTTGCATTATCTCTTGTGTAAACAGCGTTAAGGTTAGAGTTAAAGAATTCTTGATAGCTATTTTAATATTAGAAACATTCATGATCGGAGTATTTTGCTCGCTTGATCTTGTAATTTTTTATTTATTTTTTGAAGCAGGTTTAATACCTATGTTTTTGATTATCGGAGTTTGGGGAGGTCCAAAAAGGGTTTACTCTGCTTTTAAGTTCTTTTTGTTCACTTTACTTGGTTCAGTTTTAATGCTTGTTGCTATAATAGTTATTTATTGGTTAACAGGAACGACAGATATTACCCAGATTTATGAAATTAAAATACCAAATGAGTACCAAAATATTCTTTGGTTGGCTTTCCTAAGTTCTTTTGCGGTTAAAATGCCAATGTGGCCGGTTCATACGTGGTTACCAGATGCTCATGTAGAAGCACCTACGGCGGGATCGGTTATACTTGCAGCAATTTTACTAAAAATGGCTGGCTATGGTTTTTTAAGATTTTCAATACCAATGTTTCCCGTAGCTTCAGAGTATTTTACACCATTAATTTATATATTAAGTATAATTGCAATCATTTACACATCTTTAGTTGCATTGATGCAAGAAGATATGAAGAAATTAATTGCTTACTCATCAGTAGCTCACATGGGTTATGTAACTTTAGGAATTTTTACTTTAACAAAACAGGGTATAGAAGGAAGTATTTATCAAATGATAAGTCACGGTTTAATATCTGCAGCGTTATTTTTATGTGTTGGAGTGGTCTATGATAGATTGCATTCTAGAATGATAAGTGCTTATGGCGGGTTAGTAAATTATGTGCCAAAATATTCTTTTTTGTTTTTAATATTTGCTCTAGCTGCTTTAGGATTACCTGGAACTTCAGGATTTTTAGGGGAGTTTCTTGTTTTAACAGGAACATTTCAAAAAAGCTATCTAGCAGCTATGTTGGCTACTTTTGGAGTAGTTTTAGGCGCTGCCTACATGCTTTGGCTAACAAAACGAGTTATTTTTGGCACAACAAATAATTCAGAAATTAAAAATTTGAAAGATATAAATAAATCTGAAATTATAATGTTGGTCACCTTAGCGTTTTTTGTTTTATTTTTCGGTTTCTATCCACTTCCTTTAATGGAAACCTTTAGTGTGTCTGTAAATAGTTTAATTAATAACTATGAAGCTGCGTTAATTTCAAATTAGATATGATAAATAATTTAATTATAATGCTTCCTGAGATTTTTTTATCTTTATCAATTTTTTCTATTCTAATGCTAGGTGTTTTTATCAAGAGGAGTTTTAATTTAATTTTTAATCTTACCTCTTTAATAATTATTCTCACGATTTCAATTATCTTGACAAATCCTAATAATGAAGAAAAAATATTTTTAGATAGTTTTATAAGGGATGCTTTTTCAAATTATTTCAAAATTTTGATACTTCTGTCCTCATTATTTGTTCTTAATTCTTCAAAAAATTTTATAATAGACAATAAATTAGATAAGTTTGAATACCCTGTAATTATTTTATTATCTATTTTAGGTATGTTTTTTATGGTAAGTTCTAATGATCTGATACTCTTTTATCTGGGATTAGAGTTGCAGTCCTTATCACTTTATATACTAGCATCAATTGACAGAGATAATCTTAGGTCGACAGAGTCTGGAGTTAAGTACTTTGTTCTTAGCGCATTATCTTCAGGACTTTTGTTGTACGGATGTTCATTACTTTATGGATTTACTGGCTCTACAAATTTTGAATTAATTTCTAGTCAACTTTACAAAGAAAACACAGGCGCAGTTTTTGCTATGGTATTTATATTGGTTGGATTAGCATTTAAGATTTCTGCAGTCCCATTTCATATGTGGACTCCTGATGTTTATGAAGGCGCTCCAACTTCTATAACAAGTTACTTCGCGGTGGTTCCAAAAGTTGCCGGTTTAGCTTTATTGATTAAATTCATGTTTGTTCCTTTTTCAAATATCTTATTAGAATGGCAAACAATTATAATATTTATATCTATTGCATCTATGATTTTGGGAGCTGTTGCAGCAATGATTCAAAAAAATTTTAAGAGACTTTTGGCTTATAGTTCTATAGGGCATATTGGTTATGCTCTTGCCGGAGTCGCTACTGGTGTAATAAGTGGTTATCAAAGTGCAATTATATATATTTCAATTTACGTGATTATGAATATTGGTGCGTTTTCTTGCCTATATTTATTGAAGAAAGATGGTCAATATAAAGAAAATATTTCTGATTTGTCTGGAATTTCAAAAAAACATCCTGTCCTAGCAATTTCGTTATTGATAATTTTATTTTCTTTAGCTGGAGTTCCACCACTTGGAGGATTTTTTGCAAAATTTTATGTTTTTGTTGCTGTGCTGGAGATGGAAATGTACGCATTAGCAATTGTTGGATTATTAACAACGGTAATGTCTGCTTTTTATTATTTGAAAATTATAAAAACTATTTATTTTGATGACAGCATTATAACTTTTGAGCCGACTAAGAATAGGACTGCTCAAGTCTCTATATTTACAAGCTGCACAATTTTAGCTACTTTTTTTTTATATCCGTCCGTATTTAATAATTTAGTAACTAAGCTATTCGTTGGTTAATGAAGATCAAGATAAAAAAGTATAAAAAAGTTAAAAGCACGAATGATATAGCATTAAAACTTATTAGAAAAAATATTTCAGAGCCCACCCTAGTAATATCTGAGAAGCAAACAAATGGAAGAGGAAGAGTAGGAAAAAAATGGATTTCAAGAAAAGGAAATCTTTTTATTTCTTTATTTTTCCAATTTGATCAAAAAAAAATTAGTTTTAAACAATTCGCTATTCTTAATGCTTTTTTACTTAAAAAATTAATTTCAAAAACAATTTCAAATAAAATTAAAATAAAATGGCCAAATGATTTAATTTACAATAAACAAAAATTTTGTGGAATTCTGCAAGAAGTAATTAAATTTAACAATTTTGACTATTTAATTGTAGGAATCGGGTTAAATACTAATATAGTTCCACAAAACAAAAGCTTTGAATCTACTAGTTTAAAAAATATATTAAACAAAAAAATTAATAATCAAAAATTTCTGAAAAAAATTGTAACCGCATATGAGAAATTTTTAAGGGAAAAAAATAGATATACTTATTCAGACTTAAAAAGAAAATATAAATAATCAAAATGAATTATATTATTGGAGATATAGGAAATACGTCTACTAGAATCTGTTTATTAAATAAATCAAAAATTTTAAAATCAATCATTTTCGATACAAAAAAGATTTTTTTAAATGATTACATTTTGAAAATTATAAAAAAAATTTTCCAAAAAAATTTAAAAAAAGAAATTTTATTTTCATCTGTAGTACCTTTAGCTTTAAAAAAAATTAAAAGAAGTTTAAAAAAAAAAAATTATAAAGTTTTAGAAGTTAAGAATTTTAATCTAAAAAAAATGATAAAAATAAATATAAAAAATATTAATCAACTTGGCTCTGACAGAATAGTTAATTCAATAGAAGCTAAAAAATTTAAAAACTGTTTAATAATTGATTTTGGAACTGCTACTACTTTTGATATTGTTAAAAATGGAATATATGAAGGAGGTGTTATAGCCCCAGGCATTAAATCATCAATTAGAAATTTAAGTCAGTCTACAGCTTTACTGCCAATGTTTGATTTAAAAAATCAACAAAAGAGTTATGGAAAAAATACAAAGGACGCTTTAAATGCAGGTTTTATCTGGGGTTATGATGGTTTGATAAATAATATAATTAATAAAATAACTATTAATTGGAAAATGAATTATAAGATAATACTTACAGGTGGTTATGCAAATTTATTTAAAAAAATTATTAAAAGGTCTACAATTGTTGACCAAAATATTACAATTAAAGGTGTCTCTAAAGTTTATAGGGAATTTTTATGAATAAAGAAGAATTAATTTTTTGTCCTCTAGGAGGTTCAGGCGAGATTGGCGGTAATATGAATTTATATGCCTATGGAAAAGAAAATAATCAAAAATGGATTATAGTTGATATGGGTGTTTCTTTTGCAGATGAAACAGTACCAGGAGTTGATCTCATAATGCCAGATGCAGGTTTTATTATTGATAAAAAAGACGACTTACTTGGAATTGTCTTAACGCATGCTCACGAGGACCATATAGGAGCAGTTGTTCATATATGGCCGAGCCTAAAATGCAAAATTTATGCTACTCCATTTACTGCAGCACTCATTATTGAAAAGTTTAAAGAAAAAAAAATTGATATTTCCTCATATTTGGAAGTTGTGCCATTAAATAGCAAAATCAAACTTGGTAGCTTTGAAATAGACTTTATTACTTTAACACATTCAATTCTAGAGCCTAATGGCTTAAGTATTAAAACTCCACTTGGAACAGTTTTACATACAGGTGATTGGAAAATTGATCCAAATCCATTAATTGGAAGTCAAATTGACGAACAAAAATTAAAATCTATTGGAGAAAGCGGTGTGTCAGCAATGATATGTGACTCAACAAATATTTTTAGTCCTGGTAGGGCAGGCTCAGAGTCGCAAGTTAGGGATAGTCTCTTAAGAATAATGGAAATAAAAACCAAAAGAATTCTTGTTACTTCGTTTGCATCAAATGTAGCTAGAATGGAGTCCATTTTTTATTGCGCAAAAAAAACTGGAAGAAATATTTGTTTGGTAGGTAGATCAATGCAAAGAATTTATAAAGCCGCAAGAAAGTGTGGTTATCTCCAAGGTCTTATTGAGCCTTTGGAACCGAGGGATGCAAAGAAAGTAGCAAAAAATAAAATTTTATACTTAGCTACTGGTAGTCAGGGAGAACCAATGGGGGCTATGACAAGGATAATAAATGGTGTTCATCCAGACGTTCATTTAGAAAGTGAGGACTGTGTAATTTTCTCATCTAAAATAATACCAGGAAATGAGAAAAAATTATATCATTTACAAAACTTAATTGTAAGAAATAAAATGGAAATGATTAGCGAAGAAAACGCCTTTGTACATGTCTCTGGTCATCCTAATAGAGAAGATTTAAAAGATATGTATAAATGGGTGAAGCCCCAGTGTATTATACCAGTTCATGGAGAACACCGTCATATGGCTGAACACGTATCATTTGCAAAAGAAATGCAAATTCCAAAGACTTTACTAATTGAAAATGGAGATATAATTAAAATTCTTCCTGGTAATAAACCAGAAATAATTGATAAGGCACCATCTGGTAAAGTCTACCTTGACGGAAATATTAACGTTGAGACAGATTCAAAATCTATAAAAGATAGAAAAAATTTATCAGCTAATGGATACTTGGAAATTACTTTAATTGTTTCGAATAACGGGAGCATAAAAAAACCTGTAATTTCCTACAAAGGCATTCCTGAAAAAAATGAAGATGATACTTTCATTTTTGATATGGAGGATGAAATCATGAATATTTGTAGGACCTTTTCAATGGATAATAAAAAACAACAACAAAACTTGATTGAAACTTTAAAACAAAATTGTAGAAGAATAGTAAGAGAAAAAACTGGAAAAAAACCTTTTACAAATATTAATATCGCGCGAATTTAATGGGTATAACAGGCTCTATAATTATTTATGTTATTATTTGGTGGGTCATTTTTTTTTCTGTATTACCGATCGGTATTCAATCAAATAAAGAAGTTTTTAAGGAAAAAATAGGAGGAATGGATCCAGGAGCCCCAAAAAATCCTAAAATAGGAACAAAATTTTTAATAACTACACTTATTACTACTATAATATTTTGTGTCATATATTATCTTGTAAAAACTGATTTGTTAAATTTAAGGGAATTATTAGAATAATGTATCTTTCAAAATTATTTGTTCCTATTACCAAAGATTTACCAGCTGAGGCTAAAATAAAATCACACCAACTAATGTTAAGAACAGGCATGATTAAACAATCATCAGCAGGAATATATTCTTGGCTCCCTCTAGGATTTAAAGTAATGAAAAAAATAGAACAAATAGTTAGAGAGGAGCAAAATGCCATAGGTGCTCAAGAAATGTTAATGCCAACTATTCAGTCGTCAGAAATATGGAAAGAAAGTGGAAGATATAATGATTACGGAGAAGAGATGTTAAGAATAAAAGATCGTCAAGGTAGAGAAATGCTCTATGGCCCAACAAATGAGGAGTTGATAACAGATGTTTTTAGATCAAGCGTAAAATCATATAAAGCACTCCCTCAAATTTTATATCATATTCAATGGAAATTTAGAGATGAGATTAGACCAAGATTTGGAGTTATGAGATGCAAAGAATTTTTTATGAAAGATGCTTATTCCTTTGATTTATCTGATGAAGATGCAAGAAAATCTTATAATAAGATGTTCTACTCATATTTAAAAACTTTTAATAGAATGGGATTAAAAGCTATTCCAATGGCAGCTGATACTGGACCTATAGGAGGGGATCTTTCTCATGAATTTATAATACTTGCAGAAACAGGTGAAAGTAAAATTTATGCAGATAAAAATATTTTTAAAATTGATCTTAATCAATATAAGTTTAACGATGCATCTCTCCAAAAGATGAGAGAAGATTTCACAAAAATTTATGCAGTAACTGATGAAAAGTATAAAGAAGTAGATTTTAATAAAAATGTTAAAAAAGAAAATCAAATGTTAACTAAAGGGATAGAAGTTGGTCATATTTTTTATTTTAGTGATAAATATTCTAAGCCTATGAACTGTTTAATTGACGATAAAAAAGGTAAAAAAACTTCAGTTAAAATGGGCTCCTATGGAATAGGTGTTTCAAGATTAGTCGGAGCTATAATTGAAGCAAACTATAATGATAATGTAATGAAGTGGCCAAAAACAATTTCTCCTTTCGATGCAGTAATAATACCTAGTATAACTAAAAATAATAAAGAAAACCTTGAAAAAGCAGAGAAAATATATTCGGAATTAAAAAAACAAAATATTGACGTATTGTTAGATGATGTTGATGAGAATATGTCTAATAAATTTAAAAAACATGATTTGATTGGGACTCCTTATCAAATAATTGTTGGTTTGAAATCAAAAGGCGATAATTTTGAATTTAAGGAATTAAACTCAAAAAGTGAAATACTAAGTCTTAGTAAAATCATAAAAAAACTAAAAAAATAAAACATTGTTTACAAGAGCAGAAAGACTTATCTCTTTAAGAAATCTTAGACCCAAAAAGAAAGAGGGTTTTTTGAAAATTATCTCTATATTTTCATTTTTAGGAATAATGCTTGGAGTTGCAATTTTAATAATAGTAATGTCTGTGATGAATGGATTTAAAACAGATTTAACAAATAAAATCTTAGGACTTAATCCACATATCGTAATTGAGCCAAATAGTTTTAAAATAGATAATAATTATATTTCAAAATTAAAAAAAGACTTTAAAAAAATAACCATAAGCAAGACTTATTCTGGTGAAGGTATTGTTATAAGTAATGATAAAGCTAAAGGAGTAATTTTAAAAGGTATAGATAAAAAAGAACATAATATTAGTGAATTTTTTGATAATTTTCTTTCTCAGGGAGATTTGAAAGATTTTAATTCTAACAAAATTTTTATTGGGTCAGAACTCGCATTTAATTTAAATTTAAAAAAAGGAGATGCTATTAATTTAATGACTTCATCATTTGTAAGCACTCCAATAGGAAATTTACCAAAACAAGAAAATTTTAAAGTGGCAGGAGTCTTTACTACTGGTTTTATAGAATTTGATCAAAATATTATTTTTCTTAATATTGAGGACGCATTATCAATTTTTGATAAGACTAGCGAAGATCAAAATATTGAAATTTATTTAGAAGATCCACTACGAGCAAATTTTTATAAAGACAAAATTCAAAAAATTAATGAAAATTATTTCATTTATACTTGGTCAGATCTCAATAAATCTCTTTTTAGCGCACTTAAAGTAGAAAGAAACGTAATGTTTATTATTCTTTCATTAATAATAATTGTAGCTGCATTTAATATTGTTTCTGGGTTAACGATACTTATAAAAAATAAAACAAAAGAAATAGCTATCTTAAAAACCTTAGGTTTAAATAATAAATCGATTAAGAAAATATTTTTTTTGACAGGACTAACTATTGGTTTTTTTGCAACATTAAGTGGGATAATATTAGGTATTTTATTTTCAATAAACATTGAGAAAATAAGAATTTTATTATCAAAAGTTTTTAACTTTGAAATTTTTCCATCGGATATATATTTTTTAGAAGAGTTGCCGTATGAAATTAATTTTAGTTCAATTTTTATTATATTTGTTGTTTCTTTGACTATCTCTATAATAGCCTCATATTTACCTGCTAACAAAATATCAAAAATGAAAACATTCAGAGCTTTGAGATATGAGTAAAATTCAAATCGAACTAATTAATTTAAAAAAAACTTTTGAGCTTTCAAATGGAGCAATAACACTTTTTAATAATTTTAATATAAATATTAAAGAGGGTGAACTTGTTGCATTAGTCGGACCGTCTGGATCAGGAAAATCATCTTTACTTCATATTCTAGCATTGTTAGATGAACCAACATATGGAAAAATTATTTTAAATAATATAGATACAAAAAAATTAACAAACTTTGAGAGAGATGAAATGAGAAGGAAAAATATCTCAATAATATTTCAAGACAATAATTTATTGACTGATTTTACAGCAATAGAAAATGTAAAAATGCCTTTAATAATTAAAGGTGAGAATAGACAGATTATTTCAAAAAAAGCAGAAAAAATTTTAAAAGATGTAAAAGTGTTTAATAGATCAAATCATTTTCCTAATCAACTGTCAGGTGGAGAGCAACAAAGAGTGGCAATAGCTAGGGCGCTGATATCAGAGACAAATATAATTCTTGCAGATGAACCTAC
>CACFJO010000021.1 GCA_902566675.1 uncultured Pelagibacteraceae bacterium
AGTAGCGGTGTTAAATAAAAATGCTCTAGGAGCAATAGAGTTAATTCCAAGAAGGTTATTTTATGATTATAAGGCAAAATATACTAAAGCAGCTAAAACAAAACATTTGATGCCAGCAAACATAAAAAAAAATGATTATAAAAAAGTTCTAAAAATAGCACAAAGAGCACATAAAGCTCTTGAATGTAGGGGGGTGACTAGAGCTGACTTCAAATTTTTTAGGAATAAATTTTACCTATTAGAAATTAATACTCAGCCAGGTATGACAAATCTTTCGTTAGTGCCAGAAATAGCTAGCTACAAAGGTATAAGTTTTAACAATCTTGTCGAAAAAATTTTATTAGACGCTAGTATTAATCGATGAACAATCGTTTATTAATTGGTCTAATACTCTTCTCTTTATTAAGTACTTACACTTTTAAAAAAAATGATACCCTAAATTTAAAATTGAATATTAAAGAAATTCAAATAGAGAATAATTTTATCATCAGTGACGATAATATTTTAGAAGAATTAAAATTTTTATATGATAAAAATCTTTTTTTTTTAAAAAATGATGAAGTTAAAAAAGCTCTAAATAACAATAATTTTATTGAAAGTTTCAAAATCAAAAAAATTTTTCCAAATAAATTAAAAGTTCAAGTTTTTGAAAAGAAACCAATTTTTATTTTACATGAAAGAAAAAAGAAATATTACTACACAGATAAAAATGAGTTATTAGTTTACGTGAAAATAGAAAAATTTGAATCATTACCGATTGTTTTTGGAAACAAAAAAAGCTTAAAAATTTTTTACCAGGATCTAAAAAAGATAGACTTTCCTTTTACTTCAATTGAAACTTTATACTTTTTTGAGTCAAAAAGATGGGATTTAAAAACAAAAGAAAATAAATTAATTAAGTTGCCAGTAAAAAATTATGTTCAAAGTCTTGAAAATTTTTTAGACATAAAAGACAAAGATAACTTTGCAAAATATAAAACTTTTGATTATAGAATTTCAGATCAACTTATTCTAAAGTGAGTCATGAAACTAGATTCCCCCAAACTTATTGTAGAAATCAGCGACAAAAATTACATCTTTATTGTAGTTAATAGCGAAGATGAAAAATTTAAAATGGTTCATAAAAATGAAGTTATTCGAAGTGAAAACAAAAGTATAATTGATAATTTTGAATATGAGAAAGAAACCGTAAAAAAAAATATTTACTCTATAGAGCAAAAATTAGGTTTGACTTTTAAAGAGGTGATAATAATTGTAGACAATTTAAATTGTTCAATAATTAATATATCAGGTTTCAAAAGATTGAGCGGTTCTCAGCTCACCAGAGAAAATATTACATACATTTTGAATTCACTTAAATTTATAATAAATGAATCAGAGAAAAAAAAAGAAATAATCCATATTTTTAATTCAAAATATATTTTAGATAAAAAAAAGGTTACAAATTTACCAATTGGCCTTTTTGGTGATTTCTATTCACAAGAACTTTCTTGTTTTTTAATAAATAAAAATTTTTTGAAAAATTTGAAAAGTATTTTTTCTCAATGTAACTTAAAGGTTAATAAAGTTATTTCTAAAAGTTTTGTTGAAGGTGCAAATTTAATAAATAATAAAAATTTAGAACATTTTGTAAAGATTAAATTAAATAAAGATGACGCTCAATTAATATTTTTCGAAAATTCATCTTTAAAATTTTTTCAAGATTTTAACTTTGGAACAAATACTATAATTAGTGATATTTCAAAAGTAACCGGTATTGAAAAAAAGATTGTAGAAAAAATTTTGGAAGAAAATGATTTGAATAATAAAGCAAGCAAAGACCAGTTCATTGATCGAAATTATTTTAAAAATAAAAACTTTAGAAAAATAAGTAAACGATTATTTATTGATATCGCCAATGCAAGAATTAGTGAAATAGCCGAGATTATATTTTTAAAAAACATAAATATGAATTTTCTAGAATACAAAATACCAATTTTTTTAAATATATCAGATGAACTTCAAAGAAAAAATTTTCTTAAAAACTATGAATTAAACTTTTCTGATAAAAAAAAATTCAACATTGAAATATCAGAAAATTACGAAAATGAATTTTTTTTCGCTAGTCTTATAAATCTCGTTCAATATGGGTGGAAAAGAGAAGCTGTCCCAATAATTCAGGAAAAAAAGTCATTCATTGCTAGGTTTTTTAATCTCTTCTTTGATTAATAATTGTTATTTTTAGAAACATTAGTTGTTTTAATCAGTTCGAAAAGTTTACGTATAAAGCTGTATGAAAAAAAACAATCAAAATACACTAAAAGACAAAATTGAAATCGATGGTATTGGTTTGCATAATGGCATAAAAGTAAACTTGACTATTAAACCCTCAGCTCCTGGAACAGGAATAGTTTTTAAAAGAATTGATATTAAAGAAAATAATATTATCCATGCTAACTTTCAAAATGTAGTAGATCCAATTTTGTGCACTAAACTCAAAAACGAATCTGGTGCTAGTGTTTCAACAGTTGAACATCTAATGGCAGCTTTTTATGGTGAGGGTATTGATAATGCACTTGTTGAGTTGGATGCTCCTGAAATTCCAATAATGGATGGGTCGGCAGTAGACTTTGTTGATGCTATTAGAGCAGTTGGTATTGAAGAACAAAATAAATCTAGAAAATTTATTAAAGCACTGAAAAAAGTTGAAGTAAAAGATGGACAAAAATTTATTTCTATTGAACCACTTAATGAAGATTTAATCATTGATTTTGAATTAATTTTTAATAACCCGTTAATAAGAACTAGAAGGAAAGAGTTTAAATTAAGCGATAACGATTTAACCGCAATTTATAATTCTAGAACTTTTTGTTTGTATGAAGATATTGATAATATTAAAAGAATGGGCTTGGCAAAAGGCGGCTCCTTAGATAATGCAATAGTTGTTCAAGGAGATAAAATATTAAATGAAGATGGTTTGAGAAATAGACACGAATTTGTATATCACAAAATACTTGATTGTTTAGGAGATATAATGCTTTCAGGCAATCGCATATTCGGACATATTAAAACTTCACAAGGTGGTCACGCATTAACCAATAAACTTTTAAAAAAATTTTTTTCGGATAAGACAAACTGGAGTTTTGAAACTTTAGGAAACGATATAAAAGATAATAGCAATTCTTATGAGAATCCAGTGGCTATTAGTATCTGATATCGTTTAAATTTACCATTCCATCATATTCTGATATTAGTCATTAGATGCCATCTAGAATTTTTATAATTTTAAGTTTAGTTTTATTTCTGTTTTCTTGCTCTAAAAAAGATGAAATAGCATACCAGACAACAAAAAAAGCAGATCCTTATTTGCTATATAAAGAGGGACTAGATGCCTTTAACAGAAATAACTTTTTTTTTGCTAATAAAAAATTTTCAGAGGCAGAACTAAATTTCGATATTCCAGAACTTGCAGCTAAATCATCTATAATGTCAAGTTTTAGTTTATATGGAATAAATTTTTATGATCAGGCCGAAGAGAGTTTGAAAAGATTTTTGAAAACTTACCCAGGTGATAAGAATGTAATTTATGCACATTATCTGTTGGCGATAATTTTTTATGAGCAGATAGAGGATGAAAAAAAAGACTTAAAACCTCTCCTTAAAGCGGATAAAAAAATAGATTATTTTTTAGATAATTTTCCCGACTCAGATTATGCAATCGACCTAAGATTTAAAAAAGATTTAATTCAAAATCAGCTTGCTGCCAAAGAACTTTATATTGCAAAATATTATATCAATACAAAAAAATGGGCAGCCGCAATAAGAAGACTTCAAAATATCTTATACACATATGATAAAACAGTTTTTGTTGAGGAGGCACTACATCGTTTAGTTGAAATCCATTATCATCTTGGTTTGCGAGAGGATGCAGCAAAATATGCAAAGATTCTAGGCTATAATTATAATTCAAGCGAATGGTTTGAAAAATCTTATAAAATATTAAACAAAGATTATGTCATCAAAAAAAAAGAGAAAGCTAAAAAACAAAACTTAATCAAGAGAATAATTAACAAAATCAAATAATTTTATGATTAAAAAAAAAGATCGAATTATTGAAGATTTTAGAAATAAATTGAGAGAATTAAAAGATCATAATAAATATTATTTTAAGGACGATAGTCCAAAAATATCTGACTCTGAGTACGATAAACTTAAAAATGAAATCTTAAAATTAGAGAATAAATACTCTTATCTCAGATTAGAGGGTTTAGCGAGTAGTTTAGTTGGATCCACACCTTCAAATAAGTTTAAAAAAGTAAAGCACTTAAAACCAATGCTCTCTTTATCAAACGCCTTCGATAAAAATGACATGAACGATTTTTTAAAAAAGATAAGAAATTTTTTAAATTTAAAAGATAACGATATTGAACTTTTTTGCGAACCAAAAATTGACGGTATATCTGCAACATTAATTTATGAGAATGGTAGTTTAAAAAAAGGTTTATCAAGAGGAGACGGTGTATTTGGAGAAGATATACTAGAAAATTTAAAAACTATAAAAAAAATACCTAAGAGTCTAAAAGACTCTGAAATACCTGAACTACTAGAGATAAGGTGCGAAATATATATAAGCAAAAAAGACTTTTTAAAAATAAAAGAAAATTTTGCTAATCCTAGAAATGCAGCAGGAGGATCACTTAGACAAAAAAATCCTGAAGAGACGGCAAAAATCCCGTTAAAATACTTTGCCTATGGTTTTGGATCAGTTAAACCTATGGTTTTTTCTAATCAATCAGAATTTTTAAAAAAAATTAATAAGTGGGGATTTGAAATAAATCCTTTATCAAAAAAGATAATTGGTCTAGAGGAGATAGAAAATCAACACAAAAAAATTGACAATTTAAGATCTACTTTGGACTATGATATTGATGGTCTAGTTTTTAAAGTTAACGATTTAAATTTACAAAAAAGATTAGGTAACACATCTAATTCTCCAAGATGGGCAGTTGCTTACAAATTTTCGGCTGAGAAAGCCATAACAAAAATAAAGGATATCATTATACAGGTAGGTAGAACAGGTGCAATTACCCCAGTTGCTAAGGTCGAACCGGTAACAGTTGGGGGTGTGGTTGTATCTAATGCTACATTGCACAATGAAGATGAAATTAACAGAAAAGATATCAGATTAAGAGACACAATTCTTATTCAAAGAGCTGGTGATGTAATTCCACAAGTAATTTCAGTTGATGCTTCAAAAAGAACAAATGAGAGTAAAAAATTTAAGTTTCCAGTAAAATGTTTATGTGGCTCACCAACTGTAAAAGAGGTCAGTAAATCTACAAAAAAAGAGGATGCTGTCAGAAGATGCACAAAAGGATATGACTGTAAATTTATTGCAAGAGAAAAGTTAAAACATATTGTTTCAAAGGAAGCTTTGAATATAGATGGCCTTGGTAAAAAAGTAATTGATCAGTTTTGGGAATTAAAATTAATTAGAGAACCATCAGATATATTTAACTTAAATTATGAAAAAATAAAAAATCTCGAAGGATGGGGTGAATTATCCATAGATAATTTGAAAAAAGCTATCTCAAAATCTCAATCTATTAATTTAGATAAATTTATTTTTTCCATAGGTATAAGGCACATCGGTCAAGAAAATGCTAAAATACTAGCAGGATTTTTTGGCTCTATAAAAGCTTTTTGCAAATTGTTTGATGAAAAAACAAGAAAAAAATTATTAATCAATTTAATTGATTTAGATGGAATAGGAGAGACTCAAACTCTATCAATAAGAAATTTTTTTTTAAATAAAACAAATACTAGAATTACAAATAACTTAATCAAAAACTTAAAAATACAAAATTACATTGTTCAAAATGCTGATGGAAAGTTTTCAAATAAAAAATTAATGTTTACGGGAGGATTTAAAAGTATGAGCAGATCGGAGGCAAAGGCAATAGTTGAAAATAACGGTGGAAAGGTTTTAGGAGCTTTATCTAAAAAACTTGACTTTCTAGTTGTGGGAGAGTCAAAACCTACCAAAAGAAAAATAGATCAAGCGAAAAAACTAAATATTAAAATAATTTTAGAAAAGGACTGGAATAATATCTTAAATAGTTGAGCAGGCTCTTTTAAGATCTATAATTTCTGTTTTATTCATAAAATTTTTAAGATTTAAAAACACTCTGCTATGGTAATCGTTAAGCCATTTTTTTTCTTTTTCATTCAATAAAGCTTTATCAATTAGTTCTTTATCGATTGGAGCCATAGTTAAATTTTCAAAAAAAATTTTATTTCCATTTTTCTTTACATAAATAAGATTTTCTATACGAATACCAAAATTATTTTTCTGATAATAACCAGGTTCGTTAGAAACTATCATTCCCTCTTGAAATTTAATTTTATTATTTTTTGAAATTGCATGAGGGCCTTCATGAACATTTAAAAAATAACCTACACCATGTCCTGTTCCGTGCGAATAATCTAATCCAATCTGCCTTAAGTATTTCCTTGCCTTTAAGTCAATTTGAGATCCTGATGTATTTTTATTTAATTTATATTCTGATACTGCAATGTGTCCTTTTAAAACTCTTGTGAAAAGATTTTTTACTCTACTGTTTGAATTTTTAAGTGAAATAGTTCTAGTGACATCCGTAGTTCCGAACTCATACTGGCCACCGGAGTCAACTAAATAGAGATCACCTTTTTTAAGTAACCTATTAGTTTTTTTTGTTGCGTTATAATGTACGATAGCTCCATTGGGACCACTTCCAGAAATTGTTGGGAAACTAGGGAATTTAAATTTCTTATTTTTTTTTCTAAATTTATATAGTTTTTGAGATCCACTTATTTCAGTAATCTTTTTTTTATCAAAATTTTTTTTAAGCCAGAATAAATATTTAGTAAGAGCAACGCCATCATATATGTGGGCAATCTTAATATTTTTGATCTCTTTTTTGCTTTTTATTGCTTTTAAAGCATATATTGGGTCGTCTAAATTTAATATCTTATTATTTTTTAGAATAATATTTTCAAAATAATATGAGCAAGTATTTTTATCAATTATGAATTTTTTTTTATAAATTTTTGATAAAATCTTTTCTGTAAATTTTATATCTATAAAACTGATTTGCTTAAATTTTCTTTTTAAAGAGGAAGGAATTTTTTTTAAATTACAAAAAAAACTTATATTTTTATTCTTATCAATAAGCACATAACAAAAAGGAATAGGCGAATAAATTACATCTCGACCTCTAATATTGAGTAACCATGCATTATTTTCACATGCTGTAATAAATTGATAATCAGCTTTTCTTTTTTTTAAAAAATCTGCAATTTTTTTAATTTTAAATCTATAGTTTTTGTCGACACTTTCATTTGTCAAAGAAAAAAATTTTTTTTTATTACTAACGATTTCCCTTTTCCATATTTCGTCGATAAGATTATTTTTTATTGATTTGAACTCACAGTTCTTTCCATTAAAAAATGTACTTAAAATCTTTTTTGTAAAAATTTTAGGATCAAAACCGATAATATATTTTTTATTTTTTAAAATATCTTTTGGCATTTTTCTTGGAAAAGTAATTATTTTAAAATATTTTCCACTTTGATTGATTGCTTGATTGGTATATCGCCCATCAACAAACAAATAATTTTTATTTTTTAAAATAAGAGCGAATCCAAAAGATCCTGAAAAATTAGAAATATAATTTAATCTATCATTATGCTTAGAGACATATTCACTAAAAAATTGGTCATTTTTAGGAACTAAATAACCGTCAATTTTTTTGGTAACAAAAAATTTTCTTAATTTTTTTATTTTTTCCATTTAAGCATTTTGTTTTTTTTATATCTATCCCATCCAGGGCTTCTATACTCTTCATCAAACTCAATAGTATTATCTTGATTAAACTCAAAATCATCTGTATCTGTAATACCAATTTCATTCTTTTCTACACTCTCATCAGGTATTTCGCTTATAAATCTTGAAGGCAAAGCATCCATCCAATCTCCATGATATGCTCTTTTCATTGCAAAAGATAAATACGCTTCTTTTTTTGCTCTTGTGATTCCTACATAAGCTAATCTTCTCTCTTCCTCTAAAGCGAAATCTCCCTTTTCCTCTAAAGATTTTTGATGGGGAAATAGTCCCTCTTCCCATCCAGGAAGAAATACAACATCAAATTCTAATCCTTTTGCAGCATGCATCGTCATCAAGTTAATTTTTGCACCTTCCCATTCTTGATCAATAGACGTAGCTAAAGCAACATGTTCCAAAAAATTTTGTAAGTTATCATAATCTTGCATAGCCCTGAGTAATTCTTTTAAATTTTCTAATCTATTTTCATTTTCAAGATCCTTTTTATTTTTGAGCATAGATGAATAACCTGACTCGTCTAACACTAATTTTAATAAATCAAAATGTTTCATATTAAGAGAGTCTTTTCGCCATTTCTGTATCAAGTTTATTAATTGTTTAAGAGAAGTTTTAGTTCTAGGCTTAAAACTTCCTTTTTCTAAAATTTTTATTATTGAGTCTTCAAGACATAATTTGTTTATCTTGCCGAAAGTATAAATTTGATTGAGAGTGCTTTCTCCTATCCCTCTTTTAGGTGCTCCAATGACCCTCTCTAAAGCTAAATCATCAAATTTTTGGTTTATAATTCTTAAATAAGATAAAGCATCTTTAATTTCTGCTCTTTCATAAAATTTTATACCTCCTAATACTCTATACCCTATACCCACCTGAAGAAATCTCTCTTCAAACTCCCTAGTTTGATAAATAGCCCTCACCAAAATTGAAACATCGTTTAGTGAGTATTTTTTACTTATTTTTTTTTCAATTATATCGCTTATACCTTGGGCCTCCTCTTTGCCGGTTCTATAACAATTTAATTTAACTAATTCTCCTTGGTTTGATGAGGACCATAGTTT
>CACFJO010000022.1 GCA_902566675.1 uncultured Pelagibacteraceae bacterium
AACTCATTCTTCAATTACAGGTAGGTCTATACCAATAAATGGCGTAGTAGGGGATCAGCAATCAGCCACTATTGGTCAATGTTGTTTCGAACCAGGGTCTCTTAAAAGCACTTATGGCACAGGAGCATTTGTTTTATTAAACACTGGTAATAAAAAAATTTTTTCCAAAAATAAATTGTTAACAACAATTGCATATAGAATTAACGGTAAGACAACATATGCTATGGAAGGATCAATTTTTATAGCTGGTGCAGGTGTTCAATGGTTAAGAGATAGAATGAAATTTTTTAATAAAGCCCCAGAAACAGAAAAAATAGTAAAGTCACTTAATAATAACAATGATATTTATTTAGTTCCCGCTTTTACTGGTTTAGGAGCGCCGCACTGGGATGCAAATGCCAGAGGTGTCTTAAGCGGCATAACAAGGGATACAAGTCCTAAAGAGATAGTCAGAGCTACTATAGAAGCAGTAGCCTATCAAACATTTGATCTCTTCGAAGCCATGAAACATGATGGTCTTAGACCTAAAATAGTAAAAGTAGATGGCGGCATGGTTATGAATAATTGGTTCTCTCAGTTTTTGTCAGATGTTGTAAATGTAAAAGTATTAAGACCCAAAGTTCATGAGACCACGGCTTTAGGTGCAGCTTTTATGGCTGGTTTACAAATCGGTGTATATAAATCACTAAAAGATATTTCAAAAAATTGGCATTTAGATAAAAAGTTTTCTCCAAAAATGAAAAATAAATCTAGATCAATGCTCTTAAAAGGTTGGGAAAAAGCAGTTAAGCGTGCTTTAATAAATTAATACACCTTTAAGTTGTAATTATTTAATTTTTACTCACTGTACATTGTAGTTGTTTTTTGGTTCAATAATAGATCATTAAAAACAACAATGGGGGAAATATAAAATGTTTAAAACATTAAAAACTTTCTTAGCTATTGCTGTATCATTTTCAATCGTAACTATTTCTAATTCATTTGCAGACGGTCATATGGCTGCAATTAAGAAATGGTCTAATGGGGAATTTAGTCTTTCAACACTTTCTGCTAAAGAAAGAGAGAAAGAACTAGAGTGGTTCCACAATGCTGCGAAGCCTTTCAAAGGAATGTCTATCAAAGTATTGTCTGAAACTATTCCAACCCACGAGTATGAGTCAAAAGTTTTAACAAAAGCTTTTGAAGAAATCACTGGGATTAAAGTTAATCACCAGTTACTTGGTGAAGGTGACGTAGTAATGGCTGTTCAAACACAAATGCAAACTAACGTAAGTATTTACGACGCCTACATCAATGACTCAGATTTGATTGGCACTCACGCTAGAATGCAACAAGCTGTTAACTTAACGAAATGGATGGCAGGAGAGGGTAAAGACGTTACTTTACCTACTTTAGACTTAGATGATTTCATTGGTAAACAGTTTACTACAGGTCCAGATGGCGACTTATACCAATTGCCTGACCAACAATTCGCTAACCTTTATTGGTTTAGAAAAGATTGGTTTGACAGACCTGAAATCAAAAAAGGTTTTAAAGCTAAATACGGATACGATTTAGGTGTACCATTAAATTGGTCTGCATATGAAGACATCGCTAAATATTTCTCAGAAGATGTGAAAAATATTGACGGTGTTAGAATTTACGGTCACATGGACTACGGCAAAAGAGCTCCTGACTTAGGTTGGAGAATGACTGACGCGTGGTTATCGATGGCTGGAGCAGGTGATGTTGGAAAACCTAATGGAATACCAGTGGACGAGTGGGGAATAAGAATGGAAAAAGGTTCTTGTAACCCTGTTGGAGCTTCAGTAACAAGAGGTGGAGCTGCTAACGGTCCTGCTGCTGTATACGCAATCAGAAAATGGGATGAGTGGTTAAGAAATTACGCTCCTCCAGGTGCTGCGGCTATGGACTTCTATCAGTCTCTACCGTCACTATCTTCTGGAAACGTTGCTCAGCAAATTTTCTGGTACACAGCGTTCACAGCTTCTTTAGTAGGAAAAAATCCTAATAACAAAGTTGTTGATGATAAGGGAATGCCGTTATGGAGAATGGGTCCATCACCAAAAGGACCTTATTGGGAAGAAGGCATGAAGCTTGGATATCAAGATGCTGGATCATGGACTTTATTTAAGTCTACACCAGTTAAAAATAGAAAAGCTGCATGGTTGTACGCTCAATTCGTTGTATCAAAAACAGTAGACCTTAAGAAAAGTCACGTAGGTTTAACTATCATCAGAGATAGTTCAATAGACCACAAATCTTTCACAGAAAGAGCGCCAGCACTTGGTGGACTTGTTGAGTTCTACAGGTCAAACAACAGAAATATTTGG
Organism: uncultured Pelagibacteraceae bacterium; assembly: GCA_902566675.1. Classification (GTDB taxonomy): domain Bacteria; phylum Pseudomonadota; class Alphaproteobacteria; order Pelagibacterales; family Pelagibacteraceae; genus Pelagilacustribacter. The sequence continues at coordinate 2,334 of CACFJO010000022.1, forward strand.
TCACCAACAGGTGTAAACGTTCCGGATTATCCGAAACTAGCACAAATATGGTGGCAACAAATTGGAGATGTAAACTCAGGTGCGTTTACTCCACAACAGGCTATGGATCGTCTTGCAGAAGAGATGGACTTAGTTATGTCTCGTATGGAAGCTGCTGATAAAGGTAGCAACGCATACGGTGGATGTGGACCAAGACTTAATAAACCAAGAGAAGCTTCTTATTGGTTAAATAAAAAAGGTTCACCAAAAGCTAAACGTGATGAGAAACCTCAAGGAAAAACTGTTCCGTACGCGAAAGCTTGGAAATAGTAAGAGGTTAATCTAAATTGAAAAGGGGGCACTTGCTGCCCCCTTTTTTTAAAACTAAATTTTAAATTATGAGTCTAGAATTAAAAAATGTAGAAAAAAAAGTTGGAATAGATACTCATATTCATCCTACAAGTCTTAAATTAGAAAAAAATACAATAAATGTACTGCTCGGTTCTACACTAGCTGGGAAGACAACTTTAATGCAAATAATGGCAGGGTTAGATAAACCAACCTCAGGTGAGATATGGTTTGACGGAAAAAATGTTACAGGTATGAAAGTACAAAAAAGAAATTGTTCTATGGTTTATCAGCAATTTATAAATTATCCAAATTATACAGTTTATGAAAATATTGCCTCCCCCTTAGTAATTACGGGAGTTAAAGATGATGAGATTAAACAAAGAGTAGGAAAGGTGGCTGAGCTTTTAAAATTATCAGCAATGTTAAATAAAAAACCTGATGAATTATCAGGCGGACAACAGCAAAGAACAGCTTTAGCAAGAGCACTAGTTAAAGATTCTGATTTAATTTTATTAGACGAACCACTTGCAAATCTAGACTTTAAACTAAGAGAGGAGTTACGAGAAGAACTACCAAAATTATTTGAAGATAGAGATTGCATTGTTGTTTACGCAACAACAGAGCCTTCAGATGCATTAATGATAGGTGGAAATACAGCAACATTATTAGAAGGTAAAGTTATTCAGTATGGTAAAACTCTAGAGGTTTATAATAAGCCTGAAAATTTAATTTCAGCTAAAGTTTTTAGTGATCCACCAATGAATATAGCTGAAATTACAAAAAGAGGTGATAATTGCAAATTTACAGATAATGATGTTCAATGGAAATCATCAGCAAAAATTAAAGATGGCACTTATAAAATAGGTATAAGACCACATAATATTACTACTTATAAAGAGGGAAATAATTCAGTTGAAATTAACGGTAAAGTTCAAATTTCTGAACTTAGTGGATCAGAGAGCTTAATACACTTTACAAACGGAAATTTAAGCTGGGTTTCATTGTCTAATGGTACCCAACAAAAAAATGTTGGAGAAGATACTAAACTATACATGAACACAGACGAGTTTTTATATTTTGATCAAAATAACAGATTGGTGAACAATGGCTAAAATTACTTTAAAAGATTTAAGTCACAGCTATTTAGATCAACAGAATAGTAATTCTGATTGGGCTTTAAGAGATGTTAATATTGATTGGAAAGACGGTGGAGCATATGCACTTTTAGGTCCATCTGGATGTGGAAAAACAACTTTGTTAAATATTGTTTCAGGCTTATTAAAACCAACAAAAGGCAATGTCTTGTTTGATGACAAGGATATGACATTACTAAATCCAGTTGAAAGAGATATTGCACAAATATTTCAGTTTCCAGTTATTTACGACACTATGTCAGTTTACGATAATTTAGCTTTCCCTTTAAAAAATAGAGGTCTTTCTGACTCACAGATTGCATCTAAAGTTAAAGAAATAGCTGAGATGCTTGAGTTAACAACTACACTAAACAATAGAGCATCTGGGTTAACAGCTGATGGTAAGCAAAAAATTTCCTTAGGTAGAGGGCTTGTCAGATCAGATGTAAATGTAATTATGTTTGATGAACCATTAACTGTAATAGATCCACATTTAAAGTGGGTTTTAAGATCTAAATTAAAAGAACTACACCAAAAAATTAACCGTACTATGATTTATGTGACACACGATCAAACAGAAGCCCTAACTTTTGCAGATCAAGTTGTAGTCATGCATGAAGGTCAAATCGTACAAACTGGCACACCTGTTGAATTATTTGAGAAACCAAAACATACTTTTGTTGGACATTTTATTGGCTCACCTGGAATGAATATACTCCCTTGTGAAATTAAAAATGGTGAAATAAATTTCAGTGGTCAAAAAATTCATAGTCATAAGGCTATAAAAAAATCAAATTTTAGCAAAACTCAAATAGGTATTAGACCAGAATTTATTAATTTTTCAAAAGATGGGATTCCAGTCAAAATTATAAGAGTTAGCAATACTGGAAGACATAAAATTGTTGATACAGAATGTAACGGGGGAAATATTAAAATATTATCCAACGCCTCTACTGAAATTCCAAGCGGAAGCGCTCATATAACTTTCAATCAAAAATATACTTATGTTTATGGAGATAACTGGATTATAGAATAATGAATAAAACTATTAATCAAAAAGCTTGGTATTTTGTAATTCCCGTATTTGTTCTTGTTGCATTTAATGCAGCTATTCCTTTAATGACAGTAGTAAATTATTCATTTCAAGAAACTTTTGGAAATAACGTATTTGCTTGGGAAGGTACAAGGTGGTTTAAACAAATTCTGTTATCCGAAAGATTTCATGCTTCATTAGGAAGGCAATTTGCTTTTACTTTTATAATACTTCTTATTCAAATACCTCTAGGTATTGCAATTGCTTTGACGATGCCAAAAAAAGGTTGGGGAGTACCAGTTTGTTTAATTTTAATGTCTATGCCACTTCTTATACCTTGGAATGTTGTTGGAGCAATGTGGAATATTTTTGCGCTTCCAGATATTGGATTCCTTGGCTATACATTAAACTCAGTTGGTTTTGATTATAATTTTACCCAACAACCTGGTGATGCTTGGTTTACAACTATTCTTATGGATGTTTGGCATTGGACATCATTAGTGGTTCTTTTATCTTACGCAGGACTTAACTCAATTCAACCAGCTTATTATCAAGCAGCAGAAATCGATGGAGCAAGTAGGTGGGCTACTTTTAGATATATTGAATTACCAAAAATGAAAAAAGTTTTAACTTTAGCTATCTTATTAAGATTTATGGATAGCTTTATGATTTATACCGAGCCATTTGTTTTAACAGGAGGTGGACCAGGAAATACTACAGCATTTTTATCCATTGATTTAGTTAAAATGGCATTAGGTCAATTTGATTTAGGACCAGCGGCAGCAATGTCTTTGATTTATTTCTTTATAGTTCTTTTAGTCTGTTGGGTATTTTATAATTTAATGATGAAAAATGAGGCGCAATCATGAAAAAATATAAATGGTTAGTTCCCACATTATATATAATTTTTTTAATGCTTCCGATTTATTGGTTGATCAATATGTCTTTTAAGACCACTACTGAGATTATAAATACCTACTCGTTGTGGCCGCAAAAATTTACATTAGAAAATTATGTAAAAATATTTACAGACAGCACTTGGTATATGGGTTACGTAAATTCAATTACATATACAGTATTTAATACGGTTATTTCAGTAGCAGCTGCTTTACCAGCAGCTTATGCATTTTCAAGGTATAAGTTTTTAGGTGATAAGCATTTATTCTTCTGGCTATTAACTAACAGAATGGCTCCTCCAGCAGTTTTTGCTTTACCGTTTTTTCAATTTTATTCTTCAGTAAATTTATTTGATACTCATATTGCAGTTGCCTTATCGCATTGCTTATTTAATATTCCTTTAGCAGTTTGGATTTTGGAGGGATTTATGTCTGCAGTTCCAAAAGAGTTAGACGAAACAGCTTATGTAGATGGATACTCTTTTGGTAGATTTTTCTTTAAAATATTCGTGCCAACTATTGCAGCTGGAATAGGTATTACTATGTTTTTCTGCTTCATGTTCTCCTGGGTTGAGCTTTTATTAGCTAAAACTTTGACAGCCACAGAAGCTAAACCAATAGCTGCCACTATGACAAGAACGGCTAGTACTTCGGGGTATGAGCTTGGTTTATTAGCTGCAGCAGGAACTTTAACAATAATTCCAGGAGCGATTGTAATTTACTTCGTTAAAGATTATATCGCTAAAGGATTTGCGATGGGAAGGGTTTAATGTTTACAAAATTATACGCAGCTACTTGGGGGGATGTTGGTAAAGCAAAAGAAAAAGGTTTTTTTGATTTTGATTTATTTTCATGGATGGCTTGGACATGGCAAACGGCTGCTTTTTTCATTTTTATAGCTTTATGCATAACGGTAATGCTCATTTGGGAAAAGAAAGTACCAGGAGGTTCTCCAAGAAAAGGTATTTTAGGTTTAGATACAACTAGAGGTGATAGATTATTTGTTTCTTTATTGGGAAGTGCGTTTATTCATTTAGCATGGTTAGGTCTCGTTGGCAGTCTCTTGTGGATAGCATCAATTATTTGTGTTGCTTATTTTATTGTTGTATTTAAATACGTATAACAAATGGTCAAAGTAGGAATTAATGGATTTGGTAGAATAGGGCGGCTTATCTTAAGGGCTTTATTAGAAAACTATAAAGGTAAAATTCAAGTAGTCGGTATTAATGATCTTGGTTCTATAGAAGCTAACGCTCACTTAATCAAATTTGACAGCACACATGGTACATTAAATCATGATGTAAAGACAACTAAAGATGGTTTTCAAATAGGAGATCAAAATATCAAAGTTTTTGCTGAGAGAGATCCGTCCAAATTACCTTGGGGAAAAATTGGAGCTGATGTTATTTTAGAATGCACTGGCTTTTTTTTAGATAAAAAATCAGCTGGTAAACACATAGAGGCTGGCGCTAAAAAAGTAATTATTTCTGCCCCAGCAAAGGAAGTAGATTTTACTGTAGTTCAAGGAGTAAACAGCAAAGATTTAAAAAAAGAACATAATGTAATCTCTAATGGCTCTTGTACCACAAACTGCTTAGCACCTGTTGCCATGGTTTTAGAGAATACTTTTGGTATTGAATATGGATATATGACAACTATTCATAGTTACACAGGAGATCAAAAACTTTTAGACACACTTCATAAAGACTTGAGAAGAGCAAGAGCTTCCGGAGATGCCATGATACCAACCTCTACTGGAGCAGCTAAAGCTATGAGTTTAGTATTACCAAGTTTAAAGGGAAAACTTGATGGCACTGCTATAAGAGTACCAACACCTAATGTTTCTTTAATTGATCTTACATTTGTACCTAATAAAGAAGTTACATCTGAAAGTATAAATGATGCTATGACTAAAGCAGCTAATGGACCTTTAAAAGGAATATTAGCAACCAATTCAGCTCCACTAGTTTCAAAAGATTTTAATCATAACCCTCATAGTTCAATTTTTGATTTAACACAAACTCAAGTTATAAAAGGAAAATTTAGTAGAGTTCTCTCTTGGTATGATAACGAATGGGGATTTTCTAATAGGATGTGTGATACAGCTATTCAGATATCTAGTTTAATTTAATTTTTAGATCTCTCAGCTTCTTCAATTAATCTAAGGGTATTTTTAGGAATATTTGAAGTATCAGATTTAATTAATGGTTCTTTTGAAATTTTTTTATTTTTATCTTTGTTTATATTTTGAAGATCATTAACTGCTGATAAAATTTCATCGATACTGTAATTATCTTCCATTAAGAACCCACTTTATAAAGTCTCACCATGTTAGTCATACCTGCCTTTCCAAAAGGTAAACCAGCAGTTATAACTACAAAGTCATTCTTTTTAACAAATCTTAGTTTTTTTTATAATTTCTTTAGAAATAGCCATCATATCTTTCCATCCATTTGCATCTCTACTATTTATAGATTGAACACCCCAAAGTAATGACACTTGTCTACTTACGTTTATATTTGGGGAAATAGTTACTATTTTAGCTGCTGGACGCATAGCAGAAACAAGTTTCGCCGATTTTCCAGAATTGGAAAAGACAATTATGGCTTTAACGTCCGGGTTATAAGCCATATCTTTGACAGAAAGAAGAATAGACTTTACTGGGTCTTTGTTTGTAATAATAGAATTCTTAAAATCTTCTATATGCTCTCTTTTATATTTTTCAGTTGATAGAATAGTTTGAGCCATTGTCGAAACAGCTTGGGTAGGAAATTTACCAATCGCAGCCTCTGCGGATAACATCACAGTATCAGCTCCTTGAAATATTGCGGTTGCAATATCATTAATCTCTGCTCTAGTAGCAGTATTGTTTTCAATCATACTTTCTAACATTTGTGTTGCCACAATTACAGATTTAGAAAATTGAGAACATTTTTTTATAAGACTTAATTGAACTTTTGGTACTTCACTATGACCAATATCAACTGCCAAATCTCCTCGTGCAATCATTATTGAGTCAGTAGACTGAATAATCTTTTTAATATTTTTTAAAGCATGCTTATTTTCTATTTTAGAAATTATGCCCATAT
>CACFJO010000023.1 GCA_902566675.1 uncultured Pelagibacteraceae bacterium
AACCTTTGGTCAATCCTTTGGCTCTATGAGTAAGGAGATAGCAAAAGATATGACAGGAGCTCTAACTAAAGTTGATGAAAAAGTTTCAGTTTTTAACCAGCAAGTAAGTGAGCTCAACAAAAGCCAAGATAATTTTAGTAGAATTTTAAGTGGTGTTAAAACATATGGAACACTCGCGGAATTTGGATTGGGTTCGCTTCTTAAAGATTTATTGCCAGCATCTCAATTCATTGCTAATGCAAAAATGAAAGATGATACGTCAGAAACAGTCGAATTTGCTATAAAGCTTCAAGATGTTTTATTACCGATAGACAGTCATTGGCCTGTAGAAAAATATAAAGCAATTGATGATGCTTACAATGCCAATAATAAAGAGGCTCAAGCAGAGGCGAGAAAAGATTTAGCTGCCGCTTTTAGATTGAAAGCTAAAACAGTAAATTCTAAATATATAGCGCCTCCTAAAAGCACAGACTTTGCGATCGTTTATGTTCCTACTGAAGGATTATTCTCAGAACTTTCAAGTTATAGAGATCCAAAAACAAAAGAATTATTATTACAAGAGCTTAGAATAAAATATAAAGTAACAGTTTCTGGACCTAATACTTTATCTGCTTTGTTGCAATCTTATCATTTAGGATTTCAAACACTAAAAGTTCAACAACATGCAACTCAAATCTATAGTGACTTAAGAAACATAAGTTCTAGGTTTGAAAAACATTTTGATGGGATTAAAGACCTAAGAAAGAAATTAGAGCAGGCCATGGCTGCAACCGATGGTTTTGGTAGGGACGCTAGATCAATAATGAATACGCTAGGGAATATTAAAGATCCAGAGCAAATAACAGATTCCTTGAAAGAAAATCCAGAAAAGATAAAAGTTCTAAAGTAAACATAAATTATGTCTAACTTTGTCTTTTACGATTTTGAGACCAGTTCATCTAATAAATATTGGGGCCAAATAATTCAAATTGGCGCTGTATTAACTAATGACAATTTAGATGAACTAGATCGTTTTGATGCTAGGTGTAGATTAAGTCCTGGAATAATTCCGGAAGCCATGGCACTGATCGTGAACAAGACCTCACCCTCAATGCTAAAAAAATCCAACCTCTCTCATTATGAAATGATTAGGCAGTTTGTTGAAACACTTAAAAGATGGGGCAAGGCTAATTATATTGGGTTCAATAGTATTGAGTTTGATGAGGAATTTTTAAGGTGCACTTTGTTTCAAACATTAGAATATCCTTACATTACTAGCACAAACGGAAACACTAGAGGAGATATCTTAAGTTTAGCAAGAGCCGCTAACTTATATTACCCAAATACCCTTAAAAATTCTGTAAATGAAAAAGGAAATGATGTTTACAAATTAGATCAAATGGCACCTTTGAATGGAATTGAACATGGAGATGCACATAGTGCTATTGGCGATGTGATGGCTACTATTGGAATAGCAAAATTAATTTCAAAAAAAGCTCCAAATGTTTGGAAAGCAAGTATGTTAACTATGGATAAAAATCAGTCTTTAGAGTTAATAAAAAAGGAATTACTTTTTTGTACTAATGAATATTTTTATGGAAGAAGTAGACCATACGTTCAAACGTTTATTTGTCAACATCCTCAATATCAATGGCCATTATGTTTTGATTTGAGACATGATCCCTCTCCATATTTAGACATGCCAATTAAAGAATTGACTGCAGCCATGAAAAAACAACCAAAATTCATTAGAACTGTTAGACATAATAAGCATCCGGTCATTATGAATCCATCATATGGAAATCAATTTGATGAGTACAAACTTATTGGTACTAAAAAATTAAAGGAAAGAGCTAAAATGATAAAAAACAACGAAGCTTTTGCGGAAAAAGTTGCCTCTGTAAAACGATCCGAAATTGATGAAAAAGAACAAACAAAGTCACAAGAAGATTTATATAATGAGGAAAGTATTTACGCTAAATTTACTTCAACAGAGGATAATAAAATAATGCCAGAGTTTCATAGTGTCGATTGGAATAAAAAACTTCAAGTTATCTCTAAGTTTAAAGATGAAAGATTACAATACTTTGGAAAAAAACTCCTTTACATGGAAAAACCTGAGATTTTAACTAAATCTGACTTTAATATAATTCACAAAGATATTTCAAAAAAACTTTTAAGCACAAATAACGAAAACTGGAATACAATACCTAGAACTTATTCAGAGATCGATACTTTAAGAGCGAAATTTGAAAAAGAAAACCAACCAGAAAAACTTAAAATATTAGACGATATTAACGCGTACGTTGAAGATTTAGAAAAATATTACTCATCTGCATAGTTGACAAAAAATAAAAAATATTTAATTAGAGATTATGGCTTTCAAAGACTCCACAGACGAAAAATTTAGCGATCAAATAGGCGGTAGCAAACTTTCACTAATTCAATTTTCGGCATCATGGTGTGGACCGTGTCAACAGCTTAAACCGATTGTAGAAAAAATTTCAAATGACATGTCAGATAAAATAGATTGCTATTATCATGACATCGAAAGTCAGCCTAATGAGCCAACTAAGTATTCAGTGAGAGGAGTGCCAACAATTCTTTTATTTAAAGATGGAAAACTTTTAGGAACAAAAGTTGGTGCTTCAAGTGAAAAAGATATGCTTGAATTTATTAAACCACACATTTAATTTTTATTTAAAATATTTCCACAATTATAAAGACTACCAAAACAAACAATTAATTTTTTTTCATTACTTCTTATTTTCTTTAGAGCTTCTGTAAAGTTATCGCTTTTTTCTGCTTTAAATTTATTTTTGATCGCTATTTTATAAAGTTTATTAGCTGAGACAGAATTAAATTCATTCTCTATTGGCATAGCAACAATTTTTTTGAATACCCCTTTCAATTGTTTGATAAATAAATCCGGATCTTTATTTTTGGTCATTGCCCAAATCCCATATTTAGGTATTTTTAACTTTTTTAAATATGCCGCTAAGTTTTTGGCGTCAGCAGTGGCATGTGCACCGTCAATCATGATAGACTCATTCTTAAGAAGCTTATTTTTTATTTTACCTTTATGAAGATACTGAAAGCGACCTTCAAAAGATAGTTTAGGTAAAGTTTTTTTAATAATTTTCTTACCAATTTTGAGATCAAGGGCAATTTTTATAGCTAAACATAAATTCTCAAACATTCCTTTAGAATAAACGTTCCTAGTATTCAGTTTAATTTTCGTTCTTTTATCTTGATAATAAAATTGCCGGTTTTTTTCAATTAGTTTCCATTTATTCGGGTATGTAATCTTACTTCTATTTTTTTTTAAGATTTTCTTAATTTTTTTCAATACATACGGCGATTGTTTGCCTATGTATATATTTGTAAAGTTACTAAGATAACCTACATCTTCTTTAATAACTTGATCTAATGTCTTTTTTTTTAAAAAATTTAAATGTTGTTTGTTTATGTTGGTGCAAATTTGAATTATTGGGAAGTCATTTATATTATTTGAATCGAGTCTCCACAAAGCTCCCGTTTCTTGAATATTGTAGTCAGCGTTCATTTTTGCGGCATTGATAATATAAACTAAAGTAAGGCACTCAAAAATTGTTAATGGAGTATTTAATTTTTCTATTTCCTTTATCGTTTTTTTTATCTCTGTGTGAGTTAAGTATTTATTACACATATAAAATCTTTCCCTGATGTCCTTTATCGAAGGCGAAATATGAGCTGTAACTTTTTGATTGTTTGCTTCTATAAATGATTTTAAAGAAAATAATGTAGTAAATTTACCAGACTCACCAATTACTGAAATTACATTTTTGAGTTTTTTTTCTGGATGTCCTAACTGGCCTAAAGCTAACTTTATTCTTTTAAGACTAAAATTAACTGATTTGTTAAAGAGTTTATGATTAGCTAGCTGTTTGTAAAGATTGATCGATTGTGACATTAGACTCTTGTTTAGCCTGAGCCTCTGCTTTTTTCAATAGAACACTTAGTAAAGTCCCAATTGTAGAATTTAAATATTTTCTCTCAACTATTAAATCTAACCCTCCGTGATCTTTTACATATTCAGCCGTTTGAAAGTCATCTGGTAGTGTTTCCCTTACAGTATCTTGTATAACTCTCCTACCCGCAAAACCTATAACACTCTTTGGTTCGCTGATTAATATATCACCCAACATAGCCCAAGAAGCAGTTACTCCTCCAGTTGTTGGATTCGTTAAAACAACAATAAAAGGGATATTCTTTTTTTTTAATTCATTTACAGCTAATGCTGTACGAGACATTTGCATTAATGCTATAGAACTCTCATGCATTCTTTGTCCACCTGAACAACTGAAAAATATATACGGCATATTTTTTTCTATTGAATGTTGAGCGCCTGCTATAAATGCTTCTCCAGAAGCAGCTCCAAATGATCCCCCGATGAATCTAAAATCTTGTGCACCAACTATTGCATCTATACTTTGAACTTTGCCTTTAGCTATGAGCACCGCATCATCTTGACCAGTCAACTTTCTTGCTGTGATTAATCGATCTTTATATGTTTTTTTATCCACAAAATTTAGAGGGTCGTCTTTTGGCAATGGCGTTTTAATCAATTCAAAATCCTTGTTGTCAAAGAAAGTTTCAAATCTTTCTTTACACGTAAGCTTATGGTGTTCACCACATTTGGGACAAACCTTCAGATTGGATTCCATATCATCTTTATAAATTAAATTTTTACAGCTACAGGTCGTCCATAGATTTTCCTCTACTTTAGAAGATCTTTTCTTTTCAAAGAGGGATTTAATTTTAGGTTTGATAAATTTCGTTATCCAATTCATAAAATTTTTTTCTTCAGATTGTACACAACTTTATCTAACTTTGTGACAGGATTTTGTCCCATTTTGAGTGAATTTGTAATAGTTTTACACAACATACTACCCACAACCAGTCCATTTGCTGATTTTAGAGAGGATATAGTCTTATCTGTAATTCCAAAACCAATTACAAGGTTTTTCTTAGGGTTGATTCTTTTAATCATAAAGTAATTTTTGAGAATTTTTTTTGGTGAAATTTTAAGTTTTCCTCCAGTTGTTGACAACATTGAAATGTAATAAATCATATCATGCGAATCTCTAATAATTTTTTTCATTCTATCTTTAGATGTAGTAGGTGATAGAAGTTGTATAAAGCTTATTGATTTTCTCTTACACTTGTTGGCAAAATTTTTATTTTCAGGATAACTTAGATCAACTACAATTAAACCATCTACGCCCGATGATTTGCAGCTTTTCAAAAAGTTTTCCTCACCATTTTGATAAATTAAGTTATAATATCCCATTAGAATAATTGGTTTTGTCGGATTGTTTTTTTTAAATTTTTTAATAATTTGAAAAACATCTTTTAATTTTACCCCATTTTTGAGAGCTCGATGTGAACTTCCTTGAATTTGACCTCCATCTGCTATTGGAGTGTTGTGTGGAAATCCAACTTCTAAAATATCTGCATGCTTAGAAATTTTATTAAGTATTTTAAGTGAGTTATTTTTTGTATTGTCACCTGCTACTGTGTAGGTTATTAAAGCAGTTCTTTTTTCTTTCCTACAATTATCGAATGCTAAAGCAATTCTAGACTTCATCTTACGTATGAACCTAATTTTTCTTTAATAATATCTTTGTCCTTGTGACTATCCCCACAACTATTACAAATTATTATCTCTGAAGATTTTAATTTTGGAGCTATCCTAATAGCCTCTGCAAATGCGTGCGAGGGTTCTAATGATGGTGAAATATTTTCAAGTTTTGAAACTAATTTATACGCTTTTAAAGCATCTTCATCACTTGCAGATGTATATTTTGCTCTTTTCGCATCTTTTAAAAAACAGTGTAAAGGAGATATACCGGGATAATCTAACCCTGCTGAGATTGACTCAGTCGACCCTATCTGACCTTCTTTATCTTGTATAACATACTGTGCTGCACCGTGAAGAATTCCAATTTTTGAACCATTAGTCAAAGGAGCTGCATGAAGCTTACTATTTTTTGGTCCTCCCGCCTCTACTCCAATAAATTCAGCACTTGTATCCATAAATTCATTCCAGAAGCCAGCCGCGGAACTTCCGCCTCCAACACAATTTATCAATTTTAACTTATTTGGGATTTTTCCAAACTCTTCTCTTACTTGCACTATCAACTCCCTTGAAATTTGAGCTGTACTCCATGCACAGATTTTAATAAATATATTTGGACCAACTGTAGATCCAACACACATATGTGTTGTGTCACAATTAGAAACCCAATATCTCATACATTCGCTAACAGCATCTACCAATGTTTGACTGCCTGTTTTTACAGGAACTATTTCAGCTCCATTTTTTTTTATGGCCTCTACATTAGGTCTTTGCCTTTTTATATCTTTAGCTCCCATAAAAATTTTACATTTTAATCCAAACTTCTTTGCTGCCATTGACAGCATTTTCCCAGCATACCCCGCACCAGTGTCACCAACTATAAATTTCTTTCCTGCCTTTTTAGCTATTAAACAGTGAACAGTAGCATTATAAATTTTATGAGCACCACCATTTGCCTCAGAGACAACTTTTGCATAAATTTGTGCTCCACCTAAATAATGTGTCAAATTCTCTAATTTGATAAAAGGAGTTGGTGCTCCAACATAATTTTCAAAATAGTAATCTCTGTCTTTTAAAAATTTTTTATTTTTTCTTAATTTAGAAAAAAGTTTAGTTAAGTCATCAATAGGTTTTTTTAGAGTTTCTGGAATATAATTACCTCCAAATTTACCGCCGTACATAAAATTTTTGTCATGTTGATCAATTAAAGGAATTCCTTTTTTAATTTTCATCATTAATTTCTTTTATTTCTTTTACAAATTTTTTGATTTTATCGATATCTTTTACTTTATTTGTTTCTAAAGCGCCAGAAACATCCACTATATCAGCCAAATTCACCAAATTTTTTAATTTATCTATAGTTATATTACCAGCTACCATTTTTTCTACATTGGTAGAAACGCTTCTTAACCAATTATAATCCCAATCAAGGCTTTGTTCATAGCCAGTACTATCCCAAAGAATTATATCAGAATTTTTTTCAATATTTTTAAAATTATTTATGTCTAATTTTTTTTTAACTTGAATTGATGATATTATTTTTCTTCCATATTTATTTTTTATATGAAGAATATCTTGATTACTATATTCTCCATAAAGCTGAAAATAATCTAATTGTAGTTTTGAAAAAATTTCTAATTCCTCTTCATTAGGCTTAACCAATACACCTACAAATTTAGTGTTATATTTTTTTAAATCTGTAAGGACTTTTGCTTTATTCAAAGGTAAAAATCTATGACTCTTTGGATAATTTAAAATGAAACCACAAAAATCAACATTATTTTCTATACAGGTTTCAACTTCAATTCGACGTGATAGGCCACAAGCTTTAAATTTCATTTAATTAATTTAATGAAAGAATAAGTTTATTTATATTTTTTTTTATATTTCCTTTTGTAAGACTACGGCCAATTACGATTGATGTAGCTCCATTTTTTATACTTTGTTTCGGTGTGATAGTTCTTTTTTGATCAGCTTTTTTATCACCTTCCAGTCTTATTCCCGGTGTTACTATTTCCATATTTTTGCAAATCTTTTTAATATATTTTGCCTCATGACCTGAACAGACTATACCATCTAACTTTGCAGCCTTCGCTAAATTTACCTGTTTTATAACCAAATCTTTAATTGATCTTGTATGGCCAATTTTTTTTATCGATAAATTATCAAAACTTGTTAAAACCGTAACACCAAGAATTTTTAGTTTTTTATTAATTTTTTTTGCAGCTTTTTTTGATGCTTTCATCATTTCTAAACCTCCATTAATGTGAATTGTTAAGTAAGTAATATTCTTTAGATCTTTTAGAGAGTTAATAGCCGCCATGCATGTATTAGGTATATCATTAAGTTTTAAATCTAGGAAAATTTCTTTGTTTTTAAGTTTTGAAACATACCTTCTTCCCATCGGACTTAGGAAAAATTCCAGCCCAACTTTATAGGATATCTTTAGTTTATTTGTTTTTGACTGTTTAATAATTTGTTTTAACTTTTTAGGATTTCTTGTATCGCATGCAATAAATATTTTAGTTTTTTTCATTTATTGATTATTTCTTTTAATTTTTTACTAGCTTTGAATCTTACCTTATTTCTCTCTGGAATATAAATTAATTTTCCTGTTCGTGGATTTCTCCCAGAATGCTTTTCTTTAATCTTTTTAACAAAAAAAGCACCAAATCCTCTAAGCTCAACTCTGCCACCATCCTTTAGAGTTTCTTCAATTGCGTTGCAAAATATTTCTATTATGTTCTCAATTTCTGAATTATTAATTTTAGGATTGTCTTTTTTTAGATGGTTAATTAATCTTGCTCTTGACAATTATTTTTCTTTTTTTGCTTTTTTCCCTATAGCCTTTTCAAAGATTCCTTTAAGTGTTGCTCCAGATTTCGTTGCACCTTCACCAAATTTTGCTATGAGAGATTTTTCTTCATCAATTTGAGCGGCCTTAACACTTAGTTTAATTCTTCTTGTTTTTAAATCCAAATCAGTAATCTTTGCATCAAGAGCGTTTCCCGAAGAAAATACTTCTGGACGTGCATCTGCCGCATCTT
>CACFJO010000024.1 GCA_902566675.1 uncultured Pelagibacteraceae bacterium
ATACTTGGTTTTCAAGGGATTAATGGAAAAGGTGAAACTATTAAATCAGGCGGGACAGTGGTAAAAAATGTTACAGGTTATGATTTAAGTAAATTAATATCAGGATCTTTTGGCACTCTTACGATATTAACCGAGCTTTCAATAAAAGTTTTGCCAAAACCAGAAACAAGCAAAACTTTAGTCATAAAGAATCCACATCTTAAAAAGGCGTTAGAATATCTTGGAAAAGGGTTATCATCTTCAACAGATCCATCAGGCGGAGTATTTTATCCAGATTATTTTGGAAAAAATTTTGTTTTAAATGATCTCACGCATGATGGGGGCTTGACAGCAATCAGAATTGAAGGCCCAATAAATTCCGTAGATCAAAGATTGGATAGATTGACCAAAGAACTAGGTCTATTAGATCATGAACTGTCAGTGCTGGATAATGAACAAAGTAATATTTTTTGGAGTAGAACAAAAAATTTGGAGGTTTTTAAAAGCTTGAAAAGTAACCTATTAAGAATTGTTGTTCCAGTTAGCGAGAGTTTACAAGTTATACAAAAATTTAAAAATTATGAGACGAAATATTTTATTGATTGGGGAGGAAGCCTGATCTGGGCCTCATTTGACCAATTAAACACAAAAATACTTAATGAAACTAAAGATATAGTAAAAAAACATCAAGGTTATATTACATTAATCAAAGTCGAGGAAGATCTCAAAGCTTCTGCTGATATTTTTACAATAGATCCAATTAAGTATAAAATAAGTGAAAAAATTAAAAGGAGTTTTGATCCTAAAAGAATTTTTAACCCAGGAAAAATGTACACAGGAATTTAAATGCAGACATCATTTAGTGAGAAACAACTTCAAGATAAAGACAATAAAACAAGTGAAACAATAATTAGAAAATGTGTCCACTGTGGAATGTGTAATGCCACTTGTCCTACTTACGGTATTAATGGTGAAGAATTAGAGGGACCACGAGGAAGAATATATCTTATTAAAGATATGTTGGAAAATAAGAAACCAGCAACTAAAGAAATTGCAAAACATATAGACAGTTGTTTATCTTGCTATTCGTGCATGACTACATGCCCATCAGGAGTTAACTACATGCATTTGATTGACCATGGAAGAAATTATGTGGAAGAAACTTACAAAAGACCTTTTTTTGACAGATTATTTAGAAACATCTTATCATTCGTCTTGCCAAGACCAAAGATATTTTTATTAATGGCTTGGTCCTCTAAAATTGTAAAGCCATTCAGTTTTTTATTTCCAAAATTTTTAAGAAATGCATTGAACTTGATGCCTGATAAAATTCCTGGAAAGAAACTAAAAGAAAAAAAGGTTTACGAGGTCAAAAAAGGTAAAAAAGTTTCAAGAGTAGCCTTATTAACTGGATGCGTTCAAAGAGTTATATCGCCTGAAATAAATGAGTCAACTATCAGACTTTTGAATAGACACAATGTCGAGGTTGTCGTAATGCCAGATATATATTGCTGCGGATCTTTAAATCATCATTTAGGCAAACAAAAGTTAGCTCACGATTCTTTTAAACATAATATTAACAGTTGGCATGATGAATATCTCAAGAATGGTTTAGATGCTATAATAAGTAATACATCAGGTTGT
This sequence comes from uncultured Pelagibacteraceae bacterium, assembly GCA_902566675.1. Lineage (GTDB taxonomy): Bacteria > Pseudomonadota > Alphaproteobacteria > Pelagibacterales > Pelagibacteraceae > Pelagilacustribacter. The sequence goes on from CACFJO010000024.1 coordinate 1,624, forward strand.
GGTACGACTTTAAAAGATTACGGTCATATTTTTAAAAATGATAAAGATCTTAAAAAAAAGGCAAAAAAAATTTCTGAATTAACAAAGGATATTACAGAGTACTTAGAAGAAAATTTAAAATTAAATATAAATCTAACTACTGAGAAAAAATACAAAATTGCATATCACTCAGCCTGTTCTATGCAGCACGGACAAAAAGTTCATCAACAACCTAAAGATTTAATTTCAAAAACAGGCAATGAAGTTCTAGAAATACCAGAAGGACATTTATGTTGTGGATCTGCTGGCACTTATAATATCCTTCATCAAAAAATGGCAAAATCTTTATTGAAAAATAAAGTTAAAAACATTGAAAAAATTTCACCTGATTTTATTTCTACTGGTAATATAGGCTGTATGACCCAAATCTCTTCTGGAACTAGAATTCCGATCATTCATACAGTTGAATTACTTGATTGGTTTACCGGTGGCCCAAAACCAGATAAATTAAAAAATTTCTAAAATGAAAAAAAAAATCTTTGTCACTAGAAAGCTTCTTAAAGAAAATGAGGAGAAACTAAAAACTTTATTTGAAGTTACTTTAAATAAAGATGATAAGATTTTTACACCACAAGAAATTATTGATCTTTCAAAAAATTATGATGGAATCTTAAGTTCAGTCACAGACCCAATAAACGCCGATACTATTTCTAAATTATCTGACTCGATTAAAATAATTGCCAATGGTGCAGTTGGTTTTGGAAATATAGATATTAAAGCTGCAAAAGATAAAGGAATAACTGTAACAAATACACCTGATGTTTTAACAGATGCAACAGCTGATATTCAAATATTACTTTTATTAGGTGCATCTAGAAAAGCTTATGAGGGTCGTATTGCAGCAGAAAAACAAAATTGGAAATGGTCTTGGGACTTTCTATTAGGAAAGCAAATGTCTAATAAAAGACTAGGAATTCTTGGAATGGGCAGAATAGGAAGAGCAGTTGCTAAAAGAGCAAAAGCTTTTAACATGGAGATACATTACCACAATAGATCTAAACTTTCTTCAGACTTAGAGGACGGAGCGATTTATCATAAAGATTTAAAAAGCCTATTTGAAAAGAGTGAATTTTTATCGATCAATTGTCCTGCTACCCCAGAAACAAAAAACTTAATAAATAAAGAAACCTTAAATTATTTAGAAGAAAATACAGTAATAGGTAACGCAGCAAGAGGTGATGTAGTTGATGATGATGCTATGATTGAGGCTTTGAAAAATGGAAAGGTTTTTGCTTACGGTTTAGATGTTTATAATGGTGAACCAAAAATTCATCCTGAATATTTAAAGTTAAAAAATATTTTTTTATTACCTCACTTAGGAAGCGCTACCAAAAGGACAAGGTGGGATATGGCATATAGGGCTACAAAAAATCTGGAAGATTTTTTTTCAGGGAAAAAACCGCAAGATCAGGTGAATTAGTACACCTCTAGATTGAATCTGCAATTTAAAATAATTCTAAAAAGTTAGAGACTCTGATTTGAGTTTATGCTTAAATATTTCCGTTAATTAACTAACGGAGGACATATGTCAAAAATAAAAAAAGGAGTAAAAACTCCATCAAGACGTAAGTTCTTTAAAGCAGCTGCAGCCACGGGTGCAGCAGCAGCAGCAACAGTTGCAATGCCTAACATTGCATTTGGTGCTCCGCAAACTTTAAAGATGCAAGCGGCTTGGCCGTCAGGCGCTAACATTTTCTTTGAAATGGCTGGCGACTACGCAAAAATGGTAAGCGACATGTCTGGAGGCGAATTAAAAATTGACCTTCAGCCAGTTGGAGCTGTAGTTAAGACTTCGGAGATTGGACAAGCAGTAAGTTCAGGTGTACTTGATATGGGACACTGGGTAACAGCTTACTGGTATGGAAAAAATCCAGCAGCTTCTCTATTCGGTACTGGTCCGTCATACGGAATGTCATCTCAAGAAATTATGGGATGGATAGAGTATGGTGGAGGTAGAAAACTTTATGACGAAACACTTGCGAAAGTTGGTTTCGACTATATTGGTTTCTTCCATATGCCAATGCCTGCTCAGCCTTTTGGTTGGTTCAAAAAGAACGTAACAAAAGTCTCTGATGTAAAAGGCATGAAGTACAGAACAGTAGGATTAGCTACTAACGTATTAACAGCAATGGGAATGGTTGTAAGACAATTACCAGGAGGTGAAATTCAGCCTGCGATGAAGACAGGTTTAATTGAAGCTGCTGAGTTTAATAACCCAACATCAGACTCTCAGTTTGGTATGCAAGACGTTTCTAAGCATTACCACTTAGGAAGTTTCCACCAATCGCAAGAGATGTTTGAAATCCCAGTAAATAAGAAGACATACAATGGATTATCGCCTAAACATCAGGCTATTCTAAAAAATGCTGCTTATGCTGCGAACAGTGATAACTACTTTAAAGCATTAGTAAGATACTCTGCTGACTTATCTAAATTGATGAACCAGCACAAAGTTAATGTGTATCAAACATCTGATGCGATCTTAGCTCAACAGCTAAAAGGTTGGGATAAAGTAATCGGAGATTTCAATAAGAAAGATCCATTCTTTAAAAAGATTGTAGACTCACAGAAGAAATACGCTAAAAGAGTTATGAAGTACTTACTCATGAACCAACCTAATTATAAGTTGGCTTACGAGAATGAATTCGGCTCTATAAGCAAAGTTAAAATTTAATTATATTTTAAACGTAAAAAGGGGGTGATTTTTCACCCCCTTTTTTTATGGAAATAACAAAAAAATTAGCATAGTTTAAAAATTCATGAGAGGATTTATTCATTTTGCAGATACTTTAAGTACTTCCGTAGGGAAGGCATTTTCTTGGTGCATCGTAATCTTAATGGGAGGAACTTGTTACGAAGTAGTTATGGCATATGCTTTCAATGCTCCTACTCTGTGGAATTTCGATTTTAGTTTACAAATGTATGGCGCAATTTTTATGATGGCAGGCGCATACACTTTATCTACAGAAGCTCACGTCAGAGGTGACGTAATTTACAGACTTTTCAAACCAAGAACACAAGGTTATATCGATTTAGTTTTATATTTTATTTTTTTCTTCCCTGGTGTACTCGCGTTAGCGTTTTATGGTTATGAATATGCTTCGCTTGCATGGAAGATAAAAGAAACAAGCTGGAACAGTCCAGCACAAATTCAAATTTATATGGCTAAATCTTTGATACCAGCTGCCGGAATTTTATTAGTTATCCAAGGTATTAGCGAAGTTTGTAGATCAATTATTTGTATTCAAACCGGTCACTGGCCTGCTCGAATGGTAGTAGCTGAAGAGACAGAAAAAATGTTAATGCGAACTTCACAAGACGAGGATCAAAAAGATGTTATTTAGTTTAACTAATCCCGAAATAGCAATTTTAATGATGTCAATTTTCTTATTTGCCGTACTACTAGGTTTTCCTATTGCATTTACATTAATGGCGATGGGAGTTGGATTCGGCTATTACGCTTATTTCGATCCTACAAGAATGGAACATTTATTTGATAATAGGATTTTTCAATTATTTGTTCAGAATACTTATACAGTGATGGACAACACTGTTTTAACCGCTGTCCCACTCTTTTTATTTATGGGCTACTTAGTTGAGAGAGCCGGAATAGTTTCTAGATTGTTTTTTGCAATAAGATTAGCTTCTCACAGACTCCCTGCTTCTATGGCTGTTGCCGCGCTTGTAACTTGCGCTTTATTTTCAACAGCGACAGGAATTATCGGTGCTGTTGTTACACTAATGGGATTACTTGCATGGCCTGCTATGATAAGGGCAGGATATGATAAAAAATTTGCCTCAGGAGTAATTTGTTCTGGTGGATGTTTAGGAATTTTGATTCCACCAAGTATCATGTTAATAGTTTACTCAGTTATTGCTCAGCTTTCACCTTTAAGATTGTTTGCAGCAGCAATTTTCCCAGGATTATTATTAGCTGGTCTTTATATAATGTATGCGGTAACACTTGCTTATTTTAATCCATCAATAGCGCCTAAACCTCCAAAAGAGGATATTCCGCCAAGATCTGAAATTTTAAAAGAGGTTATGGTTTCGTTCTTACCACTCTTCTCATTAATAATATTAGTTTTAGGAACTATTTTAGGTGGACTTGCTACACCTGCGGAGGCTGCAGCAGTTGGAGCATTTGGTGCTTTAGTGCTTTCTTATTTTTACAAGACTTTAAAATGGAAAAATTTTAAAGAGTCTGTATTTCTAACAGCAAAGACAACTGCAATGATAATGTGGTTGTTCATTGGCTCTTGGACATTCGCATCTGTTTTTTCTTACTTAGGTGGCCATGAGGTTTTTGAGCATTTCTTTAAATCAATGAATTTACAACCTTGGCAATTCCTAGTAATCACGCAAATAATTATTTTCTTATTAGGATGGCCATTAGAGTGGACAGAAATTTTAATTATTTTCGTTCCTATATTTTTACCACTTGTGGAATTTTTTGGAGTTAATCCTTACTTTTTTGCAATGTTAATTGCATTAAATTTACAAACTTCATTTTTAACACCGCCGATGGCAATGTCCGCGTACTATTTAAAAGGTGTGCAAACTAAAAATGTAGAATTAATGGAAATATTCAGAGGCATTATGCCTTTTCTAGGTATTGTCATATTTGCCATGTTTTTAATGTATCTATTTCCTGGAATAGCTCTTTGGTTGCCAGAAGCATTATTCGCTAATTAACAGATTAAATGATAGACGTTACATCTTTAAGTGCTTACGATTTATCACAAAAACTTCATTCTGGTGAAATTTCTTCTTTAGATCTTTGCAAAGCTTATTTAGATAGAATTAAAAAATTTGAAAAAGATGTTCAGGCTTGGCAATTTTTAGACAAAAAACTTTTGTTAGAAAAAGCTGAAGAAGCTGACACTTATAGAAAATCTGGAAAACCTCTAGGGCCATTGCACGGCATGCCAGTTGCAATTAAGGATATTATAGGTACGTATGATATGCCAACTGAATGTGGGACAGTCTTTAGAAAAAAAATGTCTAATTCGCAAGACTCTGAAATTGTAAACTTATTGAAAAATTCGGGGGCAATTGTTATGGGTAAAACTGTTACATGCGAACTTGCATATATACATCCATCTAAAACAAAAAATCCTCATGATTATTCAAGAACACCAGGAGGATCATCAAGCGGTTCAGCAGCTGTAGTTGCGTCACATATGGCACCTTTGTCAATTGGTTCTCAAACAGGTGGATCAGTAATCAGGCCAGCATCATATTGTGGTGTTGTTGGATATAAACCCTCGTACGGATTAATCTCCAGAAACGGTGTTTTAAAAGTTTCAGATAAACTAGATACAATGGGTGTATTTGGTAAAAGTGTAAAAGATGTTGCATTATTAGCTAAATCACTAATTAGAAAAGATTTACATGATCCTTCAACAATTTATTTTGCTGCCGATAATATGATTCAGGAATGTGAGAAAGGACCAGTTTTCGACCCAAAGTTTATTTTTTATAAAACAAAAAATTGGAAAAATATAAATAAAAAATCTCAACAAGCTTTTGAATTTCTAATTAAAAACTTCAAAAAAAACATAGAGGTTTTTGATACACCATCATACTTTGACGATATACCAAAGTACCATCAAATCATTCATGAAGTTGATATGGCAAATAATTTTCAAGTTTATTATAAAAAAGATAAAACTAAACTTTCAAAAGAAATGAGAGAAGCTATCTCTAGAGGATTAAAATATTCAGCAAAAGAATACGGTGATGCTTCAGATTTTATGAAACAAAGTTATGAGTCTTACAAAGAAGTTTTTGAAGATTACCACGGAATTATCACTCCATCATCTAGCGGAGTTGCTGATAAAGGATTAAAATCTACTGGAAGTGCGGACTTTCAAAAAATTTGGACTTATCTTGGTTTACCCACGATTTCATTACCTTTACTTACAGGAGAAAATGACTTACCATTAGGCGTTCAGTTAGTTGGAGATAAACTTGATGATTTAAGATTTTTAGGTACAGCTAACTGGCTTGAGAAAAATTGTAAAGATGAAGGATAAAATTACAATAATAATTGGCGTTTCACTCTGCACCATTTTTTTAATTGGTTTAGCCACAACATTGACTAGATCAATGATGATAGGTTTTTTTGATGTGCTTCCTGTTTATATTTTAATGGGTATGGTAATTGTAATGATGTTCTATGAAGCCTTCATTGACAAAAAATAATCCTTACGCTCCTTATCTGCTTTTGTTAATCCAGCCAATTTTTATGGCTACCAATACCATTGTTGCAAGAGGAGGTGTGGAGTCTGTACCTCCTATTTCTTTAGCATTTTGGCGATGGTTTACTGTATTCATTATATTATTTCCTTTTTTTTTTAATGAAATTTTAAAATACAAAAAAGATTTTAATAAAGAGTTTTTCAAGCTTTTTTTCCTAGGTTCAATGGGTTGTGGTATTTGTGGAGCTTTCCCAAATCTTGCAGGCATGACAACAACAATGGCAAATATTGGTATAATCTACACATCTTCACCAGTAATAATAATTTTTTTATCAATTTTATTCTTTAAAGAAAAAATTAATTTTTTTAGAGTATTAGGTTTATTAATTTGTATTACAGGTGTGTTTACAATTATTTCTAAAGGTAATTTAGATTTTTTAATAAACCTAAATTTTACAACAGGCGATCTATGGGTTTTGGGAGCAGCTTTAGGTTGGGCTCTTTACTCAATTTATTTATTAAATTGGAAATCAAAATTTAGTTTAATGGCCCGATTTACTTTAATCGCAATGTTTGGATTTATTTCACTTTTCCCATTTTTTGTTTTAGAAAATATTTACTTTGCCAAGACTAACTACAATCAGACATTTTTGTTCTGGATTATATTTGCTGCTATTTCTCCTAGTATTATTGCTTTCTCATTATATACACGGTTACAAAAATATGTTGGCGCAT
>CACFJO010000025.1 GCA_902566675.1 uncultured Pelagibacteraceae bacterium
GTAAAAATAATTAAAGCTTTTATTCCAGAAAAGGTAAAGTTTTTTATTGAAAACATTCTTATCGAGGAATTAAATTATTTTCAAAAAAAATATCCAATTAAGATTGAGTTAATTTCAAATGAAAGATTGATAATTCCAGAATATAAGATTGAATTATTTAATAAATCAAAAAAAATAATCAATATTATTAAAAACGTAAGCGAGGTTTTGGAAACAAAAAAAATTCAAATTAAAGAAAAAAAAGATCTTAAAAAATTAAAAAAAGATACCAAAAAATCGAAAAAAAATACAAAACCAAGAACTTTATGGGTAAGACGAAAAAAAAAATCAAATTAAACCTTTAAGGGGTGAACTTGGAGAGCCTAAGACGCTTTTTCCCATCCTGCCAGCAAGAAAAGCATTACGTCCAGAAATTACTGCCTCTTTAAATGCATTTGCCATTACTATTGGTTTTTTTGCTTGAGCGATAGCGCTATTAATTAAAACACCATCACAACCAAGTTCCATAGCAATAGTAGCATCTGATGCAGTGCCAATACCAGCATCAACAATTACTGGAACTTTTGATTGTTTGATAATCAGTGAAATATTAATTTTATTCAATATACCTAATCCTGATCCTATTGGAGAAGCTAAAGGCATTATAGCTGATGCTCCATTGTCCTCTAATTTTTTTGCCAATAAAGGATCGTCTGAACAATAAACCATTACTTTAAATCCCTCTTTAACAAGAATTTTTGTAGATTTTATTGTTTCAATCATATTTGGAAGTAGATTTTTTTTATTACCTAAAACTTCTAATTTAACAAGTTTCCATCCCCCCATTTCTCTTGCAAGTCGAAGTGTTCTCAAAGCTTCTTCTGAATTAAAACACCCCGCAGTATTTGGGAGTAAAATTATTTTTTTTGCATTAATATAATCAGTTAAAATTGGTTTTTTTTTATTTGTTATATTCACTCTTCTAACAGCAACTGTAACCATATTAGCACCTGATGCTTTTATCGCTTTTGCTGTTTCAATAAAATTTTTATATTTTCCTGTTCCTACTATTAGTCTTGATTTTAGTGACATGCCTGCAATTTTAAAAATATCTTTTTTCAATTTAACCACCTCCAATAAAGTGTACAATTTCAACTTTATCATTATCTTTTAAATATTTTTTTTTAAAGCTTGTTTTAGGTACAATTTTCCCATTGTGCTCTACCGCAATTTTTTTATTAGAAAGATTATATTTTTGAAGCAACTCAAATAAAGAAAAGTTAGATTTAATTGATATTTTCTTTCCATTTAATTGTATTTTTGCCATAATTAAGTTACTCAGTATTTATAATAGATATTGATGGATAAAATTATAATTCTTAATGGACCAAACCTCAACCTTTTAGGTGAGAGAGAAAATAATCAATATGGCAGTGTTACTCTAGAAGAAATTGAAAAAAGGTGTCAGGAATTTGCAAAAAAAAATAAAATTGCGTTAACTTTATTTCAATCTAATATTGAAGGAGAGTTAGTAGAAAAAATTCAAAATTCAAGAATTGAACAACATGGATTAATAATAAACGCAGGAGGTTATACGCATACATCTGTAGCTATACATGATGCATTAAAAATACTTAAAATACCTATTATTGAATTGCATATAAGTAATATTTATAATAGAGAAGAATTTAGACACAAATCTTTGATAGGTAAACTAGCCAAAGGTATAATTTGTGGTTTTGGTGCTGATGGTTACGTAATGGCGTTAAATGCAATGAGAACAATTTTGAAAAAATGAAAATTGATAAAAAATTAATAAAAGAGCTAGTTGATAACTTAAAAGAATTCTCTCTTACGGAATTAGAATACCAAGATGGTCAAAAAAGAATTAAAGTTTCTAGAGCATCAAAAGCTTTAGAGGCATCTAAAGGTAGTGCAATAGTATCAGCAACAAAATCAGTTCTGAAATCCTCTGATGAAAGTGATGGCATAAGAGTTAAATCTCCAATTATTGGTACCGCTTACTTATCACCAGAACCAGGTGCTAAAAAGTTTGTTGAAATTGGTGATAAAATAAAAAAAGGTCAAACCGTTATGATTGTTGAAGCAATGAAAACTATGAATCATGTGCCCTCAACAGCCGATGGTGAAGTTAAAAAAATTTTGGTAGAAGATGGTCAACCCGTTGAATTTGGCCAGTCATTAGTTCTTCTAAAATAAAAATGTTCAAAAAAGTTTTAATTGCAAACAGAGGTGAGATAGCCGTAAGGATAATTAGGGCATGTAAAGAATGGGGCATATCAACTGTAGCAGTTCATTCTGATGTAGATGCAGATGCTATGCATGTAAGACTTGCTGATGAAAGTGTATGTATAGGATCGCACCAACCACAAAATAGTTATTTAAATATATCTTCGATAATGTCAGCTGTTGATTTAACAGGTGCAGAAGCAATTCATCCAGGCTATGGCTTTCTATCTGAAAATGCAAAATTTTCAGAAATTGTGAGTAAACATGGAATAAAATTTATAGGACCCAACGCTGATATTATTTCCAAAATGGGAGATAAGATTGAAGCAAAAAGAATAGCTAAAAAATATGGACTTCCAGTCATCGAAGGATCTGAAGGAGGTGTAAAGAATGTTTCTGAAGCAAAATCTTTGTGTAAACAAATAGGTTACCCGGTCTTAATTAAAGCAGCAGGTGGTGGAGGTGGAAAAGGAATGAAAATAGTCGAAGAAGAAAGCAAATTAGAAAGCTTATTTTCCTTAGCAAAAACGGAAGCAAAGAAATTTTTTAACAATGATGAACTTTATATAGAAAAGTATTTTAAAAACCCAAGGCACATAGAAGTTCAGATAATGTCTGGTAAAAATAAAACTGTTCACCTTGGTGAAAGAGATTGTTCCGTACAGAGACGTCATCAAAAATTGATTGAAGAAACCCCAAGTCCAGTTTTAACATCCAGTCAAAGAAAAGATTTATTGGAGAAAACAGTAAAGATGGTTGAACAAATAAATTATGAAGGTGCAGGAACTGTAGAATATATTTATGAAAACGGTAAGTTTTATTTTTTAGAAATGAATACTAGGGTTCAAGTAGAACATCCAGTCACAGAAGTTCAGACAGGTATAGATATAGTAAAAGAGCAATTGTGGATAGCATTTACTGGCAATACTGCTCTTAACCAATCAGATATTGACCCTAGAGGTCACTCTATTGAGTGTAGGATAAATGCAGAAAATCCTGCATTAGACTTTCAACCAAGTCCTGGAATTATAAGTGTCTGCCATCAACCATCGGGTTTTAGAACAAGGGTAGATGGATCAGTATTTCAAGGATGTAAAATAACTCCGTATTACGATAGCTTAATCGCTAAAGTAATATGCAAGGGGCGAAACAGGACCGAAGCTATTCAAAGAACTTTAAGATCTTTGGATGAGTTTGTTCTGGAGGGAATCACAACCACAATAGATTTACACAAAAAAATATTAAATCATAAAAAATTCATTGAATCAGATTTCGATACTAATTGGCTTGGAAAAGAAAAATTTTACTAAATTTTAAAACAATTTAAAAGCTGTAAATCATAAATAGCATGATCAAACGGTGTTACATTAGGATCAGATGAAAAAGTCCAACCATTAAAAATAAATACTTTTTCATTTTCATTCTTTGAAAGATCTTTGACTTGCATGTATGCAACATCGTCTATCTGATTATTAACCTTTACTTTGCCACATTTCAAAATTTTTATTTCTAAAGGACCGTATTTCTTTGACTCATTAATGTTAACTTTAATTTGTGATGATTTTGCTGTTATTTTGTCCAGACCAATTAAAATTGCATGAGAGGATTTAATTTCTTGATTTTGCCTTCTTTTTTGTTTTAGTTTTTGAATATTATTTAAGCTTTCATTTTTTTCATCGATACTTTCAAAACTAGGTTGAATCTCATTTAGGTTAATTAATGGAGAGGATGATATTGTATTTTCTGGAAAAGCGGGAAAGCTTTGAATTGTAAATATTAAAATTATGATAAATTTTATATTACTTCCAAGCCTCATATTTTTTTTTAACCATATCTTTTTTGATCTTTATTGGGTTGTATTTTTCATTTGTGCCTGTCTTATTTTCTTTATGGTTCTTTTGCCATCCATATTTTTTTTTATCAATCTCATTAGGAATTTTATCGGTAGTATGGTGCATCCACAAATACCAATCTGAGGTAATTCTTGTTGCTTCGATCCTACTTGAATAGATAACCCACCTTTCATTATTTTTACTCTTATAATACTTATTTCCAAATTCATCTTTGCCGACGTAAATGCCAGAAAATAATGTCTTAAGAAAAGTTCCAAAAGTTTGCCTATGCCACCATGTAAAAATAATTTTAAATATCATAATTTTTGAATAAACAAATCCACACAATTAACAAGTGTATAATATTAAAATAGACACTTATATTATTTAATATATATCTTCAATATAACAGATTCCAACTAATTATGAAAAAATACGTCGTTGAAACCTACTATACCTGTACTTTCAAAACTGTTCACACTTTGAATGACTTGAATGATAAAGAATTAACAAAGATTGATAGCAGAACTGACGGAGATGTAGAGGTGATAGATGTTAAATTAAATAATCGTAAAACAAAAAAAATTGGTGAGAAAAATAAGGAAAAAACCAATGATATTAAGATCAATAATTCTCTACCAAATCAATTAAATGAAAAAATAGTAAACAAAAAAGTTGAGTCAAATAATCCACAAACTTTTAAAATTAAAAACAATTCCAGATTCAAAATGCCTGATAGAAGAAAAGGCTATATCCAAAAAGCACAAATTGGAGATCATAAAGTATACTTGCACACTGGAGAATATGATGATGGAAAAATAGGTGAGATTTTCATAGATACAAATAAAGAGGGTGAATTAGTTAAAGCAATGATGAATAATTTTGCTATTGCAATATCTCTTGGGCTTCAATACGGAGTTCCGCTTGAAGAATATGTTGATGCATTTATTGATACTAAATTTGAACCCTCTGGCAATGTTTTAGGTAATGACAGAATTCTAAGTGCATCCTCTATTTTAGATTATGTTTTTAGAGAATTAGCTATTTCTTATCTTGGAAAAGAGGAATTGGCTCATACTCCGTCCATTGTGAATAATAAAAATATAGCAAATGATAGCACTGATGAAAAATTTTTAAAAATAGTAAAAAATATTACTTCAAAAGGCTTTGTTAGGAGTAATTTAGAAGAAAAACTTGTGGATCTTTCGGACGTTAGGATTAATCTTAAAACAAAAAATTAATTTTTTTTTAAATCTATTTTAATTTGAAGCTCTTTTAATTGGGACTCATCCACCTCAGATGGAGCTTGCATCATTAGATCTTGAGCATTTTGATTCATCGGAAAAAGTGTGACTTCTCGTATATTTTCTTTATTTGCTAATAACATTACTATTCTATCAAGACCCGGTGCTATACCTCCATGTGGAGGAGCTCCATAGCTTAAAGCATTTATCATACCGCTAAATCTATCATCAACATCTTTTTTTGTATAACCAGCTACAGAGAACAGTTTGTACATTAAATCTGGAATGTGGTTTCTTATAGCTCCAGATGAAAGTTCAATTCCATTACAAACAATATCATACTGAAATGCCTTTATTTCAAGAGGATTATCAAAATTCAAATTATTTATATCACCTTGTGGCATTGAAAAGGGATTATGGCTGAAAATAATTTTGTTAGTTTTTTCATCTAACTCGAACATCGGGTAATCAATAATCCAACAAAAAGCAAATTTATTTTTATCAATTATTTTTAAATCTTCAGCAATTTTATTACGAGCAATAGATAAAATCTTCTGTACATCTCTTTCCTTTCCGCATGCTAGGAAAATACTATCTCCTATCTCAGCTTTAGTTATTTCCATAATTTCTAGAATAGAGTCTTCACTAAAAAATTTACCTACAGGCCCTTTGCCATTAATCCTCTTATCTTTTTCTATAGTAAAGTATGCTAAGCCAGAGGCACCCTGTTCTTTTGCCCATTTATCAATATTATCAAAAAAACTTCTAGGTTTATCTTTAGTATTTTTAGTAATTATTGCTCTTACCAGAGATCCTGCTTTAACAAGTTTTTTAAAAATTTCAAATTTTACATCCTCCCTTAAAAAAATTTTTGTTATATCATTAATTAGTAAAGGATTTCTTAAATCAGGTTTATCAGTTCCATATTTAAGCATTGATTCTTTGAAAGTAATTCTTGGAAACTTTTCAAATTCAATTTTTTTTGTAGAAAATTTCTTAAACAGGTTTACCATTAATTTTTCAACAACTTCGAATACATTCTCTTGCTCAACAAATGACATTTCTAAATCCAGCTGATAAAATTCTCCGGGACTTCTATCAGCTCTAGCGTCTTCGTCTCTGAAACATGGGGCAATTTGAAAATATTTGTCAAATCCGGAGACCATAATTAATTGTTTAAATTGTTGTGGTGCTTGAGGTAAAGCATAAAATTTACCAGGATTTAATCTACTTGGCACTAAAAAATCTCTAGCACCTTCAGGGCTTGAAGAAGTTAAAATTGGAGTTTGATACTCTAGAAAACCTAATTTTATCATTTCAGATCTTATAAATGAAATGATGTTTGACCTTAAAATTATATTTTTATGCATTTCGTCTCGTCTCAAATCTAAAAATCTATACTTAAATCTTATTTCCTCTGGATAATCTTGTTCTCCAAAAACAGGGATGGGTAGTTCTTTGGCACTTGATAAAATCTCCACAGACTTAATTAAAACTTCGATCTTTCCAGTTTTTAAATCAAAATTTTCAGTACCTGCAGCTCTTTTGGCTACTTCTCCATTTATTTTCAAAACACTTTCTGGTTTAGCTTTTTCTAACAACGAAAAGAATTTACTTTTATTTTCAATTACACATTGAGTAATTCCATAATGATCTCTAAGATCTATGAATAATAAATTTCCATGATCTCTTTTTCTATGAAGCCATCCAGATAAAGATATTTGCTCCTTAAGATTTTCTATAGTCAGTTCAGTACAATTATGAGTTCTATATTTATTCATTGATTTAATATTTTTTTTATTAAATTAATATTAATTGATTTACCAGAAGATAAAGACAAATCATCTAAATCTTTAATAAATTTAAACATTTTTTCATAAGATCTCTCTACATTTTTAATTATAAATTCTGATATTTTTGGACTAACATCTATTTGCTTTTCAGAAAAATACTTGGAGATGATAACTTTTAGTAAATCATCTGTCGGTAATTCAATACCAATGTAAGTAAAACTATTTACTCTGGATTGTAAATCTTTTAGATCAAATTGGTTCTCTTTGATTGATTTTAGACTATTAATAAAAATATAATTTTCTAATTGTTTTGAGTGATTTAAAATTGAATAAAGAAGCTTTTCATTTACATTTTTATTGAAGTTATCTATGATTAAACAATCTAAGTTTATCAGTTCACCTAATACTTCATCGCTTAGTTTGTTTGCATCTATTATTTTTACGTTATTTATTTTTTTTTCTAGAATTTTTGATAAATGAGTTTTGCCACTTCCTTTATCTCCAAAAATATTAAGCCATTTGCCCGGCCAATCTGGCCAGCTTTCAACTAACTTGTATGCAGAGAAATTATTACTAGAAACATAAAAATCCTGCTCATAATACTTTGTTTTAAATGGAAATTTAAAAACTAATTGACTCATATTAAATAATTTTAATACTCCATTGATCGTTAATAAATTTCAAAATAATTTTTTGATTTTCAAGCTGTTTTAAAATACGGTCAAGTTTTCCTATAAATTTTATTTTTAACAAAACGTACTTGTTATTAAATTCTTGAACAAATATGTCTTCAACTAAGTTAATTTTTTCTAATCTTTTATCTAATTCTACGAGACTATTATCTTTATCTAATAAAAATTTTGCATTTAAAAATGAAGGTGTCCTGACGTCTATCAAATTTTGCGACTTTACTAAATTAGTAATTTCTTCATTCACTTTTTTTATAATATTTTTATAATGATCTTCTTTATTATTTGATTTCTCCTCTGAAATTAAAATACTTTTGTCAATATACTTATCTTGAATTCTTGTACGTAA
>CACFJO010000026.1 GCA_902566675.1 uncultured Pelagibacteraceae bacterium
GTATCAAATGGATCTTGGAAAGATTACTCTTTTTCATCATGTACAAAGGAAATTTCTTTTGATGTTTATCAAAGAACTTCGGACAAACCAGTAATTAAAATAACTAAAAATTTGAAACCTATCTACTTAAATGAAAAATATTTTATAAAAGATAAAGATGGTAAAGTTATTAAGAAATCAGAAAATTTAAATCAGCTGATCGACAAAACTAGCTGGAACAAATTGAGATTAATCAAATAATTATCTTCTTTGGCCGAAGAGTCTCAAAAGCATGATGAAAAGATTTATGAAATCTAGATATAGAGTTAATGCTCCCATTACTGCTTTCTTTCCCATTAATTCACCACTGTCACTAACCAAATACATATTTTTGATTTTCTGAGTATCGTAAGCTGTTAATCCTACGAATATTAAAACTCCTAATATTGAAATCACAAAATACATCATAGAAGATTTCATAAAAATATTTACTAAAGAGGCTATTATGATTCCAAAAAGACCCATCATTAAAAAAGATCCTAACTTAGTTAAATCTCTTTTAGTGGTGTAACCGTAAATACTCATTGCGCCGAATGTTCCGGCAGTTATAAAGAAAACTCTAGTTATACTTGCTCCGGTGTAAATTAAAAATATTGATGATAGTGATGCACCCATTAATGCTGCGAATACCCAAAAAGTAGTTTGAGCTTTTGCAGCAGACATTTTTGCAATACCAAAACTCATGTAAAAAACTACTGCTAAAGGAGCTAACATAATCACCCATTTTAGTCCCGAAGCGTAAATTGTATTTCCAAAATTTGTTAAACCGATAATCTGCCCTTCGTTCGAAGTTACAACAGCCATTTTAAAAAATGCTAAGGCTATAAAACCTGTCAATAAAACACCAGAGGCCATGTAGTTATAGACTTTAAGCATATAAGAACGTAAGCCTTGGTCTATGATTGCTTCAGAAGCTGATGATCTTACAGTTGATGTTTGTTTGTTTAATTCCATGCTTTATATATATGTTTTTTTAAAAACTTTTCAATAGTCAAAAATTGACCTAAAAATAAGCCATAAATATTAATTTTTATGAAATTTAGAAAACTTGGAACCACAGATATTGATGTGAGTTTAATTTGCCTCGGCACTATGACATGGGGAACTCAGAATACTGAAAAAGATGCTTTTGAGCAAATGGACTACGCGGTATCGCAAGGAATAAATTTTTTTGATACTGCGGAAATTTACTCTGTACCCCCAACTCGTGACTCTTACGGTAAAACAGAGGCAATGATTGGTAATTGGTTTGAAAAAAGAAAAAATAGAGATAAAATTATTTTAGCTTCCAAAGTTGCTGGCCCAGGATGTAACTGGATAAGAGGTGGAGGTAATAATTTTGAAGAGAAGAAAATTGGTGAAGCTATTGATGGTAGCTTGAAAAGATTAAAAACAGATTATATAGACTTATATCAATTACATTGGCCTGAACGTTCTACAAATTTTTTTGGAAGAAGAGACTATCTATTTAATAACAAAGAAGGAAATTGGAATAGTTTTGAAAGTATACTCGAAGCTTTAGAAAAATTTATAAAGAGTGGAAAAATTAGGTATATTGGAATGTCTAACGAAACACCTTATGGATTATCTAGGTATCTTGAAATCTCAAAAAATAAAGGTGCTCCAAGAATGATGTCAGTGCAAAATCCATATAACTTAGTAAACAGAACTTACGAAGTAGGTATGTCAGAAATTTCCATTAGGGAAAAATGTGGCTTACTTGTTTATTATCCTCTTGCAGCTGGAGGACTATCTGGCAAATATAGAAATGGTAAAATGCCTAAAGACTCAAGAATGGCACTCTTCAAAGGTTGGGAGAGACATTTAAATCCTTTAGCTATGAAGGCCTATGATAAATATTTTAAACTTGCTAAAGATTTTAACCTAACAATGGTTCAACTAGCTCAATCCTTTGTTAATTCTAGGCCATTCGTGACAAGTAATATTATTGGAGCAACAACTATGGATCAACTAAAGGAGAATGTTGAAAGTATTAATATAGAATTTACGGATGAGATGATGGATAAAGTAAATGAAATCCATAACAACAACCCTAATCCATCACCTTAATCGAGCGTTGAAATCAGATAAATTTAGTATAAAAACGAGTTATGATCGTGAAAAAAATTTTTATTATAATTATTCTTACAATCTTTTCACTTAACGCATTTGCTAATACGCCAAGATCAACTGGTAAATATAAAAATTGGGAGAGTTTTGTTGCGGAGACAGAAAAAGGTAAGATTTGTTTTGCTCAAACCGTTCCTACAAAGAGAGCCCCGGGGGCAATTCAAAGGGAACAATCTAAATTATTTGTGACGTTTAGACCTGGTGAAAACATTAAAGACGAAGTTAGCGTCACAAGTGGCCACGATTATAAAAGCTCTACCGTTACTGCTAGCTCAGGGAAAAAAAGGTTTTCCTTTTTCTCTCAAAAAAATTTCGCTTGGCTATTAGATGATCAAGAAGAAAGAAATTTTATTAAATTAATGAAAAGAGCAACAAATCTTATTGTTAAAGCTAGAACAATAAAAGGTGCGGAAACTACTGATCACTATTCAATGATGGGATTTACAAAAGCTTATAATACCGCAAAAAAAACCTGCGGCTAGATGAAGAAAATTGTATTAGCTTACTCAGGCGGTTTAGATACTTCAGTTATTTTAAGATGGTTGCAAGAAAATTATAAAGCAGAAGTAATTGCTTATACATCAGATATTGGCCAAGAAATTGATAGAAAAAAAATTAAAACCAACGCAAAACATCTTGGAGTAAAAAATATAATAATTGAAGACTTAAGAAATATCTTTGTAAAAGACTACGTGTTTCCGATGATTAGAGCACATGCTGTTTACGAGGGAATTTATTTACTTGGCACTTCAATTGCAAGACCATTAATAGCTAAAAGACAAATTGCCATTGCAAAAAAATTTAAGGCTTATGCAGTATCTCATGGAGCTACAGGAAAAGGAAATGATCAGGTTAGATTTGAACTTGGTTATGCTTTTTTTGGTGGAAAAAAAATTAAAACTATCGCGCCTTGGAGAGAGTGGAAATTACAATCTAGAGCAGATTTAATTAAGTATGCAAAAAAAAATAATATCCCCATTCCAAAAGATAAAAAAGGTGCACCACCTTTCTCAGTTGATGATAATATTTTTCATACTTCTACTGAAGGTAAGGTTTTAGAAAATCCAAAAAATTCTGCGCCAGAATTTATTTTTCAAAGAACTGTTTCTCCGGAGAAAGCTCCAAATAAAAAAACAAAAGTAAAAATTACTTTTAAAAATAGTGATCCAATTGCTGTGAATGGAAAGAAATTAAGACCTGATAAACTTTTAGATAAATTAAATATTCTTGCCGGTAAAAATGGCGTTGGAAGAGTAGATCTTGTTGAAAATAGATTTATTGGCATTAAATCAAGAGGCATTTACGAAACACCAGGTGGGACTTTGTTATACGCTGCGCATAGAGCGATGGAGTCAGTGACCTTAGATAAAAAAACAGCCCATGATAAAGAAAAGATTATGCCTGAGTATGCAGAATTAGTTTACAACGGATACTGGTTTTCAAAAAAAAGAATTAAACTTCAAAAAATAATTGATAAAAAAAGAAATCAAGTTTCTGGCGAAATAGTTTTGAGCTTGTACAAAGGAAATATTACAATTCTTTCAAGGAATACAAAAAATAAAGCCTATTCAATGAAAAAAGTTTCTTTTGAAGAAAATAAAACTTTTAATAAGAAAAAAGTTGAAAATTTTATAAAATTTCACTCTAAACAGTTAAATAAAGGTTAAATTTTTGATACAATATTAATAGATGAACAATTCGATTCGAAATATTCAACTTGTTGCTGTTGTTGTGGTTCTAATCTCAACGATAATTGCTTTTTTTTTAGAAATGAAAGAAATGTACGAGAATAGAGATATTACATTAGCAGACCTACTTTTAATGTTCATTTACATAGAAGTTATCGGATTGGTTAGATCTTATTGGGAAACAAGAGCAGTAAGAATTACCTATCCTTTAGTAATTGCAATAACAGCCTTAGCAAGATTTATTATATTACAAGACAAAGAAAGTGATCCTACAAACCTAATTTATATATCTGTTGCGATTTTAATTGTCGCTTTAGCTACTGTAATAATAAGATTTAGAAATAGTAAATACTTAAAAATTGATAAATCAAAATCTAACGAGCTTTAAAGCAATCTAGAGTATTTTTAAGTAAACAAGCAATTGTCATTGGTCCTACCCCTCCAGGTACTGGAGTAATAGCTTTGGATTTATTTTTTACAGCATCAAAATCAACATCCCCAACGATTTTATCTCCTACTTTATTTATTCCTACATCAATTATTATTGAGTTTTTTTTTACCCAATCTTCTTTTACTAGCTTAGCTACTCCAACTGCAGCAATTAGGATATCTGCCTTTAAACATTCTTGTTTTAAATCTTTTGTTTTTGAATGAACTATAGTAACTGTACAATTTTCTTTTAATAATAATTGAGCCATTGGTTTACCATTTAAATTAGATCTTCCTATTATAACTGCATGTTTGCCTGCTAAATTTGATTCTATTTTTTTGATCAATAAAAGACATCCTAAAGGGGTGCAAGGAACAATTGAGTCATAACCTGATGAAAGATTACCAACATTTATTGGGTTAAAACCGTCTACATCTTTTGATGGATTAATTGCGTTAATAATTTTCTCTTTACTTATTTGCCTGGGCAAAGGAAGTTGAACTAAGATACCAGAAATTTCATCGTTTTTATTTAGCTCTTTAATTTTTTCTAAAATATCTTTTTCACTCACATTTTTTGGATATCTAATTATTTCAGAATTAATACCAACCTCTCTAGCACTTTTTTCTTTATTCTTGACGTATATTAAACTGGGGGCGAAGTCTCCGATTAAAATAACTGTCAAACTAGGTGTTTTTCCCTTGTTTTTCTTTAAATCTGAAATTTCTTTTTTAATTTCATTTCTAATAATCTCTGCTTCTTTTTTTCCATCAATAATCATCTTAAAAATAATCCTGGTGCAAACATTTCAAAAACTAAATTTCTAAAAAACATTAAAACTAAAATTAATATCACTGGTGAAATATCGATTGATCCTAAATTAGGTAAAAAGTTTCTAATAAAATTCAAAGGTGGTGCTGTAAGTTTGTAAGAAATATCTAAAACTGAGTAAACAAATCGATTACTAGTATTTAAAACATTGAAAGCAACTAGCCAGCTAAAAATTACATGAATTATTAACACCCAAATATAGAGATTGATGATGTTGTCAAATAAAATTAGTATAGATTTCATTAATTCTTCTCCACATATAGAGATGTGCTAGGAAAAGCAAAAGACGCTTTGTGTTTCTCAACAATGTTTTTAATTTCTACTGCAAGAATATCTTTTACTTTCATCCATTCCAAATAGTATCTAGTTTTAGTAAAGCAAATTAATTTGATATCGATAGAACTTGCTGCAAACTGATCGATTTTTACAGATAGTATTGTATCTTTAGTTGTAGTGAAATGTTCACTACTTTTTATATATTCTTCAATTTCTTTTTTGATATCAGTAAGTTGCTTGCTGGTAGTTCTATATTCAAGACCTATAACCCAGCTTATTCTTCTATTAGTTATTTGAGAATTATTAATCACTGCTTTTTCAGCAAATTGAAAATTTGGTATTGTCGCTAAAGATTTATCAAACCTTCTTACAACAGTTGATCTAAATCCAATAGATTCAACAGTACCTTCTATGACATCTTCAACAAAAATCCAATCACCTACTTGAAACCTTCTTTCCACTAGAACTAAAATTCCAGAAATAAGATTTTTAAATAAATCTTGTGCTCCAAGAGCTACTGCTACACCAAATAAACCCAAACCTGCTATGATTGGACCAATTTTAATTCCCCAAAGTTCTAACACCGCTGCAACACCTAAAATAAAAATCAATACTTTAATTGCTTTAATAATCCAGTTTACTAAGTCTCTAGATATTAAATCGCCTACAGACTTTATAACTACTGAGAGAGGTCCAATTATTTGGTGAAAAGTCCAAAAAATTAAAATAGTTATTAATGAACGATTAATAGTTTCAAGAAATTCTGCTGCTTGAGATTCGATTGTTAAATAGCTTGTAGAAACAAAAAACCCTAAAACAATTGGAAAAAATTTTGCTGGTCCCTCCATAGAGAAGACCAATGAGTTGTCAAAATTATTTGTTGTTTTAGATACGTAGTTTTCGAGTCGTTTGATTACAAATTTTGAAAATATGCCCCTTAAAAATAGAAAAAATAAAAATATAAGTAAAGCAATTACTATTTCGGATATATTTACGCCCGAAATCCCCTTGTTCCATACATCAAAAAACAAATCTTTAAAATTTTCTAGTACTTCCATTTAATTATTATTTATTTTCGTTATTTCATCTCCAGTCTCAAAAATTTCTAATTTTTTCCATCCAGATTGTCTAAATACATTTAAAACTTTTTCACTTATACACATTACTCTCGAGTCTGTCATCAACCCATTGAGTGAATATTTTTTTACTAATTCAATAAAGCTTTCTGCGCTTCTTTTTGAATAGACAAAAATTATGTCGGGAGGATGATTTTTAATCAGTTTATTGGTATCCTCGTTCAGTTCTTGAATTTTATCCGACGTATAATTCACAATTTTTTCAATTTGGAATCCCTCTTTTTGTAACTCGAGATCTAAGTTTGAAACAATATTATCTCCACATATATATGCTAAAACTTTTTTTTTATCTAAATGCTCAGAATTTATTATAATATTTTTAAGAGCATTAACTGTGCCCCCAGCTGAAATTGTATTGTTATAACCTTGTTGCCTGACTATTTTTTCAGTGATTGCGCCGACACAAAAACATAGTTTATCATTATCTTTACTTAATAGCCTGAGACTTCTAATAGCATTTGCGCTTGTGAATATGAATGCATCATATTTTTTTGGATTGATTGGTTTGAGATTTATTGGAGATATTTTTAATGTAGGAATATGAATTATTTTATGTCCAAGTGAAAATAGTTTGCCCATTAAATCTTCAGAGTCTATAAGCGGTCTTGTTATTAAAATATTCATTTCTTTTTAAATTTTTCACCTGCTAGGTTTAATAATTTTTCCCCCATACTTTTGCCAATAATTGCCGCATCAGTATCTTTTCCTATAATTTCGTGTTCAAATGTTTCATCTCCGTTATCAGAAAATAATTGAGCCTTAAGTTTCAAATTGTTATTTTTAATTTCAGCTAAACCGCCAATTGCAGTATTACAATCACCTCCAATTGTTTGAAGCATC
>CACFJO010000027.1 GCA_902566675.1 uncultured Pelagibacteraceae bacterium
CTATCGGAGATTGGTCAATATCAATTATTTTATCAATGAGCTCAGTTCCTTTAAATCCTGTAAATGCTTTTGGAACTTTTCTACTTTTATTTTTATTAAGCATTAAATTAAATGCGTTATAAAGTGTGTGTAGTATCAATGTTGATTTACCACTTCCAGAAACACCAGTTACGCATGTAAATGTACCTACAGGTATTTTTAAATTTACTTTTTTTAAATTATTTCCACTAGCACCACTAATTTCAATAAACCTTCCGTTTTTTGCAGATCTTCTTTTTTTTGGAATAGGAATAAATTTTTTCCCTGATAAGTAATTACCAGTTATACTATTTTCATTCTTTATGATTTTTTTTACTTCTCCCTCAGCAACAATTTTTCCTCCTTTTAAGCCTGCTTCTGGACCAATATCAATTATATGATCAGAACTTTCCATTGTTTCTATATCATGTTCAACTACAATGACTGTGTTTCCAAGATCTCTTAATTTTTTTAAAGCTGTGATTAATTTTTTGTTGTCTCTTTGATGTAAACCTATCGAAGGTTCATCTAAAACGTATAAAACTCCAGTTAATCCAGAACCAATTTGTGAGGCAAGTCTTATTCTTTGAGCCTCTCCTCCTGATAAAGTTCCCGACTCTCTTGACAAAGTAAGATAGTTTAAACCAACATTTAAAAGAAAATTTAATCTTTCGTTAATTTCTTTTAAAATATGTTGAGCTATTTTATTTTCTCTCTCACTCAAAATACTTTCTAAATTTGAAAACCATTTTTGAGCTTCATCTATTGATTTTTCTGAAACTTGACTTATGTTTAAATTATTAATTTTTATACATAGGGCTTCATCTTTTAATCTCATACCTTTACATTTTTCACAATTAGTTTCACTTTGGTATTGTGCAATTTCTTCTCTTTTCCATTCACTATCGGTTTCAAGATAACGTCTCTCCAAATTGTTAATGACGCCCTCAAATGTTTTTTTTGTTGTATAAGACTCATATCCATCGTCATAAGAAAATTTAATTTCTTCTTCATTTGAACCATACAAAATAATATCCTGTATTTTTTTTGGAATTTTTTTCCAGGAATCTGACATTGATATTTTGTAGTGTTTTGCAATTGAAGCAAGAGTTTGTGCGTAATATAATGAAGTTGACTTAGACCACGGCTCAATAACTCCATCTTGAAGACTTTTTTTATGGTCTGATATCACAAGGTTTGGATCAACATTAAGATTATGACCAATACCTTCACATTCTTCACATGCTCCAAATGGTGAATTAAAAGAAAATAATCTAGGTTCAATCTCTTCTATTGTGAAACCACTTTCTGGACAAGAAAATTTTGATGAAAAAGTAATTGTTTCTTTTTTTCTAAACTTTTTTGGTAAAGTTTCATTTTCATATTCAACAATTAATAGTCCATCTGAGAGATTTATAGCAGTTTCAACGCTATCAGCCAGCCTGTTTCCCAAATTTGAATTAAGAATAATTCTGTCAACAATAATTGAAATATCATGTTTTACTTTTTTATTTAAGTTTGGAAATTCGTCTATATTGAGATATTTCCCATCTACTTTAATTTTAGAAAAACCTCTTTTTTTATAATTTAATATTTCTTTTTTATATTCACCTTTTCTTCCTCTTACAATTGGAGCTAGAAGGTAAATTGTATTATTTTTTGGTAACTTTTTTATTTTGTCAACCATTTCACTAATTGGCTGAGACCTTATCGGTTTACCAGTAAAAGGGGAGAAAGGTACGCCGACCCTAGCATACAAAACTCTCATATAATCATATATTTCAGTTACTGTGGCTACTGTAGATCTTGGATTTTTAGAAGTATTCTTTTGTTCAATTGAAATAGCAGGGCTCAAACCCTCAATAAAATCCACATTGGGTTTTTTCATTTTGTCTAAAAATTGGCGAGCGTAAGAAGATAGGCTTTCTACATATCTTCTCTGACCTTCAGCGTATATTGTGTCGAAAGCTAAAGACGATTTTCCTGAGCCAGATAGTCCAGTTATCACAACTAATTTTTCTTTTGGTATTTCCAAAGAAACATTTTTTAAGTTGTGTTCTTTAGCGCCTTTTACAACGATTTTTTTCAACATTTTTTTTACCTTAATTAATAATCATCTTATATTTACTTATCAAATATGATATAAATTAAAGACTTTTAACAATAAAAAAATCAAAATTTATTCAAAATATTATGGCTGGAAGTTTAAATAAAGTACAATTAATAGGTCGTTTAGGCGCAGACCCAGAAATTAAGCAAATGGTTAATGGAAAAAGCGTGGCTAGGTTAAGTATAGCAACAAGTCAATCTTGGAAAGATAAATCTAGTGGTGAAAGAAAAGAAAAAACTGAGTGGCATAGAGTTGTTATTTTTAATGAGGGACTAGTCAATGTTGTACAGCAATATGTTAAAAAAGGTGCAAATGTTTATATTGAGGGTCAATTAACCACTAGAAAATGGAAAGACGAGTCGACAGGGCAAGATAAATTTTCAACTGAAATAGTTTTACAAGGTTATAATTCAAGCCTTACTATGCTAGATAGTAAAAATAGTGGATCTAATTCTAATTTAGTTTCAGATAATAAAAGCTCTCTTCCTAATGAGAATATTAATCAAGATCTATCTAGCTTGGATGACGAAATTCCTTTCTAAATGTTAATGGAAAAAAATACTCTAGAAAATAATAAATCATTTAAGCCTATTTTTGTTCAAGATGAAATGAGTTCCTCTTACTTGTCTTATGCGATGAGTGTAATAGTAAGTAGAGCATTGCCTGATGTTCGAGATGGATTAAAACCAGTACATAGAAGAATTATTTATGCAATGTACAAGGGAGGTTATGACTGGAGTAAACCTTTTAGAAAATCAGCAAGAATTGTTGGAGATGTAATTGGTAAGTACCACCCTCATGGAGACCAATCAGTTTATGATGCATTGGTCAGATTAGTTCAAGATTTTTCAATGAGTGTTCCACTTATTTCTGGTCAAGGAAATTTTGGATCTATAGACGGAGATCCTCCTGCTGCGATGAGATACACAGAAACTAAGCTTGGAAGAATTTCACAATTTTTGACAGAAGATTTAGAAAAAAATACGGTCGAATTTAGAAGTAATTACGATGAGACAGAAAAGGAACCTGAGGTTTTACCATCTCAGTATCCTAATATTTTAGTTAATGGAGCTGGCGGTATTGCTGTTGGTATGGCAACGAGTATTCCACCTCATAATCTAGGAGAAATAATAAATGCTACAATAGCGCTTATCCAGGACAGAAATATTACTATAAATCAACTAATGAAATACGTACCAGGACCTGATTTTCCCACGGGAGGAATAATAATTGGAAAAGATATTATTAAACAAGGTTACAATAAAGGCAGAGGCTCATTTAAGATAAGAGGAGAAATTGAGTTTGAAGAAAAAAAAGGTGGGAGAGAAATTTTAGTTATTAAATCTATTCCATATCAAGTAAATAAATCAATATTGATTGAAAAAATAGCTCAATTAGTAAGAGATAAAAAAATTGAAGGAATAAGAGATTTGAGAGATGAGTCGAATAGAGAAGGTATCAGAGTTGTAATTGAGCTAAGAAAAGGAGTTGAACCTGAAACAGTTCGAAGACAACTATATAAACTTACAAATATAGAAAGTTCATTTGGATTTAATACTTTAGCAATTGTAAACAATAAGCCTAAAATTTTAAATTTAAAAGAATTTATATCTGAATTTTTAAAGTTTAGAGAGGAAACTGTAATCAAAAGAGTAAAATTTGATTTAAAAAAAGCTGAAGAAAGAGCTCATATATTAATAGGACTTGCAGTTGCAGTTGAAAACATTGACGAGACTATTAAAATTATAAAAAACTCTAAAGACTCACAGATAGCTAAAAAGAATCTTTTAATTAAGAAATGGAAAATTAAGAAGAGCATTAAAATAATAAATTCTGTTGAAAACAAAAAAAATATTTCAAGTTATCAATTATCTCATGATCAAGTCGATGCAATTTTGGAATTAAAATTACAAAAATTAACAGCATACGGAATAAGTGAAATTGAGACAGAGATACAAAAACTTTCTAAATTAATATTAGAATTTAAGAAAATTATAAATTCAAAAAAGGCATTATATCAATTAATTACTAATGAGCTTGAAACAATTAAAGATAAATTTTCATCTCCTAGGAAAACAAAAATTATTGATGCTGTTTTAAATTATAATATTGAGGAAACGATACAGAAAGAATCAGTAGTAATTAATATTACTAATCAAGGCTACATAAAAAGAGGCTCATTAAGTTCATTGAAGGCTCAAAAACGAGGAGGTAAGGGCAAGGCTGGAATTTCAACAAGAGAAGATGATTTTGTGGTTCAAATCTTTACTGCAAACACTCATACTCCTGTTTTATTTTTTTCAACACAAGGATTAGTTTATAAAATCAAAGCTCATAAAATACCTGAAGGCACAGCCTCATCTAAGGGCAAGTCTATTTTTAATATTTTGCCATTAAAAAGTCACCACGCAATAAGTTCAATTATGCCATTACCCGAAGATGAAGCAGAATGGAAAAATTTAATGGTTATTTTTTCAACGGCAAAAGGCAACGTCAGAAAAAATACACTAGAAGATTTTATAAATATAAATAATAGCGGTAAAATTGCTATGAAACTTGACCATGATGATAAAATCATTGGGGTTAAAATTTGTAAGGATGATCAAGACATCTTACTCAGCACTAAATTTGGAAAATGCATAAGGTTCAAATCTAAAAAGTTAAGATTATTTAAAGGTAGATCTTCCAAGGGAATTAAAGGAATGCAGTTGAAAGAAGGAGATAAAGTAATTTCGCTTTCTATTTTACAAAATTCTCAAATTGAATCAAAAGAAATCCTAAAAAATAAGAAACTTAAAAATTCAAATGATAGATATATTTTATCTGTTTCAGAAAACGGATTCGGTAAAAGATCCTCTTTTAACGATTTTAGAGTTACAAACAGAGGTGGAAAAGGTATAATTGGTATAATAAATTCACCTAGAAATGGAAATATCGCATCATCATTAGTTGTAAATGAAACTGATGAAATAATCTTATCAACGGATAAAGGAAGTATAATGAGATGTGCAGTAAAAGAAATTAGAATAGCAGGCAGAAATACTCAGGGGGTAAGAATAAAAAAATTATCTGGAAGCGAAAAGGTTGTTTCTGTAATAAAGATCGAAGATAATATTCAATAAAATGAAAACTGCTGTTTATCCAGGAACATTTGATCCAATTACTTATGGTCATATTGATGTGATAAAAAAATCATTAAAAATTTTCGATAAATTAATAGTCGCTACAACGAACAATGATGATAAGGAATATTCTTTCTCTATTGATGAAAGAATTGAAATTATAAACAACTCTCTTTTTAAAGATCTAAAATTTGATAAAAAAAAAATAAAAGTAGTTTCTTTTAGTAATTTGACAATTAATTTGTGTAAACAATATAAAGCTTCAGTAATAATAAGAGGCTTAAGGGCTGTTTCAGATTTTGAATATGAGTTCCAATTAGCTGGAATGAATAAAAAGTTAAATCCTAAAATCGAAACAATGTTTTTGATGTCAGATGTAGAGAATCAAATAATATCGTCAAAATTTGTTAAAGAAATAGCAAATTTAGGAGGTAACATAGAAAGGTTTGTTACTAAATATGCTGTTAAAATGTTAAAGGATAAATATTGATGAGTAAATTTAACTATTTATTTATATTTTTTTTTAGTTTAATAAACACTAATCTTATGGCTGAAAATCTAATGATAATGAAACTATCTCACGGTGATGTTGAAATAGAACTTTTTCCAGAAAAAGCTCCTAATCACGTAAAAAGATTTAAAGAACTTTCGGATAACGGTCAATATGATGGTGTTGTGTTTCATCGTGTAATAGAGGGTTTCATGGCACAAACTGGAGATGTAAAATTTGGAAAATCTAGTAGTCCCAGTTTTAATCTATCTTTAGCAGGAACCGGAGGCTCTGATTTACCAAACTTAAAATCAGAATTTTCAGATATTGCCCATGTTAGAGGAACATTGTCAGCAGCTAGATCAGCTGATCCAGATAGTGCTAATAGTCAATTTTTTATATGTTTTGAGGCTGCACCTCATCTAGACAGACAGTATTCTGCATTCGGAAGAGTTGTCAAAGGAATGGAGAGTATTGATAAAATTAAAAAAGGCGATCCTAGCTCTGGAGCGGTTCCTAATCCTGATAAGATTATATCTTTAAGATCTAAATAAATTAATGTCAAAATTTGAATTTGCTTTTGAGTTAATAACTCAAGATGATCGAGCTAGACTTGGAAAGATAAAAACACCAAGGGGAGAAATAGAGACACCAGCATTTATGCCAGTGGGAACTCAGGGAACTGTAAAAGGTGTTTTTACTGATGATATTTTAAAAACAAATACTCAGATTATTCTTGGAAATACTTATCATTTACTTTTACGTCCGGGAACTGAAATTTTAAAAAAATTTGGAGGACTTCATAATTTTATGAATTGGGATAAACCAATTTTGACAGACTCTGGAGGTTATCAGATTATGTCTCTTTCTAAATTAAACCATATCGATATTAAACTAGGTGCAATATTTCGCTCACATATAGACGGAAAGAAAATAATCTTAAGTCCTGAAAAAAGTATTCAAGCACAGAAAGCAATTAACTCAGATATACTTATGGTGTTGGATGAATGCCCTAAATTGACAAAAGACAAAAAAATTTTATCTAGTGCAATTAATGTTTCAATACAGTGGGCTAAAAGAAGTAAGGTTGAATTCGGAAATAATAAATCAAAAGCTCTCT
>CACFJO010000028.1 GCA_902566675.1 uncultured Pelagibacteraceae bacterium
GGTATACCAATATTTTTTTGTAAAAAGCCAAAAAATTCTAAAGATGCTTATATTGTTTTCGGAAAAAATTATAAAAATACAAGCAACTATTTTAATTTGAGTAAAAAAGCAGACTTGAAAGAAGCTGCAGCTAATTTATATAAAACTATGAGAAAAATTAAAAAAAAAGGGTATAAAAAAATTTTTGTTACTAAAATACCAAACTTTGGTCCAGGCATTGCTATCAATGACCGTCTCACAAGAGCATCTAAGTAATGTTCATTGAAATTAAAAATTTAACAAAATTTTACGCTAATTATTTAGCAGTAAATAATATCAATTTTCACATTGAGCAATATAAAACTGTTGGACTGCTTGGTCCTAATGGATGTGGAAAAACAACTACAATAGGTATGATGCTAGGACTCGTTACTCCCTCTAATGGTGAAATTATAATTGAAAAAAAAAATATAAATTCTTTCAAAAGAGATCAAATTTTAAAGAGATTTAATTTTGCTTCTCCTTATGTAGAATTACCAAAAAAACTTACAGTTAGACAAAATCTCGAAATTTACGGACGATTTTATGGAGTTGATAATTTATCAAACAGAATAAATGAAATTTCTGGTGATTTAGATATAAAAAATTTCTTTGAAAGGAAAACCGGGGAATTATCTTCGGGTCAAAAAAATAGAGTTTCTCTAGCTAAATCTCTTATTAATAAGCCAGAAATTTTACTGTTAGATGAACCTACGGCTAGTTTAGATCCTGATATTGGTGACTTTATAAGAGGTTATATAGAAAACTATAAGTCAAAGAATAAGATAACCATTTTATTAGCTTCTCATAATATGAGTGAAGTTGAAAGACTTTGTGACAGTGTAATTATGATGAAAAAAGGAAAAATTATAGACAACGGGACTTGTGAGAGTCTTATAAAAAAACATGGTAGAAATAATTTAGAAGAAACATTTTTAAAATTAGCAAGGAGTAAAGATGAATTATAAAAAAATATACGCTTTAGGCTTAAGACATATTTACTTAATAATGAATTCATTTCCAAGGGTTTTAGATTTAATTTATTGGCCCACTGTTCAAATTTTTTTATGGGGATTCATTTCAAAGTTTTTCACACTTAGTTCTGAATATTATAGCAACACAGTGGGTGTAATTTTGACAGCAGCTATTTTATACGATTTTCTTTTTAGAGCGAGTATAAGTTTTAATATGATGTTTTTAGAGGAAATATGGAGTAGAAATTTTACGAATTTATTTATAGCTCCAATTAAGATAAGTGAAATAATAGCTGCATTAACATTGACTGCTATCTTAAGAACTTTAATTGGTTTAGTTCCTGCTGTGATAATTGCAATCCCTTTATTTGGTGTTTCTGTTCTCAAACTTGGAATACCTCTTATTTTTTTATTAATTTCACTTTATCTTTTTGGAATAACTTTAGGACTTTTAGTAACATCTGGTCTACTAAGATACGGTCCATCATTTGAGAATATAGCTTGGGCAAGTTTATTTTTTTTAGCTCCACTTGGGTGTATTTATTATCCAATTGAAATACTCCCAAATTTTCTTCAAATCATAGCTAAAGGCCTTCCTCTAGTTCATATCTTTGAGGAAATGAGGAGTATTCTTATTAATAATTATGTTAATTACGCAAATATTTTAAAATCTATTTCTATATCTATGGTTTATTTTGTTTTTGGTGTAATAGTTTTTTATATCTCTTATTTTGGTGCAAAAAAAAGAGGTACTTTAATTAATATGGGTGAGTAAAATGAATAGTAAGATTAACGAAATCAAAAAATTAGAGTCGCCTCCAAAAATTATAAAGAATATTTTTAGTAAAGATGAAATTAAAAAATTTCTTGAATTATACAAAAAACTTCCAACCACTGTTCACAATAAAAAACAAAATGTTATTAAAAAAAGGTGGTTACATGGTTACGACAAAGATTTAGAACAGATTTTTTGCGATAGACTTAAAAACGAAATTGGAGAATTTAAAATGGATAACTTGAAAGACGATGATGGAAAAGATATTCTTGGCCTTATCCAGGAGAGTTATGCTCCTATAGGGTTGCACGTTGATGGAGGCTTTGAAATAAATAATAAAATATATAAACAAAGTTTAATTCCATTATCTTCTGTCGGTAGTACAGTTATATTTAAAAATAGATATTATGGAGGCTCTACAAGCTTTACTCAAGATCCTGAGGAATTAAATAAAAAAAACTTAAGTTATGGACAAAATAAAAGATCGGATATTCATTTAAAAATGTATGGAGAAAAAAAATTTGATGAAAAAATTCATAAAAAATATTTAAATCACGAAAAAATTGATAATTTAAAAGGATTGGAGGTTGAATTAATTTATGAATGGGAAGTTGGATCAATGTTAATTTTTGATAGAACTCATCTTCATTGTTCATCATCTGTTATCGAGGGAAAAAAGATAGGGATAGCAACTTTTACAAAAAAATAAAGAAATGGCAATTTATGATTGTTTTCAGTACTTTGATGAGGATCACATAGTTGATCTTAGGCTAAATATTTTAAATGAATATGTTGATTATTTCGTTATTTCTGAGTCGACAAAAACACATCAAGGTAAAGATAAAAATATAAATTTTAAATTAGAGAAATTTCCAAAATTTAAAAATAAAATCAAATTTATAGTTGCTGACTATACGGATGAAATAAATTTTAAAAAACATAAAGGCGGTGAGTCTCCCGTTGAGCAGCATCAAAGAAATAGCCTTATTAAAGGAGTCAAAGATGCAGGGTCAGAGGATTTAATAATTTTGTCTGACTCCGATGAAATTCCAGATTTATCAAAACTAACAAATTTGGATAAAAGTAAAAAATACACAGCATTCTCACAAAAAATGTTTAATTACAAATTAAATCTACAAAATCTAAGCGAAAGTAATTGGATCGGATCTAGGATGACAAAGAAAAAAAATATTACAACAATGCAGTCATTGCGTAATTTAAAATTTAAGAAATATCCTTTTTGGAGAATAGATAAAAAAAATTTACAAATCATTGAAGGTGGTTGGCACTTTTCTTATATGCAAACACCTAAACAAATTCTTAAAAAAATCAAATCTTTTTCACATGGAGAATTTGACAATAATCATATTAACTTAAAAGTAATTGAACAAAAGATTTTAAAAAATGAAGATATTTTTGGTAGAGGTTTTTCTTTAAAAAAAGTTAATCTAGATAATAGTTATCCAAAGTATATATTAGATAATAAAGAAAAACTCTCTGAATGGATTATTTAATTATGGTGCGCCGGATAGGAGTCGAACCCATAACCTCCGGAGCCGAAATCCGGCGCTCTATCCAGTTGAAGCTACCGGCGCAACAGATACAGTTTAAATTAATTTATGAATAAAACAATAAAATTTTTAATTAATAAAAAAGATGTTTATAAAAGAGTAGATATTTATTTATCTGAGAAGATAAATAGTCTCACTAGATCTTACATAAAAAAATTAATTGAAAAAGGAAATTTGATAATTAATGGAAAAAAAATATTATCTCCGTCAACAAAGATAAAGGAAAAAGATGAAATATTAATTAATGTTATAAAAAGTGAAGAAAATAAATTAATACCTAAAAATATTAATATAAACATAGTTTTTGAAGACAAAGATGTTATTGTTATAGATAAACCTAAAGGTATGGTAGTTCACCCTGGAGCTGGTAACAGAGAATATACTTTAGCTAATGCTTTAGCGTTTAAATTTAAAAATCAATTATCAGATATGAGTGGCAAGTTAAGACCAGGCATAGTCCATAGAATAGATAAAGAGACAAGTGGATTATTAGTAATTGCAAAAAACAACTTTGCTCACTCGAACTTGAGCAAACAATTTAGCGAACATACCATTAAGAGAAAATACCAATGTTTAGCTTGGGGCGTGATAAGGCCTTTAAGTGGAAAAATAGTTACTTTGATAACCCGGAGTAAAAAAAATAGACAATTAATGTCTGTAAGTGAAATAAAAGGTAAAAAAGCGATTACCAATTATAAAACTGTTAAGGTCTTTCAAAAAAGAAATATTCCTAAAATAAGCTTAGTTGAATGTACTTTAGAAACTGGAAGAACTCACCAAATAAGAGTGCACTTGCAGCACAAAGGTTCTTCGATTCTTGGTGATCAACATTATGGAAAAAAAAATTTAAGATTTAAGAAATTAGATAAAATATTTTTCGAAAATTTAAGTAAAATTAAAGGACAAGCTTTACATGCTCAAACACTTGAGTTTAATCACCCAAAGCATAATAAATGGTTGAAGTTCAAATCAAGTTTACCTGAAGATTTTGCAAAAATGCTCAATTTTCTTAACAAACGTGATAGTTGAATATTTAAATTTAATGTATAAATTTTAATAATGAATAAGAAGATTACTAATTTACCTGTCCCATCAGTTGGGGGATTGTCTGTATATCTAGCTCAAATTAAAAAGTTTCCAATGTTGGATGCTGAGGAAGAATATATGTTGGCAAAAAACTGGAGAGAAAATGGTAATCTTAAATCTGCACACAAACTAGTAACAAGTCATTTAAGATTAGTAGCTAAAATTGCAATGGGTTATCGTGGATATGGATTGCCAGTAAATGAACTTATCTCTGAGGGAAATATTGGGTTGATGCAAGCTGTAAAAAAATTTGACCCTGATAAAGGTTTTAGATTGGCTACATACGCGATGTGGTGGATTAAAGCAGCAATTCAAGAATATGTTTTAAGATCTTGGAGTTTAGTAAAAATGGGCACTACCACTGCACAAAAAAAACTTTTTTTTAACTTGAAAAAACTCAAAAATCAAATTGCTCCTGGTCAAGAAGGAGATTTGAGAAAAGAACATGTAGAGGAAATTTCAAAAAGATTAGAAGTAGATTCAAGTGAGGTTATTAATATGAATCGTAGAATGATGGGACAAGAAAAGTCATTAAATGATCCAATTAAAGTAGGTGAGAAAGATGAGTGGCAAGATTGGCTTGTTGATGAAAGTTTAGACCAAGAATTGGTAATTTCCCAGCAACAAGAATATAATGATAAAAAGGAGCTATTAAATAAGGCTATGAGTATCTTAAATGATAGAGAAAAAGAAATTATTACTGAAAGAAGGTTATCTGAAAATCCAACCACACTAGAAGATTTAAGCAAAAAATTTAAGATAAGCAGAGAAAGAATAAGACAAATAGAAACCAAAGCTTTTGAAAAGTTACAAAAATCAATGATTAACGCAAGTAAATCAAAAAATTTACTACCTTTAAATTAAATTTTAAAAGGATCCTCTATTAAAATTGTATCCTCTCTTTCAGGACTTGTAGAAATACTTGAAACTTTAGCTCCAATAAAATCTTCCAAGGCATAAATATATTTCTTAGCATTATCAGGAAGATCATTAATAACTCTTATCCCTTGTGTTTTGCTTTTCCACCCCACAAATGTTTTATAAATAGGTTTAATTTTAAATTGATCCTCAGAAGCTGCTGGCAAATAATTTAATTTTTTTCCGTTTAGTTCATATTCGACACACATCTTAATCTCATCAAGCTCATCTAGTACATCAAGTTTTGTTAATGCTATACCATTTATACCAGATAATTTTATTGTTTGTCGAACAAGTACGCCGTCAAACCAACCACATCTTCTTTTTCTAGCAGTAACAGTTCCAAACTCTTTTCCTCTTTTGCCTAAATTTTCTCCAATCTTATTTTTTAATTCGGTTGGAAAAGGCCCACTTCCTACTCTTGTAGTATATGCTTTTGTAATTCCTAAAATATAACCAATTTTATCAGGTCCAGAGCCGGATCCAGTTGCAGCCATAGCTGGAACAGTATTTGAAGAAGTTACATATGGGTAAGTGCCATGATCAACATCCAAAAGGATTCCTTGAGCTCCTTCAAATAATATTTTTTTTCTCTCTTTTTTAAAATTATCTAATTCTAACCAAACTGGTTTTGCGAACTGCAGAATATCAGGTGCAATTTTTAATAATTTTTTTTTAAGATCGTCTTTTTTATAAATCTTTTTTTTTAAACCCTTTCTTATTGCATTATGGTGAAGCAATACATTTTCTAATCTTGAGTCTAAATTGCTCTCTGATCTTAAGTCCATTACTCTAATTGATCTTCGCCCAACTTTATCTTCATAGCACGGTCCAATTCCTCGTCTTGTAGTTCCAATTTTCTGCTTACCTGCTGCATCCTCTCTAATTTCATCCATCTCTTGATGAAAAGGTAATATGAGTGAAGCTGACTCAGAAATCATGAAATTATCAGGGTTTACATTTATACCTTGTTTTTTTATGTCTCTAATTTCCTCAAGTAATGCCCATGGATCAATTACAACT
>CACFJO010000029.1 GCA_902566675.1 uncultured Pelagibacteraceae bacterium
ATCAACATCAGAAACGTGAAGAGGGTGTACCTTATATTATTCATCCAGTTGCTGTAGCGAAAATATTGACCGAATTAAAATTAGATAGTGCAACTATAACTACCGGTCTTTTACACGATACCATAGAAGACACAAATGTAACCTATGAAACTGTAAGAAAAGAATTTGGTGAAGAGGTAGCTAATCTAGTTGAAGGTGTAACTAAAATTTCGGCATTAGAAGATAAGGCTTCTACTGACTCTAAAGCTGAAAATTTTAGAAAACTAATACTAGCCACTTCTAAAGATATAAGAGTGCTTTTAGTCAAATTGGCTGACAGGCTTCATAATATGAGAACAATTAACTTTGTTAAAGATAAAGAGAAAATAATTAGAAAAGCAAAAGAGACAATGGAAATTTATGCACCTCTAGCTGATCGAATGGGAATGAACCGTATAAGAGATGAGTTAGAAGATCTTTCATTTTCAGTTTTAAATAAACCAGCGAGAGATTTAATTATACAAAGATTAAATTTTATTAAGAATAATAGAGACGATACTTTCAAATCTATATCACAAGATTTGATAAGTCTTTTAAAAGATAATGGAATTACTGCTACAATTACTGGCAGAGAGAAAACGCCGTTTTCTATATGGAGAAAAATTCAAAATAAAAAGATTTCACTTGAACAAATAACAGATATTATTGGTTTTAGAGTAATAGTAAGAAATATTGAAGATTGTTATAAAACTCTTGGCATATTTCATAGTAAATTTCCAACTATTCCAGGAAAATTTAAAGATTATATTTCTACACCGAAGATAAATAATTATAAATCAATACATACAGCAGTAATTGGTCCAAAAAAAAACAGAATTGAAATACAGATTCGAACAAATGAAATGCACGAATTTGCTCAAAGAGGGATAGCTTCACATTGGAAATATAAATCTTCAGAAAAATTTTCTGAACTTTCTTGGAAAGAGTATGATTGGTTGAGAGATTTAGTTGAGATTATAGAAGCAGGTATAGGCCCAGAACATTATTATGAATTTACTAAGCTTCAGATGTTTCAAGAGAATGTTTTTTGTTTCACTCCGAAGGGCGCGGTTATAAAACTTCCAAAAAATGCTACCCCAATAGATTTTGCCTACGCTGTTCATACTAAAATAGGAAATAGTGCAATTGGTTGTTCAGTGAATGGGAATCGTTCAACACTTCAAACAATTTTAAAAAATGGTGATATGGTAAATATTGAAACTTCAAAAAATTCGTCTCCATCTTTACATTGGCTATCTTCTTCATCAACAGGAAAAGCTCGTTCCGCAATTCGTAGATATTGGCAAGATAAATCAACTGAAAATTTGAAGGTTTTAGAAAAAAATTATTCAAGCACAATAGAAATAGATTTACCTCATAAACCTGGCGTTTTAGGTCACATAACCTCTTTAATTGGCTTAAATAAAGGGAATATAATTAATTTGGAAATAATAAAAAGAAAAAAAGATCACCTTACATTCTCTTTTGATTTACAAATTAAAGATTTGAAAAATTTCACAAACTTGATAAGTCAAATAAGGCAAAGTAATTTTAAATTTAAAATTATACGACATAAACAGAAAAAAAATGCTTTCATTAGAAGAATCTTTGAAAATTTTAAAAGAAACTAATGCCCTTTTAGACGGTCATTTTATTTTATCATCTGGACTACATAGTCCTCAATACGTGCAATGTGCTCAATTAATGAGTAAACCTGATAAAGCAAGTAAGATATGCTCATCACTTTCAGAGAAAATTACTAATGAAATCAAAGATTTTGATTTAATTTTATCTCCAGCTATGGGTGGAATTATAGTAGGTTATGAGTTGGGAAGATTATTAAAAAAGAAAACTATTTTTTCTGAGAGGGTAAATGGTGAGTTTGTATTAAGAAGAGATTTTTCAATTAGTAAAAAACAAAAAGTACTTATTGTTGAGGATGTTATAACTACCGGAAAATCTAGTTTGGAATGTTCAAAAATTGTAACAGATAATCAAGCGGAAATAATAGGTTATGCATGTATTATTGATAGATCCAACAGCAATTCAATGATAAAGTCTAAAATTATTTCTCAGGTTAAATTAAATATACCGACTTACTCAAAAGAGAATTTACCAAAAAGTTTGTTGTCATTAAAAGCTGTTAAACCTGGAAGCAGAAGTCTTTAATGAATAAAATTAGGCTTGGGGTCAATATTGATCATGTTGCTACGGTAAGAAATGCTAGAGGTGAAATATACCCTGGTCCATTAAGAGCGGCATTACTTGCTCAAAAATTTGGAGCTGACTCAATTACAATTCATCTCAGAGAAGATAGAAGACACATAAACGATCTTGACTTAAAACAAATTAAATCAAAATTAAAGATACCCTTAAATTTAGAAATAGCTGCAACTTCTGAAATGCTTAAAATAGCATTAAAAAGAAAACCTTTATATATTTGTATTGTTCCAGAAAAAAGACAAGAAATAACTACTGAAGGAGGACTCAACCTAAAACATAAAAAAAACTTTTTAAAGAAGATGATTAAAAAACTTAAAAAAAATAATTCTAGAATAAGTCTTTTTATAGAACCAAGTATAAAGGATATTAAAGAGTCAAAACTTTTAGATGCCGATTGTGTAGAAATTCATACAGGGAAATTTTGTAATCTTGTTAATCAGAATAAAAACTATAAAAGTGAACTTAAAAAAATAAAAAAATCAGTAATTTATGGAAATAAATTAGGTCTTGAAGTTCACGCAGGACACGGTCTTACGTTTCAATCTGCGCGCATTTTATCAAAAGTTAAAGGTATAAAGGAATTTAATATAGGCCATTTTTTAATTGGGGAGTCTATTTTTTATGGACTAGAGAAAACAATAAAAAAATTTAGTAAAATAATCAGATAATGAAAATATACGGAATTGGAGCTGATATTGTTAAAGTTAAAAGATTAAAGAAATCTGTAAAAAAGAAAACGTTTATTCCAAAATTATTCAATCAGCATGAAATTAATAAATGTAAAAAAACTAAGAATTATCTTCATTGTTATGCTAAAAGGTTTGCTGCAAAAGAAGCTTTTTCTAAGGCTCTGGGTACAGGTATTTCCAAAGGAATAAATTTTAAAGAAATCATCGTATTAAATAATAAAAATGGAAAACCTTATATAGAGCTCGAAGGCAAAACAAAATATATTGTAAAAAAAAAATTAAAAAAAAGATATAAGATTTCTTTATCTTTAACTGATGAAGATAATTATGCAGTAGCATTCGTAACCATTACATCATGAAAAAAAATAAAATAATTCAAACTATAATTGATAATATAAAAACTCTTCTCGGAGCATTATTTATTGCTATTCTTATAAGATCTTTAATAATTCAACCTTTTTATATTCCTTCCTCATCGATGGAACCGACATTATTGGTAGGAGATAGAATATTTGTAACAAAATATTCTTATGGATATAGCAAACATTCTTTTCCATTTAGTCCGGATTTTTCACAAAAACGTTTTTTTTTTAAAAATCCTAAAATAGGAGATTTAGTAGTCTTTAAAACTCCAGCTGATAATAGAACTGATTATATAAAAAGATTAATTGGTTTACCAGGTGATGAAATTCAATTTATCTCAGGAGATTTGTATATAAATAAAAAAAAGATTATAAAAGAACCATCAAATGTTGTTGAACCGATTAGATGTGGAAAATATACTCTTAATACAAAAATTTTTATTGAAACATTACCAAACGGAGTAAAACATCTCACAGCTTACAATGCAGAAGGGACCTTACAAAATACTAAAAAGTTTTTAGTTCCAAAAGGCCACTATTTTTTAATGGGTGATAATCGAGATTGTTCAAAAGATAGCAGATTTCAGAATGACGTTGGATATGTAAAAAGGTTAAATTTAGTAGGTGAAGCAAAAGTAATATTTTTCTCCAATGATACTTTGAAAGGAAGTTTGCTTAAATTTTGGAATTTACATAATTCATTCAGACTTGAAAGATTTTTTAAAGCTTTATGATAAATAGATCTATTAAAGAGCTTGAAAATATACTTAAATATAATTTTAAAGATAAAAGTCTTTTAACTAGAGCCTTGACGCATAAAAGTTTTAATAATTTAAAAAATAACGAAAAATTAGAGTTTCTTGGTGATAGAGTCCTTGGATTAGTAATTTCAAGCAAATTACTTGAAAAATATCCAAATGAAAAAGAGGGTATAATAGATAAAAAATTTGCAAATTTAGTTAATAAAAGAACTTGCGTTAAGATTGGTGAAAAATTGAGTCTAAAAAAGTATATTTTTTTGAGCTCATCTCACAAAAATTTAGATAGATCTTTACAGAAGATTATAAGTGATTGTTTAGAGGCTATTGTTGGAGCAATTTATTTAGATGGAGGTTTAAAAATATCTGAAAAGTTTATTTTAAATTTTTGGGAGTCATATATTGACAAATCAGTTATAACTTTAATTGACTCGAAAACAAAACTTCAGGAGTATAGTCTTAAAAAATTTAAAAAATTACCTAAATATACTTTTTTTAAAGAAACCGGCCCTCAACATAAACCCTTGTTTAAAACAGAAGTAGAAATACCGCAGTCAAAAAAAATTATAGGCATAGGTTCCTCAAAAAAAAACGCACAACAAAATGCAGCAGCAAAACTTATTAAAATTTTAAAAATATGAATTGGGAAGATGAATGTTATTTATTATCAAAAAGTAAATTCAGAGAAAATGCAAATATAATCAATGTTTTTTCTTCAACTAGAGGAAAAGTATCTGGCATCGTATACGGTGGCAATTCCAGAAAAATTAAAAATTATTTACAATTGTCGAATAAATTATTCATAGTTCACAATTCAAAAAATGAAAATAGATTAGGCTATTTTAAAACGGAGCTCATTAAACCCATTTCACCTTTATATTTTAATGACAAGAAAAGAACATGTGCATTAACTTCACTTTGTTATATTTTAAATATTTTATTACCAGATTCACAGCCTAATAAAAATATTTACAAATCTTTTAACGATTTTATTGAGACTATAAATATGGAAAATTGGATATTACTATATATCTTTTTTGAATTGAGTCTCATTAAAGATCTTGGTTATGATCCAAACTTAGATAAATTTAGTTTCAATGAAAATAGTTCAGATTTAAAAAAAATAAAAATTGACTCGTTTACTTATGAAATCCCAACTTTTTTAATTTCTAAAAAGATTCCTAATACATTATCTGGGTACTCAATCAAAAAATCTCTTTATTTTACTAGAAACATTATTCAAAATAGGTTTTTTATTCCTAATAATTTAACTTTTCCTAAATCAAGGATTTTATTAGAAACTTATTTTAATTAATTAATTTTATTTTTTTTGCAACGTCAATAGCGAAGTATGTTACGATTGCACATGCACCAGCTCTTTTGAAGGCAATTAAACTTTCAATTATAATTTTATCACTTAAGATTTTTTTATCTATTGCATTCTTTAAAGAGGTATACTCGCCGGATACTTGGTATGCTAAAATAGGTACTTGAAAAGTTTTTTTAATTTTACTTATAATATCTAAGTATATCATACCTGGCTTAACCATTATCATATCAGCCCCCTCGTTAATATCGAAACCTACTTCTCTGTATAACTCATATGAATTTCTATAATCCATTTGATAGGTTTTTTTATCTTGTTTTAATTTAGATTTGCTTCCAACTGCATCTCTGAATGGTCCATAGAAATTAGAGGCATATTTTACAGCATAAGATATAATACCAATGTCTTGAAATTTTTCTCTATCAAGAGCTTTTCTGATTTCTCCTATTCTTCCATCCATCATATCTGAAGGGGCAATAACATCACATCCCATTCTCGCTTGTAATAAAGCTTGTTTTATCAAAATTTTAATTGTCTGATCATTATCTATTTTATTATTAACAAAAATTCCATCATGACCATGAGATGTATATGGATCTAGAGCAACATCACACATAATACCAATACCTGGAAATTTTTTTTTAATGAACCTTAAACTTTTACAAACTAAATTATTTGGGTTTAAAGCTTCTGAACCCAATTTGTTTTTTTTATTATTATT
>CACFJO010000030.1 GCA_902566675.1 uncultured Pelagibacteraceae bacterium
AATTTTTAATGAAACCTTTTTTCGATTTATCAACGAAAAAAATTAAAAAAAATAATAATGATATAATTAAAAAAAAGAAAGAATAATGTGTTAATACTCCTAATGATGAAAATAGACC
The DNA here is from genome assembly GCA_902566675.1 of uncultured Pelagibacteraceae bacterium. Classification (GTDB taxonomy): domain Bacteria; phylum Pseudomonadota; class Alphaproteobacteria; order Pelagibacterales; family Pelagibacteraceae; genus Pelagilacustribacter. The sequence continues at coordinate 119 of CACFJO010000030.1, forward strand.
AAGAATTAGCCAATCAAGAGAATTATTATTATTAATTGATTTCCAAAAAAAATAAACAGTAATTGCTTTAATTGGAAGTTGACAAACATATACATTAAACTCTGGTGTAGTGTAATTAAAAAAAACGATTGTTTCTAAAATCAAGACAGACAAAAATGTAAAAGCTTTTTTTTGGAAGAATTCAGAGGAAAGTTTCCAAACATAAAAAAAACTAATTATTACAAAAATTTGACTTAATAAATAATATGTCCAATCATTACTTTTAAAAATATTGAAAACGGCTCCAACTACAAATGCACTCATAGGTGGATGTTTATTATATCCCCAGTCTGGGTTGCTAGCCCAAGCTAAAGCTTCAATTGTATCTAAGGGTAAATTAACATTTGAAATAGTTGGAACAATAGTCCAAATCAATAGATGTAAAAATAGAAATAAAAAGAATACATTTTTTGAATTAATTATATTAATCATTTTATATAGAATTATTACAATTTATATGCTATTGACACGACTAAAATCAAACATATACTCCCCAAAATTTAAAAAATGCCTAAAAGTATAACTAAAAAGAAATATACTCCTAATTCAAAGGAAAAATATATGTGTGCAAAACACAAAAAATTTTTTACTGATGAACTCATAAGGTGGAAGAAAGACATAATCAGATCTAATAATTTAGGAAATATCTTAAATTCATCTGATGACAATGTCTCCTCTGCAGATGTAGTTGATCAAGCATCTTCATATACTGATAAATCAGTAGAGATGAAGGCTTTAAACAGAAGTAGAAAATTAATTTCAAAAATTAATTCTGCTCTTCAAAGAATTAAAGATGGAACTTACGGTTTCTGTGAGGAAACAGGTGAACCCATAGGTTTAAAAAGATTAATAGCAAGACCAGTTGCAACACTTTCGATTGAAGCGCAGGAAAGACATGAAAGAGATGAAAAAATATTTATAGATGATTAAGGTTTAGGAATAATCTCACCTCTTTTAAGGAGATCATAACCTTTTTGCACAGCTTTTCTATTCGATATCTTTTCATACCATCTTGTTAAGTTTTTAAATCTTTTGAGACCAATATCGTGCCATTCATGTCTTGCAATCCAGGGAAAAGTCGCAATATCAGCAATTGTATAATTTTGGCCAGCTAAAAAGGTTGAAACTAACAATCTCTCGTCAAGTTCCCTATAAATTCTCTCTGAAATTTTAAAATATCTTTTTTCTCCAAACTCACTTTTTCCTGGATTATAATGATGAAATTGATGGTGTTGACCTAGCATGGGCCCAACATAAGCCATTTGACCCATTAGCCATTGATTAATAATAATTTTACTTTTTATATCGTAAAACTTCCCACTTTTTTCTCCTAGGTACATTAATATTGCGCCAGACTCAAAAAGACTTTGATTATTATCGTGGTCAATGATTACGGGTATTTTGCTAAAGGGGCTTATTTTTTTAAATTCAGGACTGAATTGCTCGTTTTTATCAATATTTATTTTTGTAACCTTGTAATCATATTTTATCTCTTCTAGCATAATTGATATTTTCTTACCGTTGGGAGTATTTGCGGTAAGCAACTCAATCATTTTTTTCCCAATCTATTGTGAATTGTTTTGGAAGAAGTAGTAAATTCAAATTTATATTTCTCATTAGGTCTAGCCCTTTTAAAACATTCCACTGAAGCTAAAGCAACTTCATGAAACCCGGAAAGTATTAATCTTAATTTTCCAGGATAAGAACAAATATCTCCTACGGCAAATATGCCTTTTTTGTTTGTTTCAAAATTTTTTGAGTTGACCTCAATGGTTTTTTTATCCATATTTAATCCCCACTCTGCAATCGGACCTAGTTTCATTATTAAACCAAAAAATCCAAGCATAACGTCAGTCTGAATTTTTTCCGTTTTTCCATCATCAAATTTAATAGTAATAGACTTTAATTCTTTTTCGTTGTCTAAAGACTGAATTTGACAAGGTGTTTTGATCGAAACTTTACCCTCTTTTTCTAAATCTTTTATTTTTGAAAGAGTATGTTGCGCTCCTCTAAACTCGTTTCTTCTATGTATCAGTGTTATAGTTGAATGTTTTGAAAGTTCTAAAGCCCAATCTAAAGCCGAGTCACCTCCCCCAAAAATTGCAATTTTTTTATTTCTTAATTTCTCTTTGTTTTGTACGGAGTAAAAAACAGATTTTCCTTCAAGTTTTTCTGCTTCTTTTAAAGAAATTTTTCTAGGTTCAAATGAGCCTACTCCCCCAGCAATTATAATATTAGGTGCGATAAATTGATTTTTATTATTTGTTTTTACGATCCAATTATCTTTTTCTTGATAAACCTCATCAACTCTTTCATTTAAAAATATTTCTGTTTTAAATGGTTTGATCTGTTCAAGTAATCTTGAAGTTAATTGTTCACCTGTACATTCTGGGACTGCAGGAATATCATAAATAGGTTTATCTGGATAAAGTTCAATGCATTGCCCTCCAGCTTTATTAAGATTATCAATTACAACTACTTTGAGACCTTTGATGCCTAATTGATGAACAGCAAATAGACCTACAGGTCCTGCCCCAATTATTATAGCGTCAGTTTTTTTCATTAAGTTTGTTTTTCTGGAGTTGTTACTTCTAAACCATCTAAATCATCGTTAACAATTATTTGACAACTTAATCTACTATTTTTTTTTGGTTCAAATGTCATATCAATCATATCAATCTCTGCATCTTCTGCTTTTGGGATCTTATCAAACCATTTATCATTGACGTATACATGACATGTAGCACAAGCCATTGATCCTCCGCAGTCAGCATCTATGCCAGGAATTTCTTTTTGTATTGCTCCCTCCATTACTGACAAACCACTCTCGACTTCAATAGTTTTTGAATTTCCTTGATGATCTTTATAAATTATTTTTGGCATTTTTTAATAATAAGCTAAGTATATTGAAATAATAACTACCCAAAAAAATGCATAATAAAGAATATAGCCTTTCACTGTAAAAGGCATTTTTTTTAATTTTCGTTTTCCTTTACCTTTATAAGGTTTTGAAATTTCCATAACTAGTTTTTACCAAAAAAAAAGGGCAAGTATGTGAGACATACCCGCCCTTTTCAATTTATTATCTATTATCTAGATGATAATCTTGTGTTCTGCATTGCTGCTGCCCAAATAACTAGACCAAAAGCGATCTTGTTAACAAAGTCAGCTAAGTTATAAATAACGTTTAAAGCATTTGCGTCAACACCACCAGTTAGGTAACCGAAAATATATCCTAAAGGATAAATCGCCCAACCAATTGTTACGATTATTCTCATAGCGCTGAATGCAGTCGACATAGCTTTGTTACCAGCTTTAGCCGCCATTGTTCCAGCTTCCCCTGAGAATATTTCAAACAAGATGTAAATCCATCCAGCCATTCCAATTACGAAACCTACAAATGGTTGAATATAACCAGCTTCACCTAAGTATCCACCGATTAACATTACTAATGAACCAATTAATAGCTTCCAGAATATAGAAGTTGGCACCTTTCTAACAGCTGCCAAAATTAGATAGAATTCGATCATTTGAAGTGGAACTGTGATTAACCAATCGATATATCTGTATACCGTTGGAGAGTCACCTGTACTCACCCAAACTTCTCTCATATACATATAGTGAACAAATGCAACACCAGTTACAAGTCCAGCTACTGTTAAAGATGTTCTCCATGATGCAGCAACAGTTCCTCTTTCTAAAAAGAAAAATACAGTTGTTGCGATCATTCCCATTGATACAAGCCAAAATGAAATTCCTACGAAATCATTAGTTTGTAAAAGGGCAGTCGCTGCGTTAGCTGAGCTTGTAATACCTAAAAAGGCAACAGCTGCTAAAGCAAATAGACTTAACTTTCTCATGAAAACCTCCCTCGTTTGTTTAGTTTTCGTTTAGTTTATATATAAACTACTCGGACAAATGGAATTTTTACCCACTACCGAATAACTTGTCGGGAACCATAGTAAAAAAAAAAGTTACAGTGAAGTCTTTTTTTCATCAAAAAAGGCCATTTTTAAGGGTTTTTTTATTTTTTTTTGGGGATATTTGTGAAATACTCTCTAAAACTAAGCAATTTTGAGGGGGAAGTGTTGAGTCGAAAATATAAAGACATTTACGAGAAATCTATTAATAACAAAGAAAGTTTTTGGAAAGAAGTTTCGGAGGATATTTTTTGGTATAAGAAACCAACAAAAATATTAAATTCTGACAATCCTCCCTTCTATAAATGGTTTGAAGATGGAGTGACAAACACCTGTTACAATGCTTTAGACCTTCACATCAGCAATGGTAAAGGTGAAAAAATTGCAATTATCTACGATAGCGCAATAACTGGGGTAAAAAAAAATATTACTTATAATGAATTAAGAGAAAAGGTGTCTTTATTTGCTGGTGCTCTTAAAAACCAAGGAATTAAAAAAGGTGATAGAGTGATAATTTATATGCCGATGATTCCTGAAGCTGTTATAGCGATGTTGGCATGTGGAAGGATTGGTGCAGTTCATTCTGTAGTATTTGGAGGTTTTGCCGCTAATGAATTAGCTAGCAGAATTGATGACTCTAAAGCAAAAATTTTAGTAACTGCATCTTGTGGTTATGAACCTGGAAGAACTGTTCAATATAAACCCTTAGTTAATAAGGCTTTGGAATTAGCTAATCACAAACCAGATAAGTGTATAATTTTTCAAAGAGAAAAAGATAAAGCTGAAATTAATCCAAAGATTGATATCACTTGGGAGGAAGCCCACAAAGATGCTAAACCAGCAGAATGTGAAAAGATGAACTCAAATGAATATGCATACATTCTTTATACATCGGGAACTACGGGTCTTCCAAAGGGAATCGTTAGAGACATTGGCGGTCATATTGTTGCATTAAAATGGACAATGAAAAATATTTATAATATTGAACCTGATGATGTTTGGTGGTCCGCAAGTGATATAGGATGGATTGTTGGTCACTCTTATATCGTATACGCACCTCTATTTTATGGTTGTACTACGGTTCTATTTGAGGGAAAACCAGTGGGCACACCAGATGCTGGAGTTTTTTGGAGAATAATTTCTGAACATAAAGTAAAATCTCTTTTTACAGCACCAACCGCTATTAGAGCTATCAAAAAAGAGGATCCGAATGGTGAGTTTTTTAAAAAGTATGATTTAAGTAAATTTGATAAGCTTTTCCTTGCTGGTGAAAGAGCAGACCCAGATACTATAAAATGGTTTGAAAAATTATCAAACTCTCCTGTAATAGATCATTGGTGGCAAACAGAAACTAGTTGGGCAATTTCATCTGATTGTACTGGAATAGAGTCATTTCCTGTAAAATATGGTTCAGCATTTAAACCAGTTCCTGGTTATGATTTAAAAGTTTTAAATTCTGATGGTAAAGAAGTTAGTGCAGGTAAAATGGGTGATATAGTAGTCAAGCTTCCATTGCCACCTGGTACGTTTCCAACTCTTTGGGGTGCAGATAAAAGATATAAAGAAAATTATATGTCATCATATCCTGGTTATTATCAAACCTATGACGCAGGACATATTGATGAAGATGGTTATGTTTGGATTATGTCAAGAACAGATGATATTATCAACGTTGCAGGACATAGACTATCAACTGGTGCAATTGAGGAAGTTTTAGCAGAACACCCTAACGTTGCAGAATGCGCTGTAATTGGAATAGCTGACAAACTTAAAGGACAATTACCCATAGGTTTACTAGCTCTGAAAGCAGGT
>CACFJO010000031.1 GCA_902566675.1 uncultured Pelagibacteraceae bacterium
TTTATTTATTATTACAAAATTTTCATTATTCTCAATTATATAATCACTATATTCTCCAAGTTCTTTTTTGTCAGGTTTATATTTAATTTTTATATCTTTCTTTGAAGGTTTAATATTAGATATCTCGAATACCTTAATTATATCACCTTTTTGAACTCTATAAGAAGACTTGGTTTTTTTATTATTTACTTTAACTTTATTTTGACGAATAATTTTTTCAATAAGAGAATGTGGAACGTCAATTACGTTTTTTTTAAACCATTTGTCAAAACGAGAATCATGATAGTCATTATTGACAGTAAAAAGTTTAGGCATTAAAAACTTATACTATTTTTTTGCTACTTTAGACTCAGTCTTAGTCTCTTGAGATTTTTCTTTAGTTTCAACCTTTTTTGGCTTATCTACTTTTTTTGCATCAGGATTTCTATCAACTAATTCTATTACGGCCAAAGGTGCGTCGTCACCTGTTCGGAAGCCTGCTTTTAAAACTCTTGAATATCCACCTTTTCTGGTACTATATCTTTTGGAAAGTTCATCGAAAACTTTTGTAACTGATTTTTTATCCTGTAACTTTGAAAAAAGTCTCTTCTTATTGCTTAGAATATTTTTTTTCCCTATAGTTATCACTTTGTCTATTTGAGGTTTTAGTTCTTTTGCTTTAGGTAGCGTTGTTATAATTTGCTCATACTTAATTAATGAATTAAGCATATTTTTAAATAAAGCTTTTCTATGTTCACTTGTCTTATTGAGTTTTCTGTATCCTAAACCGTGTCTCATTAATAATTATTTTCCTCTAATTTCTTTGACAGTTCTGCAATATTATCTGGTGGCCAATTTGGTATTTCCATTCCAAGATATAATGACATAGTATTTAAAACCTCTTTAATTTCATTTAAAGACTTTCGACCAAAATTAGGAGTTCTTAACATTTCAGGTTCTGTTTTTTGCACAAGGTCCCCGATGTAAATTATATTATCATTTTTCAAACAATTCATAGATCTTACAGATAATTCCAATTCTTCAACTCTTTTTAATAAATTTCTATTAAACTCTGGTTCACTTGATTTTACCTCTTTGACTATTTCTTGAGGATCTTCAAAATTTACAAACATCGAAAGCTGATCCTGAAAAATTCTAGCTGAGTATGCAATGGCATCCTCTGCATCAACCGTGCCATTAGTTTCAACAGTCATTAATAGTTTATCATAATCTAGCGCGCTTCCAGCTCTCGTGTTTTCAACTGAGAATGAAACTTTTTTTACTGGGCTGAATAAAGAGTCTATCGAGATTAAACCTAAGGGGCTATCATCTGATTTATTTTTTTGTGCTTGGACATAGCCTTTTCCAGTGCTTACCATTAATTCCATATGAAAATGAGTTTTTTCGTCTAAATTACATATAGTTTGCTCTGGATTTAAAATTTCAATTTCTGGAACTAAAGTTATATCTTTTGCTTTTACCTCTTTTGGTCCCTTTATGTCTAAAATTATTTTTTTTGAACTAGATGACGAAGATTTAATTGCTAAGTTTTTAACATTAAGAACTATATCTGTTACATCCTCTCTTACGCCCTTTATAGATGAAAATTCATGAAGAACTCCATCGATTTGTATAGCCGTGACAGCAGCACCTTGAATTGAGGATAAAAGTATTCTTCTTAGAGAATTTCCAATAGTTTGACCAAAACCTTTCTCTAAAGGTTCAGCCACTACCTTAGCGACTGTTTTATCGTCATTACTTGATATATCTAGTTTATTCGGTTTTATTAATGCTTTCCAATTTTTATCTATTACATTAGTCGTTGATTGCATTTACACTCTCCTTCTTTTTGGGGGTCTTGCTCCATTATGAGGCATAGGTGTTGTGTCTTTAATTGACAAAATTTTAAAACCTCGGGATTGAAGTGAACGCAGAGCTGTTTCTCTGCCTGAGCCAGGTCCTTTAACCTGCACTGTCAAAGTTCTTAAACCTTGTTCAAAAGCTTTAGCGCCAGCATCATCTGCTGCAACTTGAGCTGCATAAGGTGTAGATTTTCTTGAACCTTTAAATCCTTTCGAGCCAGCTGATGACCAAGAAACAACATTTCCACTTTCATCAGCTATAGAAATAATAGTATTATTGAATGTTGAGTAAACATAAGCTATTCCTGAGGTAATATTTTTTTTAACTTTTTTCTTTTTTTTAAAAGAACTTAGTTTTTTTGTTTCAACTTTTTTTAGCTCGTCTTTTTTTTCAGTTTTTTCTTTTTTTTTGTTCATTAATAATTATTTTTTAAGAGGTGTTAGTTTTTTACCTGCGATTGCAATAGCTTTGCCTTTTCTAGTTCTAGCATTACATTGAGTTCTTTGACCTCTTACTGGTAGCTTTTTTTTATGCCTTGTGCCTCTATAACAAGCTAGATCAACTAATCTTTTTATATTAACGGAGGTTTCTCTTCTTAAATCACCTTCAACTTTATGATTTGCATCAATATATTCTCTGATTTTTAAAACTTGATCCTCTGATAAATCATTAACTCTTTTAGATGTAGGAATATTAAGCTTCTCGCAAATTTTTTTTGATGAGTATAAACCAATACCATGGATATAGGTAAGGGCAATACTAACTACTTTGTTTTGTGGAATGTTAATTCCTGCTATACGAGCCATAAATGAGTTTAAGTTTCCTGCGTATTTATATTGAGTAATCATTTAAAGTCAACCCTAGATAGCCTCAATAATGCCGCTAATTTCATCACTTATTTCAGCAATTGATGCCTCTCCATTAACAACTTTTAGTAAATTTGATTGTTTATAATAATCTAAAATAGGTCTAGTAGATTTTTCGTAAGTTTCAAATCTTTTTATTGCAATATCTTCACTATCATCTGCTCTTTGTTCTTGAGTTTTTCTTTCTAAAATTCTTTTTTTTATTGTTTCTAAACTTACTGATAGTTTTAAAGCTAAATCAACCTTTTGATCATTTTGTTTTAGTAATTCATCTAAATTCTTTGCTTGATTTAAATTTCGCGGATAACCATCAAATATAAGTTTCCGCTTATAAATTTTATTTGAAATAAATTTTTCAATAATACTACTTACTATTTCGTCTGATACTAATTCACCGTCATTTATTATTTTTGAAATTTTATTTCCTAATGCAGTTTTATTAGAAATTTCACCACGTAAGAGTTCTCCAGTAGATAACTGATAAAGTTTATATTTTTTTGCAATGAGCTTTGATTGGGTGCCTTTTCCTGCTCCTGGAGGACCAAAAATAACTAAATTCATTAATTAACTATTTTCCAAATTTTGTTTTTTTTATTAACGACTCGTACTGTGAACTCATCAATCTAGTTTGTACTTGAGTTACAGTATCCATTGCAACAACTACAACTATCAATATTGAGGTCCCCCCTAAATAAAATGGAATAGGATATCTTGAAATCAAAAATTCTGGCATAAGACAAACAAAAGTTAAATATAATGATCCAACTGTTGTTAAACGTATTAAAATTGTATCAATATACTCTGCAGTTCTCTCACCAGGTCTTATTCCTGGAATATATCCTCCATATTTTCTTAAATTTTCAGCAGTTTCTTTTGGATTGAAAACTATTGATGTATAAAAAAAAGCAAAGAAAATAATTCCTGATGCATATAATAGCATATAAAGAGGTTGACCTTGAGTAAACATAGAAGAAATTTTCAAGAAAGTATCAGACTCCGCAAAACCAAAATTTGAAACAGTTATTGGAAGAAGTAATAAAGCTGAGGCAAATATAGCTGGAATGACTCCAGCTGTATTTATTTTTAAAGGTAAGTGAGATGACTCTCCTCCATACATTTTATTCCCAACTTGCCTTTTTGGATAATTAATTAAAATTTTTCTCATGGCTCGTTCAAAAAATACTATGAACAAAACTGTCAAAATAACTAAAATGAAGATCCCAACTATCATTAAAGCAGATAATGCACCAGTTCTTCCTAATTCAAAAGTTGAGGCTAGAGCTCTTGGTATTTCTGCTACTATTCCTGCAAATATAATTAATGAAATCCCATTTCCTACACCTCTTAATGTAATTTGTTCTCCAAGCCACATTAAAAATGTTGTGCCTGCAACCAAAGAAACCATAGTTATTAACCTGAAAGATAATCCTGGTTCAATAACTAAGTTCCCAGCATTTTCTAATCCAACAGCTACACCATAACCTTGTAAAATTGCAATTAAAACTGTTCCATACCTAGTTATTTGTGTAATTTTTTTACGTCCTAATTCACCTTGCTCTTTTAAACTTTTAAAATAGTCAGAAACACCCGTCAAAAGTTGAACAATAATAGACGAAGATATATAGGGCATTATTCCTAAAGCGAAAATTGCCATTCTTGTAACTGCTCCGCCTGAAAACATATTAAACATACCTAACAACCCTTTTTGACTTGAGCTCATGACCTCTTTCAATACAGATGGATCAATACCAGCTAAAGGTACATATGTTCCCAAACGATAAATTGAAAGAATTAAAATTGTAAAAAAAATTCTATTTTTTAAGTCTTTAGCCTGACTGAATGCACTCGGTGAATTTAAAGTTTCAGATGACATTTTTATTTAATTAACTTTTAATAATGTTTATTTTACCACCAGCTTTTTCAATTTTCTGCAAGGCTTGTTTTGATGCATAGTGAGCGGTTATTTGTATATTTTTTTTGATTTCGCCTGATCCCAAAATTTTCAATTTAAAGTACTTCTTATTTATAAGTTTTTTTTGTTTTAATGTATTTAGGTCAATAGTTTCTTTAATGGCATTTTTTTTTGCATCAATCAAACTCTGTATTTTTGATAAATTTAATATAGCTATATTTTCTTTACTAAAATTTTTAAAACCTCTTTTAGGCAATCTTCTATATAAAGGCATTTGTCCACCTTCGAAACTCTTAATAGCTACACCAGATCTAGATTTTTGACCTTTATGACCTCGAGAGGATGTCTTACCTTTACCTGATCCTATCCCTCTACCAACTCTAATTTTTTTCTTATTAATTTTTACTAAACTATTTAGTTCCATTATTTTGTCTCTCTTTTAGAAACGATTTCTGATATTTTTTTTCCTCTTATAGATGATAAAATTTTTGGAGAATTTTGTGATTTTAATCCATTAACACACGCTTTAAGAACATTATGTGGATTAGCTGAACCTAATGACTTGGCAACTACATCTTGAATTCCTAAAACTTCACAAACAGATCTAATTGCTCCACCCGCAATTATACCTGTTCCTGCTGGAGCGGATCTTAAAAAAACTTTTCCAGAGCCGTTTTTTCCATTAACGTCATGATGTAAAGTACGTCCCTCTTTTAAAGGTATTTTAATTAAGTTTCTTTTTGCAACTTCTGTAGCTTTTTTTATTGCATCAGGCACTTGTTTTGATTTACCTTGACCAATACCTACAGAGCCTTTTTGATTTCCAACAACCACTAATGCGGCAAAACCAAATCTTCTTCCACCTTTAACAACTTTGGTTATCCTGTTAATCGCAACAAGTTTTTCTTTAATTTCAGTGTCGTGTTTTTTATTTTCGCTCATTATAATTTTATTCCATTCTTTCTTAAAGTTTCAACAAACATCTTTACTCGTCCATGGTATTTGTGTTCACCTCTATCAAAATAAACTTGATCAATCTTTTTTTCTTTAGCTCTTTTAGCCAACATTTCTCCTATAAGGGTAGATTTTTCCATTTTTTTTACTTTTTTATTTTTAACTTCTTTCTCAGTAGAAGACGCAGAAACTAATGTTTTTCCCAGCCTGTCATCAATAATCTGAGCGGATAAATTTTTTAAGCTTTTATCCACTGTAACTCGAAACTTATTATTTGATACATCTTTAAGTTTTTTTCTATTTCTTAGTT
>CACFJO010000032.1 GCA_902566675.1 uncultured Pelagibacteraceae bacterium
ATTAGATGAAAATTGTAAAGTATTCTAACAATTAACGACTCTTTTCTTTTTTTTCTATTAGATGTAATTACAGAGTCTTTAAACTTATTTGCTAAGATCAACATTTTCACGATTTCGCCAGGTTGATCTTCTCCATCACCATCCATGACTGTTGTAAAAAAATTACTGTAAGCTTTATTTAAGTAAGATAAGCCAATAGCAATTGCTTTTTGACTACCACAATTTTCTCTTAAATTAAGTAATGTAATTTTTTTAATATTATCAAATTTTTTTCTCTTGATATTAATTTTTTTAGTTGAACTATCATTAACTATCAAAATTTCGTTTTTAAAACCTTTTATTTGAGATAAATTTGTGTCAATTTCTAAGAGCAATTGGTTTAATGAATTCCAATCATTATAAACAGGTATCAAAATTATATGTTTTTGATTTTTCAATCTTTTATTTATTTTTATTTAAGTCACTTTTAATTTTGTCTAAAAAATTGTTTATTAATACAGCATCTTCAGGTTTGATATAGTCTTCTTTTGTTAAGGCAACTTTCATCTCATTCTTAATTTTTTCTTTTATAATTTCTATAGAATTTTTAGACACCTTCTCATTTATTAAATAGTCAATTTTTTTAGAAACGTAGCCATAGCTAAGGTGAAAAGCTAATAAAAATAAGAAAAATACTAGAACTGATTTGTAAAAGAATAATTTCATGACTTAATCTCTTTTGTAAATTTCATAAATGATTAGCCCCCCCTTTTTTTTTGTATAAATTTTACTAAAATTTTCAGGAACTTCATATTTTTTTATTAGGTCTGAATTTACTTCAGATATGTTATTTTTAAATATATAATCAGCTAAGTTGTAATTTTGCCCCACAATATTGAATTTTTTGTTCAAACTTTTGGGCAGTGCTTCTAAACCTCTTTGAATTGGTGTGTGACTAGCAACAGCTATAATAAAATTATTTTTGTTATCGATTTCTAAAATTTTTTCAAAAAAGTCTTTTGCGGCTACACCATGGTAATCACCTTCATAGTTATTAATTATCTTAGAGTTTAAAATACTATTAAAATAGATGCTTTGATAAGGGTGAGTTAATAAGATTGAAATAAAATTATAAACTACTGCAATAAAGGAAATAACTAAATATAAGGCTTTAAAGATGCTTTTCTTTCTAAAACTTACTTTTAAAAGATATAAAAAATTTATTGCAAAGTAGATAATAAAAATATGAAAAAAATATAATAATCTCCAACCATTGTATAGAGGTGCATTTAGTAACAAGAAAAGCATGAAAAAAGTAATTAAAAATATAAAAATAATGAAATCTTTTTCTTCTTTTGCACTCCTCCATAAATCATTATAGATGAGTTCTGATTTTATTTTTGTGAATCTTTTGATAAATCTATAGAGGTAAAACAGAATACCAAAAAAAGACAATCCTGATAATACTAATGGAGAAGAAATAAATATCCAATTTAAAATATAGATGTCTGGAACTATTCTATTAGAGATATAATCGCCTCCATAAAGGATTTTAACATCAATTAAATCTCTAGTTAAATATCTGAATAAATCTAAAAAGTTTTTTAAAGGGTCAGACCATAAATACGGCCAAAACAAATAAAGGAAAATAATAAAAAAAATTAAGTAAAAAAATACTTTCTTTGCATCTTCTACTAAGTTTTTTTTAAAAAAATTTTTTATAAAAATAATAAATATAAAGATTATTGGTATTAACAATGAAAATATTCTTAAATTTACTGATAAAGATGAAAACAAACCTAAAAAAAGCAAGTTTTTATAATTTAGCTGATCTATTGATTGAACGAAAAAATAAAGGGAAATAGTAAAAAAAGAAAGATACAAAACATCTTTATATAAAAAACTATCTCCAAAAATTCGTGGGGTAGTCAAATAAAGTATCAATCCAATTATACTTAATAAGAAATTGTTATATCTCTTTTCTAAAATTTTATAAAAAAAAAATGAACTAATAAGAAATAAAGAAAAACCTAGAAAATGTTTTAAATAATATACTGTCTTAATATCGTCTATGTTAAATATTACTTCTATTAAAGCTGCTGGCAAATCTAGAACAATACCGTATCTATTAAAATAGGATGGTCTATTTAAGGTATAATCAAAAATACCACTCATTTTTGTTTCAGTAACTTGTTTTAAATATTCAAATCCAAATACATCTGAAATATAACTCAACCAAAAAAGGCCATTTAATCTGTGAAATTTTTCTTCTATGTGAATTCCAAAATCTTCAAGCACAAAGAGGGTTAAAATTAGCGCGGTAAAATAAAAAAAAATTAAAAAATAAGTATTTTTTTGTTTATAAAGATTTAATTTCATTATATTGAATAACTTCAAATTTAAATATAAGTGACTTTATCTTATATATAGTTAAATTTTAATATTAATTATGAACATTCATGAACATCAAGCTAAAGAAATTTTAAGAGAATATGGTGCTCCAGTATCTACTGGGATTGTTATCCAATCATTAGATGAAATAGAAGAAAAAGTAGCAAAACTTGAAGCTAAAACATTTGTCTTAAAGGCACAAATACATGCTGGTGGAAGAGGTAAGGCTGGTGGGGTAAAACTTATTAAAAACAAATCTGATTTAAGTAAAGAAGCAAAACTCATGATGGGTAAAGTACTAGTAACTCATCAAACTGGACCTAAGGGAAAAGAAGTCAAGAGATTATATATTGAGGAAGCTTCTGAGATATCTAAAGAATTTTATCTTTCTTGTTTAGTTGATAGAGATAGTTCAAAATTGGCGTTTATTAGCAGCACTGAAGGCGGTATGGATATAGAACAAGTTGCAAAAAAAAATCCTGAAAAAATTAATACCGTAAAAATAGATCTTAAAGAAGAGGGTCCAAATATTCAGGAAATAGAAAAAATTATTTCAGTTTTCAACCTTAATCATGTTCAAAAAGCTGAAGCAACAAAATTAATAAAGTCTATTTATAAGATTATAATTGAAAAAGACGCAAGTCTTATCGAAATCAATCCTTTAATAATTACAAAAAGTGAAAAAATTATTTGTTTAGATGCAAAAATGAATTTTGATGACAATGCAATGTTCAGAAGACCTGAAATTTTAAAATTAAGAGACTTAAATGAGGAAGATCCAATGGAAATTGAGGCAAGCAAACATGATCTTGCATACATAAAATTAAATGGATCTATAGGATGTATGGTTAATGGAGCTGGCTTGGCAATGGCAACAATGGATATTATTAAATTATATGGACATGAACCAGCAAATTTTTTAGATGTAGGAGGTGGGGCTTCTAAAGAAAAAGTTACGGCTGCTTTTAAATTAATATTGGCAGATAAAAATGTAAAAGGAATTTTAATTAATATTTTTGGAGGAATTATGAGATGCGATGTTCTTGCACAAGGTGTCGTGGATGCTGTTAAACAAGTCAATTTGTCCGTTCCGCTTGTTGTTAGATTAGCAGGTACAAACTTTGAAGCAGGGAAAGATATTCTTGATAAATCTAATTTAAAAATTTTATCAGCTACAAATTTGAATGATGCCGCAAAAAAAATAGTAGAGTCACTAAAATAAATGTCTGTTCTTATAAACAAAAATACAAAAGTAATTTGTCAAGGTTTTACAGGAACACATGGTACATTTCATTCAGAACAAGCTTTAAAATATGGAACTAAACTTGTTGGCGGTGTTACACCTAAAAAAGGAGGTCAAAAACATTTAAATCTTCCTGTTTTTAATACTGTGCAAGAAGCGAAAGATCAAACATCAGCTAATGCCACAATGATTTATGTTCCCCCAAAATTTGCTGGTGAAGCAATAATTGAGGCCATAGAAGCAAAGTTGGAACTAATTGTTTGTATCACAGAAGGAATACCAGTTTTAGATATGCTTAAAGTAAAAAAAGTTTTAAAAAAAAGTAAATCAAGACTGATCGGACCAAATTGTCCAGGAATTATTACTCCAGATGAGTGTAAAATTGGTATTATGCCAGGAAATATTCATAAAAAAGGTTCAGTAGGGATAGTATCAAGATCAGGCACTTTGACTTATGAAGCTGTAGCTCAGACTACTTTTAATGGAATAGGTCAATCAACTTGTATAGGCATTGGTGGTGACCCTATAAATGGAACAAATTTTATTGATTGTCTTGAACTTTTTTTAAAGGATGAAGAAACTGAGTCCATAATTATGATTGGAGAGATAGGAGGGACTGCAGAGGAAGAAGCAGCAGATTTTTTGAAAAAGCAGAAAATTAAAAAACCAATCGTTGGTTTTATTGCTGGTTTGACCGCGCCTCCGGGAAGAAGAATGGGGCATGCTGGAGCTATTATTTCGGGAGGAAAAGGGGGCGCAAAAGACAAAATTGAAATTATGAAATCAGCTGGAATTACTATTTCCAAATCACCTGCAGACATTGGTAAAACATTGTTGAATAAACTTAATGGTTGATTTTTACAATTTTATGTTAAAATGACTTATTAATGTCATCTTCAGATAACAATATAACATTAAAGAAAACGTCTTTTTTATCGGGAGTCAACTCCGAATTTATAAATCAGTTCTATTCTGACTACTTGTCGGATCCTAAATCTTTACCAGAGGGATGGAGAAAATTTTTTGAAGGTCTTAGTGAGGATGAAAAGCTGGTTTTAGAAGATTTAAAAGGTCCAAGCTGGTCACCCGAAAAGAAATTTAAAAAGATTAATTTTCAAAATAAAGAGGAAAAAGTAGAAAAGGATTTTAGTAATTTAGATTTAAATATAAAATCTATTAAAGAAGCCTCAAAAGATTCTGTTCGTGCAATTATGTTAATAAGGGCTTATCGGATAAGGGGCCATCTAATAGCAAATTTAGATCCTTTAACAATTCAAAAAAAAGAGGAACATCCTGAGCTCAAACCAGAAACTTATGGATTTACTAAAAAAGATTATAGTAGAAAAATTTTTTTAGATGGTGTTTTAGGATTACAATATGCGAACTTGAATCAGATTTTAGATATTTTAAAAAGAACTTATTGCTCTACGATTGGCTATGAATTTATGCATATGGGTGATCCAGATGAAAAGGCCTGGATTAGAGATCGAATAGAAGGACCAGAAAAAGAAATTATCTTCACAGAAAATGGGAAAAAAGCAATTTTGAACAAGATCATTCAAGCAGAGGGATTTGAAAAGTATTTACATGTTAAATTTGTAGGAACAAAAAGATTTGGACTTGATGGAGGAGAGTCACTTATACCTGCTCTGGAACAAATAATTAAAAGAGGGGGAAACTTAGGAGTAAAAGAAATCAAAATTGGTATGCCACATAGAGGAAGATTGAATGTCTTAGCTAATGTAATGGGCAAACCTTTTAGAGCTATATTTAGTGAGTTTTTTGGAAAATCAGTTAGTGCAAGCAAAGATTTTGAGGGAGATGTAAAGTATCATCTCGGTGCTTCATCTAATAGAGAATTTGATGGAAATTCTGTGCATATAAGTTTGACAGATAATCCCTCACATTTAGAGGCAGTAAATCCGGTTGTACTAGGTCAAGTTAGAGCAAAACAATTTTTTCATAAAGACAAGGAGAGAAAAAAAGTTATACCAGTATTAATTCATGGAGATGCAGCTTTTGCCGGTCAAGGAATAGTTGCAGAGTGTTTCGCAATGTCTGGTCTTCCGGGACATAACATTGGTGGAACAATACATATAATAGTAAATAATCAGATAGGTTTTACAACGGCTCCTAGGTTTGCTAGATCTTCACCATATCCGTCTGATGTAGCTAAAATTGCACAAGCTCCTATT
>CACFJO010000033.1 GCA_902566675.1 uncultured Pelagibacteraceae bacterium
CAGGAAATGGGGCTAAGTTAGCAAGATCAGCCGGTTCGTCAGTAACTTTATCTGGGTATGATGGAGATTATGCAATTCTAAAATTAGCATCAGGTGAAACAAGAAAGGTAAGCAGTAGCTGCAATGGAACCATCGGTATAGTTTCAAATCCGGATCAAAAAAATATTAAAATTGGAAAAGCCGGACGAAATAGATGGAGAGGAAAAAGACCACAAACAAGGGGAGTTGCCATGAATCCAGTAGATCACCCCCATGGTGGTGGAGAAGGTAAAACTTCAGGAGGCAGAAGTCCAGTATCGCCTTGGGGCCAATCAGCCAAGGGATTAAAAACAAGAAAACCTAAAAGAAGTGATAAATTAATTATCTCAAGAAGAAAGAAGAGGAATAAATAATGGCTCGTTCAATTTGGAAAGGACCCTTTGTCCATCCCAGCTTATTAAAAAAAATAGATAAATTAAAAAATGCAACTAACAAAAAGCCAATTAAGACTTGGTCAAGAAATTCAACGATTATTCCAGATTTTGTCGGGCACAGTTTTATGATACACAATGGTAAATCATTTATACCAATCACCATTTCAGAAGAGATGGTGGGTCATAAATTAGGAGAGTTTGCACCTACACGAACTTTTAAAGGTCACACACCAGCTGATAAAAAAGCAGCCGCAACAGCAGCGACTGAAAGTAAACCAGCTGCAGGAGATAAGAAATAATGGAAAAAAATACCGAAGTAAAAGCAATTAATAAAAATGTTAGAACAAGTCCAAGAAAACTTGCTTTAGTTTGCAATTTTATCAAAGGAAAAAAGGTTGATATCGCATTAAGAGACTTAGAGTTTACACGAAAAAAGATTGCAAAAGATGTAAGTAAGACTGTCAAATCAGCTATTTCAAATGCAGAAAACAATTATCAATATGATATTGATAATTTATTCATAAAAGAGGCTTACGTTGGAAAATCTTTAGTTATGAAAAGGTATAGGCCTAGAGCAAAAGGAAGAGCTAGTCCTATAAAAAAACCTTTTAGTAGAATAACTATTATACTGGAAGAAAAAAAAGGTAAGAAATAATGGGACAAAAAATCAATCCAATAGGTTTAAGATTAGGTATCAACAGGGGTTGGGACTCCACATGGTTTGCTAAGAAAAAAGACTTTGGTAAATTTTTAATAGAGGATTTTAAGATCAGAAAATATATTAAAAAAAATATTGTTAATTCAGGTGTATCTGAGATCATTATAGAGAGATCTTCAAAGAAATGCACTGTTTCCATTCATACATCTAGACCTGGTTTTGTGATAGGAAAAAAAGGTGCAGATATAGAAAAAATTAAAAAAAATATAATGAAAATTACTGATAGTGATGTGAATATAAATATAAAAGAAATAAAAAAACCTGAACTTAATTCGAACTTGGTTGCTGAAAATATTGCTCAACAACTTGTAAAAAGAGTTGCTTACAGGAGAGCAATGAAAAGAGCTATGCAATCAGCAATGAGATTAAATGCTAAAGGTATTAAAGTCATGTTAAGTGGAAGATTAGCCGGGAATGAGATTGCAAGAACAGAGTGGTTAAGAGAGGGAAGTATACCCTCGCATACATTGAGAGCAGACATAGATTATGGTTTTGCTGAAGCTTTAACCACTTACGGAATAATTGGTGTAAAGGTTTGGATTTATAAAGGTGAATTAATGGCCAAAGATGTTGAAAATGAAAAAAAAGAAAGAGTAAAAAATGCTACAACCAGTCAGAACTAAATATAGAAAAGCTTTTAAAGGTAGAATTCACGGAAATGCTACAAGAGCAGTAAGGCTCAATTATGGACAATTTGGCTTAAAGGCAATTCAACCTGATAGAATAATAGGAAAACAAATAGAAGCAGCACGTGTTGCCTTGACTAGGTATATGAAAAGAACTGGAAAAGTTTGGACAAGAATTTTCCCTAATATTCCAGTTTCAAAAAAACCTACAGAAGTAAGAATGGGTAAAGGTAAAGGATCTCCAGAATATTATGCATGTAGAGTAAAGCCAGGAAGAATTATATTTGAAATTGATGGTGTTAGCGAAGAAGTTGCAAGAGAAGCTTTATATAAAGCATCTGCAAAACTTCCAATTAAAACAAAGTTTATTAAAAGGTAAGGGAATATGGCTAAAAAAAAGGAAGACAAAAAATTAACTAAGGATCAGGCTGAAAAGAAAATCTTACAATTAAAAAAAGATTTATTTAATATTAGGTTTAAGAAAATTAATAATCAAATTAATAATCCAGCTCAATATAGTGAAATAAAAAAGAATATTGCAAGGTTATATACAACAATTAGAAATACAAAATGACAAAAAAAATATTAAAAGGAACAGTAAAAAGTGCAAAAAACAACAAAACTATTGTTGTAGAAGTGACGAGAAAATTTAAGCACCCTTTTTATGAAAAAATAATTAAAAGATCAAAAAAATATCATGCCCATGATGAAAAAAATAAATTTAAAGAAGGTCAGAAAGTTTCGATAATTGAATGTAAGCCTTTTTCAAAAAAGAAAACATGGCAGGTAATTGAATAATGATACAAATACAAACAGAATTAACAGTTGCAGATAACACAGGAGCTAGAAGAGTTGAGTGTATTAAAGTACTAGGTGGTTCAAAAAGGCGTTATGCTTCTGTTGGAGACTTAATAGTGATAAGTGTGAAAGATGCTATTCCTAAAGGTAAAGTGAAAAAAGGCGCTGTTCACAAAGCGGTGGTAGTAAGAACTAGAAAAGAAATTTATAGAGATGATGGATCAAAGGTACAATTTGATACTAATGCTGTTGTCCTAACTGATGATAAAGGTGAGCCAATTGGTACGAGGATATTTGGGCCAGTTACTAGAGAACTTAGATCAAGAGGTCACACTAAAATAATTTCGTTGGCACCGGAGGTACTTTAATATGTTGTTAAAAAAGGGCATTCAAGTAAAAATAATTACAGGAAAAGATAAAGGTAAAACCGGTGAAATTTTAGAAATTGATAGAAAACTTGGAAAATTAAAAATAAAATCAATAAATATGATTAAAAGACATTTAAAACCGACTAAAGAAAACAAGGGTGGCATAATCTCAAAAGAAAATTTTATACATCAATCGAATATTAAAAATATCGATGATACAAAAAAAAATAAAAAAACTACAGGTAAAAAATGATACCAAGATTAAAAACTATTTATGAAAAGGATATTATTAATAAGCTTATGAATAAACTTGAAGTTAAAAATAGACATGAGGTTCCAAGAATTGAGAAAATAATATTAAATATGGGTCTAGGTGAAGACGCGTCAGATAGTAAAAAAATGAAAGCTTGTGTTGATGACCTAGCTTTAATCTCTGGACAAAAGCCTGTGATAACAAAATTTAAAAAATCTATTTCTAATTTTAAAACGAGAAAAGGTGCTAACGCTGGGATAAAGGTGACTCTTAGATCAGCTAAAATGTATGAATTTATCGATAGATTAGTAAATATTGCTTTACCAAGAATTAAAGATTTTAGGGGTTTATCTTCTAAAGGAATTGATACTTCAAATAATTATTCTTTTGGAATTAAAGAGCATATTGTTTTTCCTGAAGTAAATTTTGATAAGGTAGATAAAATAAGAGGTTTGGATATTACAATTGTAACAAACAGTAAAAATAAAAAAGGGACGACTGAACTTTTAAAAGAGTTCAATTTTCCGCTAACTATTAAAAAATGAGGTATTAATGGCAAAAAAAAGTGCAATCGAAAAAAATAAAAGACGAATGAAATTAGCAAAAAAATTTGAAAAAAAAAGAGCAGCTCTAAAAAAAATAATAAATAATAAAAAATTAGAGTTATCTGAGAGATTTGAAGCACAATTAAAACTAAATAAATTGCCAAAAAACTCAGCAAAGATAAGAATAAGAAACAGATGTGAAGTTTCAGGGAGACCACATGGAGTATATAGAAAATTAAAAATTTCTAGGATAGCTTTAAGAGATATGGCTTCTTCAGGGAAAATCCCAGGAATGACAAAATCAAGTTGGTAAGAAAGGAAATATGACATTTACAGACCCGATTGGAGATATGTTTTCTAGAATTAGAAATGGTCAAATGAGATCATTAAATTCTATTGAAATACCTTCATCTAAATTTAGAAAAAATATTTTAGAAATTTTAAAAAATGAGGGATATATTAAAGATTATTTTATTGACAAAACTGAAAATAATAAAACAAATTTAAAAATTTCTCTTAAATATTATGAAGGCGATCCAGTTATTAAAGAGATTAAAAGAATATCTAAGCCAGGTAGACGTGTTTATTCAAGAGCATCTAGTATACCAAAGGTAATGAATGGACTTGGATTAGCAATACTTTCTACCCCTAAAGGCGTGATGAGTGATGCAGAAGCAAGAAAAAACAATCTTGGTGGAGAGGTAATTTGTAAGGTTTTCTAATGTCTAAAATAGGAAAAAAAAATATCATTTTACCTAAAGATTCTTCAATAAAAATTGAGGGATCTTCCCTTACTATTTCTGGGCCCAAAGGCTCAACTAAACTTAATATTAATGACAAAATTTTCTCATCTAAAATAAATCAAAGTGAGTTTCAAATAAAGCCTTTAGAAAAAAAATTAGATAAAAAAACATCTATCTTATGGGGAACTTACAGAAGTTTGATTAACAACGCAGTTACTGGCGTTACTGTCGGTCATGAAAAGATCTTAGAATTAAATGGTGTCGGATTTAGAGCTAATTTAAAAGGTGAAACTTTAAATCTTCAATTAGGATTTAGTCATGATATAAATTTTAAAATACCAAAAGAAATTAAAGTTACAGTAGAAAAGCAAACGATAATAAAAGTTAATG
>CACFJO010000034.1 GCA_902566675.1 uncultured Pelagibacteraceae bacterium
TCTTTAGTTTTATCAAAATTTTCATTTAATATATGATCATTAATTCCAACGTAGAAAATAACATATTCAGGCTTAAAATTTTTAAGTCTAGGGAACCAAACTTCGAAATTGTAAATATGACCTAAAGTTGACTGTCCTTCAATTCCAGCATTAATTATTTTTAATTTTATTTTTTTTTCTTTTAATTTTTTATTAAGATATCCAGTAATTGTATATTTTTCGGGCTTATATCTTTCGTCAGCAGTGCTTCCGCCGATAAAAATTGCTTTTATATCTTCTAAATTGATTTCATCACCTCTAAAACCATAATAATTTCTTTTATATATAAAGTCATAAGTTTGATTATTATATTTAATTGAGTAAAAATTTTTTTTCATTCTATGTTCTCTCATATAAGGACCTAAATTATTCGGATCAAACCAGTGGCCAAAAATTAATTCTATAAAGCCAATTGAGAATAAAAAAATTAAAATGTTGAAAGATAAAATTTTAAAGATCTTCATGAAAACATTTTATTTAAGAATTGTAATAGGGTCTAGTTTGACATTGAACCAATTTAATCTGATATCTAGGTGAGGACCTGTCGCTCTTCCGCTTTGACCTAAAGTTCCAACTATCTCTCCTTTTTTCACTTTTTGTCCCACTTTTACATTTATGTCTTTCATATGCATAAAAAGGGTACTTATGCCGTGGCCGTGATCGAAAATTAATGTTCCGCCTGTAAAATACATATCATCTTCAGCCAAAGTAACTTCACCATCCATCATTGCTTTAACCGGCGTTCCCTCGGGAGCATGAAAATCAATTCCATAATGTGGTTGTCTTGGTTTGCCATTAAGTATTCTTTGACTCCCATAAACACCAGTAATGATATATTTATCTAGAGGAAATATAAACTTACCTTTAAAAAACTCATAAGCAGTATCTAAAGATCTAGCTTCCCCAATTAATTTATTATCTTTTTTGATCCTTTCATAAACTTCTGGAGGAGGAGTGACTTGCTTTGAAGGCAGACCGTCGATTCTTTGAATTTTATATTTTCTTTTTAATACTTTTTTATTAATTGTTTGAAGTTTTTTATCTTCATAAATTCTAATAGTAACATCATTTTTTCTATCTCTATCTAAGCCAAAAGCAAAAAAACCTTTTTCTGAAACTCTAATTTTTCTTTTATCAATGTATACTTTTGAACCAGGTTTTGTTTTGCCCAAAATAAAAGAACCTTGTTCAAATTTGCCTTTGAATTCAACGGCCGATAATAGCTGTAAAGGAAAAAAAAATAAAAAGACTAAAAAAAACAATCTCATTTAGCTGTCCATCCTCCATCAATAACTACTGAACTACCTGTAATCATAGACGACGCATCAGAAGCTAAAAAAGTTACAGCTGTTGCCACATCACTTACTGTAACAACTTTGTGAATGGGAGTATTTTCTTTTACATATTTATTATATTTCTTATCCGCAAAGTATTTTTTTGTTCTTGGAGTTAAGACAATGTTAGGACAAACACTATTAACTCTAATATTATGTTTTGCTAAATCTAAAGCCATACCTTTAGTGAGACCTTCAACTCCAAATTTAGTCATACTGTAAACTGTTCTTTTTTGACCAGCAACTAAACCAAATATTGATGATATATTTATTATCGAGCCTTGCTTTCTTTTTAACCTAATTATTTGATTTGCACAAAGTTGCGCAATGTTAAATGCTGATTTAGTGTTTACATCTAAAAGAGTTTCTAATGAAGATTTTTTTACATTTAAGAAAGACTCTGGAATATTTGTCCCAGCATTGTTAACAAGAATATCTAATTTTTTTAATTTAGAAATAAAACTTTTTATGCGATTGAAATTATTTACATCACAATTAAATGAAGTATATTTTACTCTTAATTTCTTGATAATCTTACCTAAACTGTTTAATTCACTTTGATTTCTTCCAATTGCTATCACATCGCCGCCTGCTTCAGCTATTGCTTGGGCTGTTCCTCTACCTAATCCTTTTGTAGCTCCGGTAATTAAAGTAGTTTTACCTTTTAAGTTAATTTTTTTTAAAAAAAAGCTCATTATTTTGCTGTCCATCCTCCATCGACTACCAATGATGTTCCAGTTATCATTTCTGAAGTTTCTCCTGCTAAAAAAGCAACGGCAGTTGCTACGTCACTTTCTTTTGCAACTCTGCCAAGGGGTATATTGCTTAACATTTGTTTTTTAAATTTCTTATTTTTAAAAAACTTTTTTACCATTGGTGTTTCAACAAATGTAGGACAAACAGTATTCACCCTAATATTATATGGTGCTAATTCGACTGCCATGCCCCTGGCCAATCCTTCAATTCCAAATTTATTCATATTATAAACGTTTCTTCCCTCACATCCTACTTTTCCTAATTGAGAAGACATATGTATAATTGATCCTCCAATCCTTTTTCTATTTTTGGCTTTTACCATTTTTTGAGAACATAATTGAGCAACGTTAAATGCCGCTTTCATATTTAAATTAGTTAGATATTCCATATTTTCTCGCTTCACCTTTGTGAAATGTTCTGGACGATTATTACCGGCATTATTAACTAAGATATCTAAACGAGAAATTTTTTTAAGAATATTTTTGAACTCTTGTACATTTGTAACATCACAAACAAAAGCTTTACAAGAACCCTTAGTTTTTTTAATTATTTTACTAACTTTAATTAAATCTGATTTAGTTCTACTTAATATAATTACTTTTGCGCCAGCTTCAGCTAAAGCAATTGAACATGCTTTTCCAAGGCCTTTTCCAGCCCCAGTAACCAGAGCAATTTTATTTTTGAGATTAATTTTTTTAAGCATTAAAGAAATAAAATATTAATATCAGTATATATTAAATCTACAGCAACCGCTAATATAGCTAATAAACCTAACCAAGCTATCCATTTATATTTTTTAATCCAACTAGAAATTAAATTTGCCGCCACAGCCATTAAAACTATCGATAATACTAGACCAAATACTAATAAATGATAGTGATGTCCTGCAGCACCAGCAACACCTAAAACATTATCTAGACTCATTGTAAAATCTGCAAGCAATATTGTCCAAATAGCTTTTAAAAAACTTGAGTTCTCTACTTTAATATTTTCTTCTTTTGTTGCACCTTTGATTACGTCTATATAAAGCTTGTAAACAATGTACAATAATAACAAACCCCCAATTAATCTTAGCCCGCTTATTTGTAATAAATAAGCTGTCAGTAAAGTAAGAATTATTCTTAAGACTACTGCTCCTCCGATGCCCCAAAAAATTATTTGCTTTCTTTGATTAGCAGGAAACTTAGATGCGACCATACCAATAATAATTGCATTATCTCCGGCAAGCACTAAATCAATAAAAATTATTTGAGTTAAAATTGTTATTTGTTCAGGGGTAAATATTTCGGCTAACATCAATTGTTCAATATCATGTCCGAAGCCTTTTCTGCAATCATAATCGTAGGTGCATTTGTATTACCCGAAGTGATATTTGGCATTATTGATGCATCTACTACTCTTAAATTTTTTAAACCATGAACTAATAATTTATCACTTACCACTGCTTCATCCCCTTTACCCATCTTACAAGTTCCCACAGGGTGAAAAATAGTTTGAGAGTATTCACTAGCAGCCTGCACTAACTCTTCATCATCAGTTATATGTGCACCTGGTCTATATTCTTCTGGTTCGTATTTTTTGAATGTTTCTGTTTCTAACATTATTTTCCTTACAATTTTTAAACCTTTCGCTGCTACATCTCTATCGTCTTGAGTAGATAGATAATTCATTTTAATTTTTGGATTATCACGAGTATCGGCACTTGTAATATTTATTTCACCTCTACTTGTGGGTCTAACATTAGCCACTGTAGGTGTGATGCCATCAAAATCGTGCATTTTTGAAGCACCTAAAATGTCTGTGCTTATGGGTTGAACATGAAATTGTAAATTAGGCGTTGCTCTTGATGGGTCACTTTTTACAAACCCACAAACTTGACTAGCACCCATTGTCATAGGACCGCTCTGTTTAAAAATATATTCAAGCCCGATTAAAAAGTTTCCAAATAAACTATTAATTTTACTATTTAAAGATTTTAAATTTTTTACTTTATAAACTGGTCTAAACATTAGGTGATCTTGTAAATTTTTTCCCACACCTTTTAATTCGTGAATAACATTAATACCATTTTTAGTTAATTTTTTACTATCACCAATTCCAGAAGCCTGTAAGATATGTGGGGAACCGATTGAACCCGCAGATAAAATTACTTCTCTTTTTGCTTTAACAGTTTTTAGCTCATTTTTTATATAGTAATTTACACCAACCGCTTTTTTTCCCTCAAAATTTATCTTTTGTACATGAGCATTTACTTCAATTTTTAAATTCGATCTCTTCTTTGCGGGATTTAAATATCCCTTTGCTGCACTACATCTTAATTTTAATAATTTGTTTCTACTTGTAGTAAATTGAAAATAACCAATACCAAAATTATCTCCAGTATTAAAATCTTTTGTTCTTGGTATCCCAGTTTCTTCTGCAGCATTCTGAAACTCCTCAAGCATATCTAAATTTATTTGTTTATTAGAAACTACAATAGGGCCTTTATCATTATGATACTTATTATTTCCTAGTTCATTATTTTCTGATTTAAGAAAATAAGGAAGTACATCGTCCCAACCCCAGCCA
>CACFJO010000035.1 GCA_902566675.1 uncultured Pelagibacteraceae bacterium
AAAATCTAGGGATGTCTGGGAATTTTGTTTTTCCTCCATGGACATGAACTCTTCCTTCCTCAGCACATTTTCTAAGTATTGGATAAACTTTGCCTGGATTTAATAATGAATTAGGGTCTAAAGCAACTTTAATTGTAAGTTGTTGCTCTATGTCTTTATCGTTGAATGCCTCGCACATTAATTCTCTCTTTTCAATACCTACCCCATGTTCACCAGTAAGTGCACCGCCTACTTTAACGCAATACTTTAAGATATCAGCTCCAAATTCTTCGCATTTTCTTAAAGACTCTTTATCATTAGCATCAAACATAATTAAGGGATGGAGATTTCCATCTCCAGCGTGGAATGCATTTGCTACTGGCAAATTATATTTCTTAGACAACCTTGAGATTTCATTTAAAACCTCAGCTAGTTTTCCTCTAGGAATCGAACCATCCATACACATGTAATCAGGTGCTAGAACTCCGCAAGCTGGGAAGGCTGCTTTTCTACCAGCCCAAAATTTTAGTCTCTCTTCATTTGACTTACTAATTTTTAAACTCGAAGAATTATTTTTTTCAGCAATTTCTTTTGCCTTCTGAATGTAGGCCTCAACTTCATATTCTGTTCCATCGAATTCTATTATCATCATTGCTTCAGCGTCAGTAGGATATCCTGCCTTAGAGTAATCATTAGTTGCTTTAGTTAAAGCTTTATCCATTATTTCCATACCAGCTGGTATGCATCCCTCTGCGATGATTTGAGCAACACAGTTTCCTGCATCTTCGATTGAAGGAAATCCCACTAAAGCTGCTTTAACAACTTCAGGAGTTTTCAAAATTTTTACAGTAACCTCTGTTATAACACCAAGCAAACCCTCCGAGCCTGTCATCAGGCCTAGAAAATCGTATCCCTCTGCATCCATTGCTTTCCCGCCGAACCTAGTAATGGTTCCATCCATTAGGACTACCTGGATACCTAAAAGGTTATTCGTAGTAGCGCCGTATTTAAGAGAATGAACTCCACCAGAGTTTTCAGCAACATTTCCTCCGATAGAACATGCAATTTGACTTGATGGGTCTGGAGCATAATAAAAACTTTTTTCTTGCACGGCATGAGTTATTGCTAAATTTGTAACGCAAGGTTGAGTGACCACACATCTGTTTTCGTAATCAATTTCAATGATTTTATTAAATTTACCCATTGCAATTAAAACACAATCTTCTAAAGGCATAGAACCACCCGATAAACCTGTTCCAGCTCCTCTTGGAACGACTTTAATTTTATTTTCGTTACAATATTTTAAAATTTGACTTACTTCTCTTACAGTCTCAGGCATAACTACTAAAAGAGGCATTTGTCTATATGCAGTTAAACCGTCAGTTTCAAAAGGTCTTAATTCGTTAGGACTCGAAAGAACGTTTTTTGAATTTATAATTCCACGCAGATCTGAAGCAATTTTGTCTTTTTTAGACATAACTGCGTTATCAACTTTTGGCATTTGTAAACTGCTCATAATCAATCCTACTTAAGCATTTTTGATATTTTATCTAGTGCTTTTTGAATATTATCCCTTGATGCAGCGAAGCTAAAACGTACATAATCCACTGATGTTTTGCCAAAAGCTGTTCCTGGAACAATTGCCACACCTGCCTCGTGCATACATTTCTTTGAAAATTCACTTCCACTCATGCCTGTTCCTTTTACGTTCGGAAAAGCATAAAACGCACCGCCCGGCATGCTACATTCCACTCCAGGTAAATCATTTAATCCTTTGTGGATTAATTTTCTTCTTTGATCAAATTTTTCCATCATATGATGAATTGAATCATCGGGCCCATCTAATGCTGCTATTCCAGCAAACTGCGAAGGCGCGTTAACACAAGAGAAGCTATTAATAGCTAGTTTAGTTACATGAGGAATTAATTTTTCTGGCCAAACACTCCAACCCATTCTCCAGCCAGTCATTGAATAAGCCTTGCTCCATCCATCAAGGACTATCAATCTATCCTGTAAATCAGGGTAGTTGAAAAATGTCGGCATTTCTTTTCCATCAAAAATTTGTCTACTATAAATTTCGTCACTAAGTATTGTGACATGCGGATGCTTCTTTAACCCTTCAGCAAGAAAATCAATTGCAGGTTTTTCAACAAAACTTCCAGTAGGATTATTAGGGTTTATTAAAATAACAAGACGGGTTTTATCTGTGATTAAAGATAGGATTTTTTCGGGATCAAACTTTAAATCTTTCTCTTTTGTCAAATCATAGGGCACCGCTTTAGCGCCTGTATAGTTAATCATGGACTCATAGATTGGAAAACCAGGAGTTGGATGAACAATTTCTGCACCTGGCTCTCCAATCATTTGTATCGCGAAGTACATTGTGGGTTTACCGCCTGGCATAATCATAATCCGTTCAGAACTTACATCTTTTTTGTATAAACTTTTAATTTTTCTTGAGACTGCTTGCCTGCATTCAGCTATTCCATTAGCTAAAACGTATCCATGATGTCCGTCATCGATAGCTTTTTTTGCTGCCTCCATGATATGTTTTGGCGTCATAAAATCTGGTTGACCTAAACCCAAGTGAATCATTTCTTTGCCTTGGGCTTCAAGTTTCTTAGCTTCAGCTAAAACGCTAAATGCGGTTTCAGTTCCAAGCCTTTCTAAATTTTTTGCTAATTTCATATTTTAAGCCTAATATTTATTAACACTTTTGCAAACTAGTTTTTTTGCATCACCTGTATGCAATTTTCGTTTTATTTAGCTCTTTTATGCTTTTACAACCCAATAAAATCATGTCTCTTCTGATTTCATCCTTCATTCTCTTTAAAATTTGTTCAACTCCTTTTTGCCCTCCAGCTCCCAATGCAAACAAAAAACCCTTTCCAAAGCTACAAGCTGTTGCCCCAAGAGAAAGAGCTTTAAGAATATGCGTGCCTCTCCTAACCCCACCATCTAAAATAATTTCTAATTTTCCACTAACTGCGTCTGCTATTGCAGGTAGTTGATCAAAAGGTGACCTAGAACCATCAAGTTGTCGCCCGCCATGATTAGACAACATAATAGCGGAAGCTCCTATTTCAACTGCTCTTTTAGCGTCCTCTACTGACATAACTCCTTTCAATGCGAATGGCCCATTCCACTTTTTAATAACATATTCGGCGTCTTTCCAACTCATAGCTGGATCGTATTGTTCATTAATATATTCCATTACACCTTTAGCAATACTTGATCCCTTTTTTGTCCAATGAGAAACATTTGCTAACTGAAATTTTTCATGTGTTAGATAATTTAAGGCCCATTTTGGATGTGTTGCAAAACTTAAAAGACTTTTCAAGGTAAGTTTTGGCGGAGTGGTAAATCCCCATCTATGATCTCTTTCTCTATTTCCTGCTACGACAGTATCAACAGTCAAACACATAGCTTTAAATCCTGAACTTTTGCATCTATCAATCAAATTATCTGTTAGGCCTTGATCTTTATGGATATATAGTTGAAACATCTTGGGTCCTCCAGATACATTGGCTATCTCTTCTATCGAGGATGTTGCCATGGTTGACATACTATAGAATGTTCCAAATTTTTCTGCAGCTCTGGCTGATGCTTTGTCGCCTTCATGATGATAAAGTCTTTGCATTGCAGTTGGAGCTAAAAAAAGCGGCATTTCAATTTTTTGACCAAATACAGATGTTGATAGGTCGGGCTCTCCTACGCTAGCTAATATGTTTGGAACTAAATCGCATTTTAAAAAGGACTCAGTGTTTCTTCTTAGCGTAGTTTCGTCATCGGAACCACCGTCAATATAATGAAATATAGGAGCAGGTAAATTTTTTTTTGCTAATCTTCTAAAATCATCAAAATTATAACAATCATCTAAATTCATTGTTATTAAAAATTTTTTGAAAAAGTTATTTGTTGATTATCTGTTCCTGGATTAGTGTCTCCCCAGTCATTATTAGATATATGGCTGTAACTGTAGCTTAATTTTGAATTTTCAAAAATATCAAAACCTATTTTAATTTCGCTTTTAAACTCTAGAACACTTCCTAAATCTTTACCTTGACCTTTTTCATAGTAACCTGGTGCGAAACTAGGTAAAATTTTCAATGGACCGACTCCATATTGCCCTTCGACCCCGGTGTATAAATAAACAGAACTATCGCCTGTTATAAAGCCACCTGTAATTGGTTTGAACTTACCTAAAAAAGTATCTCTAAACAAATCAGGATTTTTGTGTTCTAGACCAATTAATGACGTTTGATCATCTCCTTCTTTATCAATTATATCAAAAGTACCTGTATAAAATGAAATATCTGTTTTAGTTTCATCTGCTTGAACAGACAAAGAAAAAAGTGAAGATAGAAAAATCGTTGTGACTATAAAAAATTTTAATTTCATTTTGAAAAAAATACAACTAATTAACGAATATGTACAGTTGGCATTTAGGCTCTTTTTATTCG
>CACFJO010000036.1 GCA_902566675.1 uncultured Pelagibacteraceae bacterium
AATTCTATTTCCTCAGGTAGCAATCTCCATCCAGACCAATGGGGCGGTCTTGGTACATTATTTTGATTGGGATACTTTTCCTCAAATTCTTTAATTTTTTTTAAAAATGTATCTCTCTTATCTAACTTTTGTGATTGCGAGGAAGCCCATGCTCCGATTCTATTTTTGTATGGGCGGGAGTTAAAATATTCGTCGGCCTCTTTAGCTGTAACTTCTTCTACTTTTCCAAGCGCTCTAACTTGACGTCTTAAACTCTTCCAATGAAAACACATGGATGCTTTTTGATTTTCTTTTAACTCTGAGCCCTTTTTGCTGTTAAAATTAGTGTAAAACACAAAACCTTTTTGACTTAAACCTTTAAGCAAAACCATCCTTACATTAGGTTGATTTTTTTTATTTGAAGTTGCTATAGCTACAGCATTCGGATCGTTAATTTCACTCTCTTTTGCTTTCGAGAACCATTTTTTGAACAATTCTATTGGATTGTCCAGATCTTCGAAGCAAATATCTATACCAAGTGCATTTTTGCCATTTTTTTGATTCATAATTTCTCTAAAATAATTTATACATTAATTATCTATGTCTTTTAATACTTTTGGAAAATTTTTTAGGTTCACTACATGGGGAGAATCTCATGGGCCGTCCATAGGCTGTGTAATAGACGGTTGTCCGCCTAATATACCCTTATCTGAGTTGGATATACAAAAAGATATGGATAGAAGGCGACCTGGACAATCAAAATTTACAACTCAAAGGAAAGAGTCTGACAAAGCTATAATTTTATCAGGTGTATTTGAAGGTAAAACGACAGGAACGCCGATCTCAATAATTATTCATAATGAAGATAAAAGATCTAGGGACTATGAAACTATCAAAAATAAATTTAGACCTGGTCACGCTGATTATACTTATTTTAAAAAATACGGAATTAGGGATTATAGGGGCGGCGGTAGGCAATCTGCAAGAGAGACGGCCTGTCGAGTAGCCGCTGGTGCAGTAGCAAAAATTGTTTTAAAAAAAATGATTGGTTCAAAATTTAATGTTATCGGGGCAGTAACTCAATTGGGTTTAATGTCTTGTGATAAATCGAACTGGAAAGATAGTGAAATAAGAAAAAATCCTTTTTTCTGCCCAGACAAAAAATCTGTAAAACTTTGGGAAAAATATCTTTTAGCTGTGAGAAAAGCAGGTTCATCCTGTGGTGCAATAATAGAATTAAGAGCTACAGGTGTTCCAATTGGTTTAGGAGCTCCAATCTATTCTAAATTAGATACGGATATAGCCGCTGCACTTATGAGTATAAATGCTGTTAAGGGAGTTAATATTGGAGCAGGAATGAATGCAGCTTTTTTAAGCGGTGAAGAAAATTCAGACGAAATGAGTAAGGGCTCAGGAAATGTAAAATTTAAATCTAATCAAGCTGGGGGAATTTTAGGTGGAATTTCTTCAGGTCAAAATATTGTTGCTTCTTTTGCAGTAAAGCCAACTTCTTCAATTTTAACCAGCCGAAATACAATAGATAAAAAAGGAAAAAATACAAAAATTTCTGTTAAAGGTAGACATGATCCTTGCGTAGGCATTAGAGCTGTGCCTATTGGTGAGGCTATGATAAATTGTGTTTTGCTTGATCATTTTTTGATGCATAGAGCACAATGTAATTAATTGGATATCTTATTTTTATTTTTTGCTAGAATAACATTTGAATTTAGAGTTTCTTCAACTTTGTTTATGATTCTTGTATAATCTAATCCAGCTATTTGATACATTTTTTCAGGAGTATCTTGATCAATAAATACATCAGGTAAAATCATTGATCTAAATTTTAAACCTGTATCAAAAACGCCTCTATCAGATAACAATTGCATAACATGTGATCCAAATCCCCCAATCGAACCCTCCTCAATTGAAATTAATACTTCGTGATTTGTTGCTATTTCCATTATTAATTTTTCGTCTAAAGGTTTGGCAAATCTTGCATCTATTATTGTAGATTGAATACCTTTTGAAACTAGTTTATCTGAAGCCTTCTTACATTCTTCAAGCCTTGTGCCAAAATTTAATAAAGCTACCTTTTTTCCTTCCTTAATTATTCTTGCTTTTCCAATTTCTAAAGTTTCTTTAATTGTAGGTATTTGAACGCCCACACCGTTTCCTCTTGGATATCTAAAGGCGGATGGTCTATCATTTATCTCTACTGATGTATTTATCATTTTAACTAATTCAGACTCATCGCTAGCAGCCATGACAACAAAATTTGGTAAAGTAGATAAATAAGTTATATCAAAAGAGCCCGCGTGAGTAGGTCCATCTGCTCCAACTAATCCCGCTCTATCTATTGCAAATCTTACTGGTAAGGATTGCAAGGCTACGTCATGAACAACTTGATCATACGCTCTTTGTAAAAAAGTCGAGTAAATAGCTGCATAAGGTTTATAACCTTCAGTGGCTAAACCCGCTGCAAAAGTAACTGCGTGTTGTTCTGCAATTCCGACATCAAATGTTCTATCAGGAAATCTTTTTTCAAATAAATTTAATCCAGTTCCTGAAGGCATCGCACCCGTTATTCCTACTATTTTAGTGTCTTGTTCAGCATGTTTTATAAGAGTTTCAGCAAACACTTTTGTGTAAGAAGGGGTATTTGACTTAGATTTTGATTGTTCTCCAGTCGATATATTAAATTTTGAAACACCATGATATTTGTCACCTGAGTCCTCTGCAGGTTTGTAACCTTTTCCTTTTTGTGTTCTAACATGTATAAGGACTGGGCCTTGATGATTTGAATTTTTAACATTTTCAAATATCTGAACCAAATTGTCTACGTCATGTCCATCAATTGGCCCAACATAATAAAAACCTAATTCACTAAATAAAGTTCCACCGGTAACCATGTTTCTTAACATATCTTCGGCTTTCCCAGCTTTTTGACTAAATCTTTTTGAAAACGCTGAAATTATCATTTTTATTGTTTCTCTTAAACTAAAATATAATTTTCCCGACAAAAGATTAGCTAAGTATTTGCTCATTGCCCCTACAGGTCTTGCGATTGACATATCATTATCATTTAAAACTACAATTAAATTTGATTTGAGAGCTCCAGCGTTATTCATTGCTTCATAAGCCATACCAGCACTCATTGCTCCGTCACCAATTACAGCAATCACATTATTTTTATTATTTGATAATTTTTTTGCTACTGACATTCCTAATGTTGCAGAAATAGAGGTAGAACTATGAGCAGCTCCAAAGGGATCATATTCACTTTCAGTTCTTTTTGTAAATCCTGATAAACCACCACCTTTTCTTAATGTTTTTATTCTATCTCTTCTTCCAGTAATTAATTTATGGGGATAGCATTGGTGACTCACATCCCAGACCAATTTATCTTTTGGCGTGTTAAACACATAGTGTAAGGCAATAGTTAACTCCACAACTCCCAGACCAGCGCCTAAGTGACCTCCAGTTTCCGAGACCACATCAATTAATTCTTCCCTCAATTCTTTTGAAACATCTTTAAGTTTATCTCTTTTTAATTTTCTAAGGTCTGAAGGAAAATTTATGTCTTTAATAATTTTAGTCATTAAAATCTTCTTTTATAAATAAACTCAACTGTATCTATTAGGTCTTGTGTATTTTTTCCATGTTTTTTTAATTTTATCAATATTTTTCTATTTAATTTTTCAGCGTACTTAACTGCATTTTTATATCCCATTAAACTAATTAAAGTAGATTTTCCTTTTTTATTATCTTTTTTTACTGGTTTTCCTATTTCCTTACTTGATCCCTGTAAATCTAGAAAATCATCTACTAATTGAAATAACAATCCAATTTCTTCTCCAAGCCTTCCTAAAGAAAATATTTCTCTGTGGGTTTTATTTGCAATAATGGCAGTAGATTGCATACAAAAGTTGAAAAGCTTACCTGTCTTTTTTTTTTGCATATCAATTATTTGACCTAATTTTTTTCTTCTTTTTTCAAATTTTAAATCAAGTTCCTGTCCTCCAGCAATACCAGTATGCCCAGAAAAATTTGCTAGCAATTTAATTATTTTATTTTTTTTTTGAAAATTCAAATTTTTTGTTTCAGATATTATTTCAAAAGCTAAAGTTAACAAAGAATTTCCAGCAAGAATTGCGGTTGCTTCACCAAATTTTTTATGTGTAGTTGGTTTACCTCTTCTCACTAAATCATTATCCATACAGGGAAGATCATCATGTATGAGTGAATAAGAGTGAATGCATTCTACGGCTGAACAAATATTTAAAAGTTTTTCTTC
>CACFJO010000037.1 GCA_902566675.1 uncultured Pelagibacteraceae bacterium
ATTCTGAAACTGAGATGTTAAGATATCTAAAGAAACTCGAAGATTGTGATATTGCACTTAATAGATCAATGATTGCTTTAGGATCTTGTACAATGAAGCTCAATGCAACAGCAGAATTAATTCCTATTACTTGGAAAGAGTTTTCACTTCCACATCCTTTTGTTCCTACAAATCAAATGGAGGGCTATAAGATTCTTTTTAATGATCTAATAAACGATCTGAAAGAAATTACTGGATATGACGCAGTTTCTTTACAGCCTAACTCTGGGGCTCAAGGAGAGTATGCAGGACTAATGACTATAAGAAAATTCCATAAAAATAATAAACAAGAAAATCGTAACGTTTGTCTAATTCCGGACTCAGCACATGGAACCAATCCAGCAAGTGCCCAAATGTGTGGGATGAAAGTGGTTGTAGTCAATTGTGACGAAGATGGAAACGTGGATATTGACGACCTTAAAAATAAAGCTGAAAAACACTCAAAAGACTTAGCTGCTTTAATGGTTACTTACCCCTCTACTCATGGAGTATTTGAAGAAAAAATTATGGATATTTGTGAAGTAATTCATAAGCATGGCGGACAAGTTTATATGGATGGAGCAAATCTAAACGCACTTGTAGGTGTTGCAAAACCAGGGAAATTTGGACCAGATGTTTGTCATATTAATTTACATAAAACATTTTGCATACCGCACGGTGGAGGCGGACCAGGAATGGGTCCAATCGCTTGCGCTAAGCATCTAGCTGATTTTTTACCAACACATGAAATTATTAAAGAGGCAGGCCCTAAGAATGGAATGGGAGCTGTATCAGCTGCACCTTGGGGTAGTTCAAGCATACTTCCAATATCCTGGATGTATATAAAAATGATGGGTGCTGAAGGATTGAAAAAAGCCTCACAAGTTTCAATTTTAAATGCAAATTACATTTCAAAAAAATTATCCAAAGATTACAAAGTTCTTTATACTGGTAAAAATGGAAATGTTGCACATGAATGTATAATTGATATCCGACCAATAAAAGCAAGTTCAGGAATCTCTGAGGAGGATTTAGCAAAAAGACTGATTGACTTTGGCTACCATGCTCCAACAATGTCTTGGCCTGTCGCTGGTACAATTATGATCGAGCCGACTGAAAGTGAAAATTTGGAGGAGATTGATAAATTTTGTAATGCACTTATAAAAATTAAAAAAGAAATTAATTTAGTGGAGTCATCAAAGTTTGACAAAATTGATAATCCGTTGAAAAACGCACCTCATACTTATGTCGAATTAGCCTCCAGTGAGTGGAAGCATGCTTACTCAAGAGAGGAAGCAGCTTTTCCCACTGAGTATGTAAAAAATAATAAATATTGGGCACCAGTTGCTAGAGTGGATAATGTTTTTGGAGATAGAAATTTAGTATGTTCATGTCCTTCAATGGATGAATATAAAGATGAAGCTGCTTAATCTCTTTGAATGAAAATCGCTGTTATCGGCTCAGGTATCTCAGGATTATCTTCCGCATATTTTCTCTCAAAAAAATATAAAGTTGATCTATACGAAAAAGAAGATCACTTTGGAGGTCATTCTTTCACCTACGAGATAAAAGAGAATGATAAGATTATCCCAGTAGATCTAGGCTTTATCGTTTTTAATGAGGTTACTTATCCAAATTTAGTAAATTTTTTTAATGAATTAAAAGTTCCTTATGAAAAAAGCGACATGTCATTTTCTGTATCAATTAAGAATAGTAATGTTGAATATAGCGGAAGTGGTTTAGGAGGTATTTTTGCTAATAAATTAAATCTTCTTAATTTAAAATTTTTATATATGATTAGAGAGATAATTTCGTTTTATAAAACTGCTCCAAAATTACTTAAAAGTGAAATTAAAGAAGAGACTCTAGGAAATTTTCTTAATAAAAAAAAGTTATCAAAATACTTCATCGAGTATCACTTAATTCCCATGGTTGCTGCTATTTGGTCAATGCCGTTTGATAAAGCAAAGGAAATGCCATTAAAATTTTTTTTAAATTTTTTTACTAATCATGGTTTATTTAAATTTAAAAATAGACCGCAATGGTACACAGTTTCAAATAGAAGTAGAGCTTATGTAAAAAAAGTAACAGATAAAATTAGTGGAGAAATTTTTAAAAATTATAAAGTGGATAAGTTAATTAGAACCGATGACAATATCAGGGTAATTATTGGCAATGAATATGTTGACTATGATCAAGTAGTTCTAGCTTCCCATGCAGACCAAAGTTTAAGAATGATTGAAAAACCAACGGAACAAGAAAAAAATATATTGGAAAAATTTAATTACGTGAAGAATGAGGCTTATTTACATACTGATAAGAGATTAATGCCTCACAAAAGAAGGGCCTGGTCTAGTTGGAATTCTGTTTCAGATGGAGATAAGACATGCATTACCTATTGGTTAAATAAACTACAAAATTTAGATACATCTAAAGACTATTTTTTAACTTTAAACCCTATTTGTAAAATTGACGAAAATTCTGTTATAAAAAAAGTTGATTTTACCCACCCATATTTGAATTCAAAGAATACCGCACTTCAAAAAGATCTAAGATTAATACAAGGAAAAAAAAGAACTTGGTTTTGTGGAAGTTATTTTGGTTACGGATTTCATGAAGATGGATTAAAATCATCTATAGATTTGATAAATAACTTTAAAATTCGATGAATTCCTGCATTTACAACGGTGAAATAACTCATACAAGATTTAAACCTGTAAGACATTTTTTAAAATATAAAACTTTTTCACTTTTAATTGATTTAGATGAAATCAATCAATTAGACAGTTCAATAAATATTTTCTCTCATAATAAATTTAATATTTTTAGCTTTTACGATAAAGATCATGGAGAACGAGATGGAAGTGATTTAAAAGAGTGGGTTCTTAAAAACATTAGTAAGTTCAATATAAAAGGTGAAATTAATAAAGTTACAATACTTTGTTATCCAAGAATTTTTGGCTATGTGTTCAACCCCTTAAGTATTTTTTACTGCTACGAGGATAATCAATTGAAGGCAATTTTTTACGAAGTAAAAAATACTTTTAATGAGCAGCACACATATATTTTTAAAATTAAAGATAATGAAGAAATAACTCAAAAATGTAGAAAAAAGTTTTACGTTTCACCATTTATGGATATGGAAACTTATTATAATTTTAAATTACTCAACCCTAGTGATAAACTCTCAGTCTTTATAAAACAAACAGACTCGAAAGGAACAGTTTTAACAGCCACTCAAACAGGAGAGAAAAAAGAGTTTAGCTCCAAACAACTCATGTTTAACTTTTTTAAGTATCCGTTAATGACAATTAAAATTATTAGTTCGATACATTTTGAAGCATTACTTTTATGGAAAAAAGGGGCAATATACAGAAAAAGAAATACTAAATTAAAAAATAATCTAAGTTACGAAGAATATTAATGCGTTTATTTAAAATTACAGAAAAATTTGTCTTGAATAAATTAAAGAACATCTCGCAAGGAAACCTAAAACTTATTAATTATGACGGAAAAGTTTTTCACTTTGGTGACTTAGAGAGTAAATTATCTTCAGATATCAAAATTAATAATCCAAATTTTTATCTAAACGTCGTTATGGGTGGAAGCTCAGCTTTAGGAGAAGCTCATATGAAAAAAGATTTTTATACCTCAAATTTAACAAATTTAATTGAACTTACAGCGAGAAATATCAACACAATCTATTCTTTTTCAGGAAGTTTAAAATTACAAAAAATTAAAAATTTTTTGAAAAAAATTTTTGCATCTAATACAAAATCAAAGAGTAAAAAATATATTTCAAAACATTATGATTTAGGGAATGAATTTTTTTCATTGTGGCTTGATAAATCTCTCACTTATTCCAGCGCAGTCTACAAAAGTGAGAAAGATGATTTAGAAATCGCTCAAAGAAATAAATTTCAAGAGCTTATAAATTTAATGAATATAAAAGATGGTAAAAAGGTTTTAGAGATCGGATGTGGTTGGGGCGGTTTTGCTGAATTCT
>CACFJO010000038.1 GCA_902566675.1 uncultured Pelagibacteraceae bacterium
AACAAGTTTTTTTGGAAACGTAATTAATCCTATCGGAGATCATCTAGTTCCAGGCGGTTCTTCAGGGGGATCTTCTTCTGCTTTGGCAGCTGATCTTACACCTGCAACAATTGGAACAGATACAGGTGGGTCTATTAGGCAGCCTGCATCATTTACTGGCACTGTAGGACTTAAGCCAACTTACGGTCTTTGTTCGAGGTGGGGTATCGTTGCTTTTGCTTCTTCGTTAGATCAAGCAGGACCAATGACTAAAACAGTAAGTGATTGCTCAATTATGCTTGAAGCAATGTCTGGTTTTGATGACAAAGACTCAACCTCAATTAATAAAAAAAAAGAATCATACTCAAAAAATTTAAAAGATAATATCAAAGGATTGAAAATTGGTATCCCTAAAGAGTATCGAGTAGATAATATGCCAAAAGAAATTGACGAACTTTGGGAAAAAGGAAAAAAAATATTAAAAGATTTAGGTGCTCAGTTAATTGATATTTCATTACCCCACACCAAGTATGCTTTGCCTACCTACTATATCGTTGCTCCTGCGGAAGCTTCATCAAATTTAGCAAGATATGATGGCGTAAGATATGGCTACAGATCACAAAAAGGAAAAGATTTAATTGAAATGTATGAAAACACTAGATCAGAAGGATTTGGTGATGAAGTAAAGAGAAGAATACTAATAGGCACTTATGTTTTATCGTCTGGTTATTACGATGCCTATTATTTAAAAGCCCAAAAAGTAAGACAATTAATAAAAAAAGATTTTGATGATAGTTTTACAAAAGTTGATGCTATTTTAACACCTTCAACACCAAGCTCAGCATTTAAGATAGGAGAAAAAACTAATGATCCTGTATCAATGTATTTAAATGACATTTTTACGGTGCCAGTAAATTTAGCTGGATTACCAGCCTTATCTCTTCCTGCTGGATTAGATAAACAGGGCTACCCACTTGGTTTACAATTGATAGGTAAAGCCTTAGATGAACAAAAAATTCTCAATATTGGTTACGCATTCGAAAAGAATTGTGGTTATAAAAATGAAATTAAAAAGTGGTGGTCATGAGCAAAGAAAAATTTGATTATTTTATAAATGGTGAGAAAGGGAAATATGAAGTAGTTATAGGTTTAGAAGTTCATGCTCAAGTCCTTTCTAATTCTAAACTTTTTTCAGGCTCCTCAACTAAATTCGGAGCTGATCCTAACAAACAAGTAAGTTTAATTGACTCTGCTTTTCCCGGAATGCTACCAGTTATCAATGAGGAGTGTGTGAAACAAGCTGTAAGAACAGGCTTAGGTTTAAATGCAAAAATAAATAATTATTCAGTATTCGATAGAAAAAATTATTTTTATGCAGATCTTCCACAGGGCTACCAGATTTCCCAATATAAAAATCCCATTGTTGGTGAAGGAAAAGTTTTACTGGATATGCCTTATGGTTCAAAAGAAATTGGCATTGAAAGGCTTCATTTAGAACAGGACGCAGGTAAAAGTATCCATGATATGGATCCTTCAAGCACTTATGTTGATTTAAATCGTTCTGGAATAGCTTTAATGGAAATCGTTAGCAAACCCCACCTTCGTTCACCCGATGAAGTAAATGCTTACATAAAAAAATTAAGAACCATTATGAGATACTTAGGCACATGTGATGGCAATATGCAAGAAGGTTCATTAAGAGCAGATGTAAATGTATCAGTAAGAAAAGTAGGTGATAAAAATTTCGGCACAAGATGTGAAATTAAAAATGTAAATTCAATTAAATTTATGCAAATGGCGATTGAATATGAGGCTAATCGACAGGTTGAATTATTAGAAGATGGAAAAGAGATAGATCAAGAAACAAGATTATTTGATATAAAAAAAAATGAAACAAGATCAATGAGATCAAAAGAAGATGCTCACGATTATAGATATTTTCCTGATCCAGATCTTTTACCCTTAAGACTTGAACAAAAATTAATTGATGATTTAAAAAAATCTTTGCCTGAGTTGCCAGATAATAAGAAGGAGAGATTTATTCAAGAATATGGGCTTAACTCATACGAAGCAAACGTATTGGTTTCCGAAAAAGAAATCTCTGATTATTATGAGGAAGTTGCAAAATTATCTGACAAAAAACTAGCAGCTACATGGATGATGGGTGATTTATTTGCAATGCTAAACGACAAAGGACTTAATATTTCTAACTCACCAATTTCTGCTAAAAATTTTGCTGAGTTAGTACAATCAATTAAATCTGGAGAGATTTCAGGAAGAATAGCAAAAGAAGTTTTCGAAATTATGGTTGAAAGCGGTGATAACCCAAAAAAAATCATAGAGTCAAAAGGGATGAAACAACAAAGCGATCCTAAAGAATTAGAGAAAATGATAAATGAAATACTATCAAAAAATAAAGATACAGTTGATCAATATAAAGCTGGAAAAGAAAAATTGTTTGGTTTTTTTGTTGGACAGGTTATGAAATTATCTGGTGGGAAAGCAAACCCTCAATTGACAAATGAAATTCTAAAAAAACTTTTAAAAGGCTAATTATGCCTAAGAAATTAGATTTAACTGAAAATCTTGAAAAATACATTATTGATCATTCAGAATCTTTAACTGATGTTCAGAAAGAGATAATTCAATATAATAAAAGTCTTGGTCATCAACAGAGATTACAGATTTCAGTTTCTCAAGCACAATTTCTACAAACATTAATTAAAATCTCTAGTATTAAAAAGATTTTAGAAATAGGAAGTTTTACAGGTTTTAGCGCTTTATCAATGGCCTTAGCCCTTCCATCTGATGGTCTTCTAATTAGCTTAGATAAAAGTCCTGAATTCAGTATGAAAGCACAATCATTTTATAAAAAAGCAAATGAAAAAAAAATAAAGCAAATTGTAAAACCTGCCACTGAAAGCCTAAATGAATTGAAAGACTCAAGTCAAAGATTTGATTTAATTTTTATTGATGCTGATAAGGAAAATTACCTTAAATACTATGAAGCATCTATGGATCTTATTAATAAAAACGGACTTATTGTTATAGATAATGTTTTATGGCACGGAGAAGTAATAGATGATACGAAAAACGATAAATTTACAAATATTATAAGGGAATTTAATACACACATTAAGAAAGATAGTAGAGTTGCAAAAAATATTATTCCAATAGGTGATGGACTTACAATTTGTATTAAAAAATAATGTATACAATTTTTGGTTTTTATAAGTTTAAAAAAATTAAATTTTTGAAAAAATATAAATCTTTATTTCAAAAAGAAATTTTTAAAAATAATGTGCGGGGCACAATAATTTTATCAGCAGAGGGCATAAATGGAACAATTGCAGGCAAAAAAGATGATATTAGTAAAATAATAAAGATTATCAAAAGTCAATATCGGTTGAAGGATTTTGATAGTAAGAATATTTCCGAGAGTCTTTTTCAACCATTTCACAAAGGTAAAATAAAAATCAAAAATGAAGTTGTTCCATTGGGTTTAAAAATAAACCCAAAGAATAAAAAACTTAATAGATATGTTTCTGGAAAGTCATGGAATAAACTTATTTCAAAT
Organism: uncultured Pelagibacteraceae bacterium; assembly: GCA_902566675.1. Classification (GTDB taxonomy): domain Bacteria; phylum Pseudomonadota; class Alphaproteobacteria; order Pelagibacterales; family Pelagibacteraceae; genus Pelagilacustribacter. Next base: position 3,557 of record CACFJO010000038.1, read on the forward strand.
AAAGAAACTTTAGTTATAGACGTTAGAAAACCATTTGAATATGAAGTGGGCACATTTAAAAATTCTATAAATCCAAATATTCAAAATTTTAGAGATTTTCCAAAATATCTAAAAAAAATCGATAAAGCTAAACCTGTAGCAATGTTCTGTACAGGAGGAATTAGATGTGAAAAGGCCTCCATATTTTTAAAAAGAAAAGGTTTTAAAAATGTTTTTCAATTAAAAGGTGGAATACTTAATTATTTGAAAAAAACTGAGAGTAAAGACAGTCTATGGAAAGGTGAATGTTTTGTTTTTGATAATAGAG
>CACFJO010000039.1 GCA_902566675.1 uncultured Pelagibacteraceae bacterium
TCCAGTTGAGGTAAAATCGAAACGTGCTCAGGCTTTGGCTCTTAGATGGATAATGGATGCGACTAGAAAAAGAAAAAATAAGACTATGGCTGAAAAACTTTACGCTGAGTTAGTTGATGCTTCTCAAAATAAAGGTTCGGCAATAAAAAAAAGAGAGGACACTCATAAAATGGCAGAGGCTAATAAAGCTTTTGCACATTTTAGATGGTAAATTTATATGGCTAAATATTCTTTAGATAAATATAGAAATATTGGAATCATGGCACACATAGATGCTGGAAAAACTACCACCACTGAAAGAGTATTATATTACACTGGTAAAAGTCATAAAATAGGAGAAGTACACGATGGTGCTGCCACAATGGATTGGATGGAGCAAGAACAAGAAAGAGGTATTACAATAACATCGGCTGCCACAACTTGTTTCTGGAGAGACCATAGAATTAATATTATTGATACACCTGGGCACGTAGATTTTACTATTGAGGTAGAGAGATCACTAAAGGTTCTTGACGGAGCAGTTGCAGTATTTGATGGTGTTGCTGGCGTGGAACCTCAATCAGAAACAGTTTGGAGACAGGCAGATAAATATAAAGTTCCCAGAATTTGTTTCGTAAACAAATTAGATAGAACTGGCGCAGATTTTTACAGATGTGTTGATATGATAAAAGATCGGTTAGGTTGTAAGCCCTTACCTGTTCAACTTCCTATTGGCGCAGAGGCAGAATTAAAAGGTATTATAGATCTAGTAAAAATGAAAGGTGTAGTTTGGCAAAACGAGGACTTAGGAGCTAAGTTTGAATATGTTGATATACCTAGCGATTTAAAAGAGAAAGCGGATAAATACAGAAAAGAATTAGTTGAGACTGCAGTCGAGGAAGATGAAAAATTAATGGAAGCTTATTTAGAAGGAAAGGAGCCTTCAGAACAAGATTTAATTAAGTGTATTAGAAAAGGGACTTTATCTTTTAATTTCGTTCCAATTTTAACTGGCTCCGCATTTAAAAATAAGGGAGTTCAACCTTTATTAGATGCAGTAATAGATTACTTGCCAAGTCCAAGTGATTTAAAATCAATAGAAGGTACTAAAACTGGATCAGAGGAAAAGGTAACTATGAATTTTGATGAAAAAGAGAATTTTTCAGCTTTAGCCTTCAAAGTAGCTAACGATCCTTTCGTTGGATCATTAACCTTCATAAGAATTTACTCAGGAACACTAAATGCAGGAACATCAATATTAAACTCTTCAAAAGATAAAGACGAAAGAATAGGAAGAATGCTTCTTATGCACGCAAATAGTAGAGAAGATATAAAAACAGCAAGTGCTGGAGATATAGTTGCTTTAGCGGGACTAAAACATACAATAACAGGACATACTTTATGTGATTCAAAAAATCCAATTTTATTAGAACCGATGGAGTTCCCTGATCCGGTAATTGAAATTGCTGTAGAGCCAAAAACAAAAGGCGATCAAGAAAAAATGGGTGAGGCTTTAGCTAGACTTGCTAAGGAAGACCCATCTTTTAGAGTTTCCTCTGATGAGGAGTCAGGTCAAACTATTATTAAAGGAATGGGAGAACTTCACTTGGATATTATTGTTGATAGAATGAAAAGAGAATTCAAAGTTGAGGCAAATGTGGGTGCTCCACAGGTAGCTTATAGAGAGACAATTCTTGGAACGGCTGAAATGGAATATATACATAAAAAACAAAGTGGAGGAGCAGGTCAGTTCGCTAAAGTTAAGTTGAGCGTAGAACCTTTAGAGGCCGGAAAAGGCAGAGAAGTTGAAAACTTAATTAAAGGTGGAGCTATACCAAAAGAATTTATCCCAGGAGTTGAAAAAGGAGTTGAAAGCGTTTCAGATAGTGGAATTTTAGCTGGATTTCCCATAATCGACTATAAAGTAAAAATTCTAGACGGGTTACATCACGATGTTGATTCAAGTGTCCTTGCATTTGAGATTGCAAGTAGGTCTTGTTTTAGAGAAGCTTGTCAGAAAGCAACGCTGAAATTACTAGAACCAATGATGAAAGTCGAAGTTGTTACACCAGAAGAATTTATGGGAGATGTAATTGGTGATTTAAATAGCCGAAGAGGGCAGGTAGGCTCTACAGAACCAAGAGGTAACGCAACAGCAATCAACGCAGTTGTGCCTTTAGCAAACATGTTTGGATACATCAACAACCTTAGGTCTTCTACACAAGGTAGAGCACAGTATACAATGCAATTTAGTCACTATGATAAAGTCCCACAAAATGTTCAAGATGAGGTAACAAAAAAATTAGCTTAATTTATGGAAAATCAAAATATAAGAATACATTTAAAAGCATACGATAATAAAATCTTGGATTTATCGACCGAAGAGATTGTTAATACTGCTAAAAGAACCGGAGCACAGGTGAAAGGACCAATCCCTTTACCAACGAGAATTGAAAGGTATACTGTTTTAAGATCACCACATATAGATAAAAAAAGTAGAGAACAATTCGAATCTAGAACTCACAAAAGACTAATTGATATTATTGAACCAACACCACAAACAGTGGAAGCTTTAATGAAGTTAGATTTGGCTTCTGGAGTAGATATAGAAATTAAGATTTAAATTATGAGCATTGGACTTTTAGGAACTAAAATAGGTATGACAAGAGAATTTATGGAGACAGGTCAATCTGTTCCTGTAACTGTAATTAAAATTGAAAAGGGTAGAGTTTTAGATGTTATAAAAAAAGATAAGAGAGGTTACAACGCAATTAAAGTTGGATTTTTTAAATTAAAAAATTCTAAATTAACTAAGCAAATGAAAGGTTATTTTGCAAAAAAAAATACTGAACCAAAGAAAATTTTAAAAGAATTTCGTATTGAAAGTGAAGATCAATTTAAAGAGGGTAACGAATTGGGATTAGAGATTTTTAAAGACAAAAAATTTTTAGATGTCAGATCAAAAACGATTGGTAAAGGTTTCGCCGGAGTAATGAAACGATGGAATTTTGGTGGATTAAGAGCATCGCATGGAGTATCGGTTTCACATAGATCACATGGCTCAACCGGTCAAAGACAAGATCCAGGTAAAGTTTTCAAAGGAAAGAAAATGGCAGGCCACATGGGAGATAAGTCTAGAACAATCCTCAATTTAGAAATAATAAAATCGGATTTAGAAAATAATTTACTTTATTTAAAAGGGTCTATACCCGGTTCGAAAAATTCTACAGTTTTACTGAGAGAGTCTGTAAAGAATGTAACTAGAAAAACTATCAAGGAAAAATACGAAGCCAAAATTAAAGCGGCTGCATCAAAAAAGGGAAAAAAATAAATGAAATTTCAAGTTTTGAATATAGATGGAACAAAACCAAGTTCAATAGAAGTATCTGATAAAATAGTGAACTTGAAAGTAAATCATAAATTAATAAAGTCCGTGATTGATTGGCAATTAAATCATGCAAAACCAAGAACTGCTAAAACTAAACAAAGAAATGAAATTAAAGGATCTACAAAAAAAATAATTGCACAAAAAGGAAGTGGTGGAGCTAGACATGCTAGTAAAAAAGCACCGATATTTGTTGGAGGAGGTGTCGCCCACGGTCCTAAAGGAAAAAATTATAAAATAAAAAAGATAAACAAAAAAGTAAAAAAATTAGCTCTCGCACAATCTCTTTCAAAAAAAACTTTTGATAAGAATTTGCATATTTTAGCTGATGTAAAGACTGAGATAAAAAAAACTAAGGATTTTAATAATTTTCTTGAAAAAAATAAACTTATTAACGTTTTAATTTTGTCAGATGATAGCACACTAAAAAATATTAATAAATCAGCAAGAAATATAAAAAATGTTAAATTAATAAAAGACGAAGGTGCTAAT
>CACFJO010000040.1 GCA_902566675.1 uncultured Pelagibacteraceae bacterium
ATACTTTAGCTGTTAAAGCCACGAATAAATTTGAGGAAACAAGAGATATAGTAAAATCATATATTAACGCTAAATATAGGGAGGAAATAATCTTCACAAAAGGGGCTACTGAAGCAATTAATTTAGTAGCTAATACATATGGAGAAAAATTTATAAAAGCAGGGGACGAAATTATTATTACTGAACTGGAGCACCATTCAAATTATGTTCCGTGGCATTACTTAAGAGAAAAAAAAGGTGCAGTAATAAAATTTGCTTCAGCAAATGATAATGGAGAGGTTGATATAAATGAGTTTAAAAAACAGATTTCTGATAAAACTAAAATGATTGCTTTTACTCATATTTCAAATGTTACTGGAACGATTATGCCTGTTAAAAAAATTGTTGATTTAGCTAAAACAAAAAATATTCCGGTGCTAATTGATGGGACGCAAGGTGCTCCTCACTCAATTCTTGATGTGCAGGATTTAGATTGTGACTTTTATGCTATTTCTTGTCACAAAATGTATGGGCCGAATGGACTAGGTATTCTTTATGCTAAAAAAAAATGGGTTGATGAATTGCCACCATATCAAGGTGGTGGAGGAATGATAAGTGAGGTAAAAAAAAACGAGATATCATATGCAGATTCACCTACTAAATTTGAGGCAGGAACGATGCAAACTGCAGAGGTTGTTGCCTTTGCAAAGTCTATAAAGTTTATTCAAGAACTAGGGATTGAAAATATAGAAAAACATGAAAGTCAAATACTTGAGTACGGTTTAGAAAAATTACGAAAAGATAACTCAGTTAGCATAATTGGTAACCCTAAAAACAGAGCCTCAATTATGTCCTTTACGATTAAAGGAATCCACCCACACGATATAGCTACAATTTTAGATGATGACGGAGTTGCAATAAGAGCAGGACATCACTGCTGTCAAATTTTACATGACAAACTTGGGATACCGGCTTCTGCGAGAGCTTCGATTGGAGTTTATAATAGTAAAGAGGATATTGACGTATTATGCGAGTCAATAAATAAATGTAAAAAAGTATTTCAGATTTAAATGGAACTAAAAGAACTATATCAAGAAATAATTCTAGATCACGCGAAGAATCCTAGGAATAAGGGCAAATGCGAAGGTTACAATCATGATGCCAAAGCTCACAATCCTCTTTGTGGAGATAAGGTGCATATTTATTTAAAACTGGATAAAGATAAGAACATCTCTAGTTTAAGTTTTGAAGGGGAAGGATGTGCAATATCTTTAGCATCAGCGTCGATATTGACTGATACTTTAAAAGGAAAAGATTTACAATTTTCAAAAAAAGTTACAGATGACTTTTTGAACATGCTTAAAAATAAAACGAAAATTACTTTAAATAGCTTATCAGAAGATCAAATTACAACTATCTCCTCATTATCAGGAGTTCAAGAATTCCCGATGAGAATAAAATGTGCGACTATGGCCTGGCATACACTTTTGCTAGCCTTAAAGAAAAAAGCTTAAAATGATAAATATTAAAGAAAAAATTATAAATGAAATAAAGAAAATTTATGATCCGGAAATTCCAGTCAATATTTATGAATTGGGGCTAATTTATAAAATAGAAGTTGATGATAATAATAAAGTGCTAATAGAAATGACTTTAACTTCACCAAATTGCCCTGTAGCTGAGAGTTTGCCAAACTCTGTGAAAGATAATATATTAAAGATTGACGGCATAAAGGATGTAGATTTAAAATTAGTTTGGGATCCTCCTTGGACAAAAGATAAAATGTCAGAAGCAGCAAAATTAGAATTGAATTTATGAGCGAACAGGTAATTAAATTAAGTGATAATGCGGCAGAGAGAATAAAACAAATTATGTCTAAGGCTGAAAAGTCTGCGATAGGTGTTAGGGTAGGTGTAAAATCTGGCGGATGTGCAGGAATGTCTTATGTTATGGAATATGCGAAAGAACTTAAACCAAATGAAGAAGTCATTGAAGAAAAAGGTGTTAAAGTTTTTATTGACCCAAAGGCTATAATGTATTTGTTAGGTACTGAAATGGATTATAAACAAGAGAGATTTTCTTCACAGTTTGTCTTTAAAAACCCAAATGAAACTGAGAGATGTGGTTGCGGTGAGTCTTTTAAAGTTTAACCGCTATAATACATCTCGAATTCTATTGGATGAGGAGTGTGCTCAAAGTTATAGATTTCTTGAAATTTTAATTCAATATAAGCATCTATTTGATCGTCTGTGAAAACTCCACCTTCGGTTAAGAATTTTCTATCTTTATCAAGGTTTTGCATTGCCTCTCTTAAAGAGCCACACACCGTAGGAAGCTTTTTTACTTCATCTTCTGATAAAGAGTATAAATCTTGGTCAAAAGCTTTTCCCGGGTCAATTTTATTTTTAATTCCATCGATACCCGCCATCAACATTGAAGCAAAAGTTAAATAAGGGTTTCCAGCTGCATCTGGAAATCTAATTTCCATTCTTGCTGCTTTAGGATTCATTATGACTGGTATTCTGCAAGAGGCAGATCTGTTTCTGGCTGAATAGGCTAAAATTACAGGTGCCTCAAATCCCGGAATTAATCTTTTGTAGCTATTTGTTGTAGCGTTAGAAAATGCGTTTATTGCTCTAGCGTGTTTTAAAATTCCTCCAATGTAATATAGAGCCTCTTTTGACAAACCAGCATATTCTTTACCCATAAACACTGGTGTATTACCTTTCCATATTGATTGGTGACAATGCATTCCAGAACCATTATCCCCTTTAACCGGCTTCGGCATGAACGTTGCAGTTTTTCCAAAAGAATGAGTAACCATTTGGACTGCATATTTGTAAAGTTGAACATTATCAGCTTGGTCTGTCAAAGTTCCAAAATACATACCCAATTCATGTTGACTTGGAGCTACCTCGTGGTGGTGTTTTTCAACTTTAACTCCCATATCTTTTAAAGCTTTAAGATATTCGCCTCTCATGTCTTGCGCACTGTCAACTGGAGGAACCGGAAAATATCCTCCTTTGATTCCAGGTCTGTGTCCCATGTTACCGTTCTCATATTTTTTCCCGGTATTATAAGGGCCTTCGGAACTGTCAATACTGAAACTTGTTTCGTTCATATCATTTTTAAATCTCACATCGTCAAAAACAAAAAATTCTGGCTCTGGTCCAAAATATGATTTGTCTCCGATACCTGTCTTCTTGAGATATGCCTCAGCTTTTTTTGCAGTCCCTCTAGGATCTCTTTCATAAGGATTTTTTTTAACAGCATCTAAAATATCACAAAAAATATTTAATGTTGTGTGAGAGTTAAATGGATCAATTATAGGCCTTTCTAGGTCGGGTTTTAAAATCATGTCCGACTCATTTATTGCTTTCCATCCGGCTATTGATGAACCATCAAAAAAAACACCTTTTTCAAGCATGTCTTCATCAACTACAGTAGCGTCCATTGTAAGGTGCTGAAGTTTTCCTTTTGGATCAGTAAATCTTAGATCCACAAACTCAACTTGCTTATCTTTCATTAGTTTTAAGATGTTTTTTGAACTCATTTGATCTCCTGTAAAAAATAGTTTTTATTTTGAACTGAACATATATAAGGAACTTTTTTAGAG
>CACFJO010000041.1 GCA_902566675.1 uncultured Pelagibacteraceae bacterium
ATTTTTTCTAATCCTTGATTTGATTAATTTGATTTTTTCATCATCAATCTCTTGATCATTTTTAGTAGTCACAAATAAAACAATTCTAATATCATCATCAAAGTCTTGGCCTACAACAAGTCCCTCTGTGATAAAATCTATATCTTCTACTTGCTGGTAAATTTCAGAAGTTCCTATTCTTACCCCTCCTGGATTTAATGTGGCATCAGATCTACCGCGCATAATAAATCCATTTTTATTAGTTCTTTCAATAAAATCTCCGTGATGCCAAATATTTTTAAATCTTGCAAAATAAGCTTTGTGATATTTTTGACCATCATCATCTCCCCAAAACTTAATTGGCATAGATGGAAAAGGTTGTTTAACAACTAATTCTCCTTTATCTCCATCTGCCGTGCTATTTCCATCCTCGGTGAAGACATCGACATCAATACCTAAACTTTGTCCTTGGATCTCACCTTTATGAACATTTGAGAAAAGATTTCCAAGAACCAAACACCCAACCAAATCTGTTCCTCCAGCAATGGAGGCAAGGTGAACATCTTTTTTAATATTATCGTATACATATTTAAAACTTTCCTCTGCTAACGGAGAGCCGGTCGAAGTAATTATTTTAATAGAATTTAAATCTAAATTTTTACTGTTGTACTTTTCGTTCTTTAGATGATCTATATATTTTGCACTAACGCCGAACAAATTGATTTTTTTGTTTTGACAATATTCAAGCAGAACATCTATCTTTGGATAAACTGGAGCTCCATCAAAAAGAAAAATTGATGATCCCGTAGCAAGCCCCCCTACCAACCAATTCCACATCATCCAACCGGTAGTTGTGTAATAAAATAACTTTTCATTATCTCTAATATCACAGTGAAGCATGAATTCCTTGTTATGTTCAATTAGTACATTTCCAGTTCCATGAGTAATACATTTTGGTTTTCCAGTCGTACCGCTAGAAAAAAGAATATAAATTGGATGATTAAATTCAAACCTTTCAAAAGCCTCGTCTGATTCAATGTTTAAAGTCTCTTCAAAATCAATAAAATTTTTTAAGTTTTCTTTTTCTTTTTTGTAATAATTATAAGCTATTACTTTTTCAATCGATGGGATTTGTTTAAGCACTTCATCAACTTTGTCTAGAATATTAATTTTTTTTCCATTGTAAAAATAATGATCACATGTAATTAAAACTTTTGGCTCAATTTGTTTAAACCTATCAACCACACCTTGAACTCCAAAATCTGGGGAGCATGATGACCATATAATCCCGTTTTTAGCACAGGCTAAAAAACTGATTATGGTTTCTATTTTGTTTGGTACATACGCAGCAACTCTATCACCTTTTTTTAAATTCAACTTTTTAAGATAATTAGAAAATTTACAAACCTTTTCATATAAGTTATTCCAAGTTATATGTTCTTCAAAACCTTTTTCAGATAAAAAGTTAACAGCTATATCATTTGATTTTTTCTTAAGAATATTTTCTGCATAATTTAATTTCGATTGTGGAAAAAATTTTGATTTATTGAAAATTTTATTTTTTTCGATTATTTTTGATCCTTTGTATCCTACAATTTTTGAGTAGTCCCAAAACTTTGACCAGAAATCTTCAGGATTTTTTACTGACCATTGCCATAATTCTTTAAAATTGCGTGATGATTTAAAATTTATAAATTGGCAAAAATCTTGCAGGATGGACTCCTGTTGTAATTTTTGAGAAGGTTGCCACAAAGGTTTGTTCATAAGAGCTAATGTAGCCCTTATGAAATTATCTTAATAGATATTTTTTTAGAAGAAATTTCTGAACAATATGACCTTGATTGCCCTTAATTCCTCTCTTTTTAAAGAAAAAATTAATTATCCATTTCATACTTAATTGAAGCATTTAGACATGACAAAAAGTGGCAAAAAATGTGTCAAAAGTTGAACTATTCAACTAATAAGCGCTATTCTTTACAGTTTATTATTCAATAACTTTTTTATATGTTCCAACCAGTTTATAATAAGATTTATGGCCCAAAATATTTCAGTTCCAGATATAGGTGATTTTAAAGACGTAGAAGTAATTGAGATTTTAGTTAAACCAGGTGACCAAATTAATAAAAATGATCCAATCGTTACTATCGAGAGTGATAAATCAAGTGTTGAGATTCCATCACCTTCATCAGGTCAAATTAAAGATTTAAAAGTAAAAGTTGGTGATAAAGTTTCAGAAGGTAGTTTGCTTGCTACTATAGAAAATGGCCAAGCTGCTCAAGCTCCAAAAAAAATTAAAGAAACCGAAGTTGAAGAAATTAAAGAAAAACCTAAATCTAACGGTAATTTAAATCCAGTAAAACAAGTTAAAAAAGTATTTGCTGAACCTGCCTCTAAAGATGATATTGATCCTATTGAGACAAATGAATGGATAGAGTCTTTAAATTCAGTTATTGAAAATGACGGAGCTCCTAGAGCAAGTTATCTTTTAAATAAAGTTATAGATCAAGCATACAAGTCTGGCTTAGTTCTTCCAGATACTAGAACTACCCCTTATATTAATACGATTCCTCCTGAGATAGAAGTTAAATCTCCCGGTGATCAAAATATAGAAAAAAAAATTAGAGCCTACATAAGGTGGAATGCTGCAGCAATGGTAGTCAAAGCTAATAAGAAAAGTTCCGAGCTCGGGGGCCATATAGGAACATTTGCATCTGCTGCAACTTTATACGATGTTGGTATGAACCACTTCTGGAGAGCCAAAAATAACAAATTTGGTGGAGATCTCATTTATTTTCAAGGCCACTCTGCACCTGGAATGTATGCAAGGGCATTTTTAGAAGGAAGAATGACAGCAAAACAACTTGACGGTTTTAGACAAGAAGTTTCTAAGGGTGGCTTGTCCTCTTATCCTCATCCCTGGTTAATGCCAAACTTCTGGCAGTTCCCTACGGTCTCCATGGGCTTAGGACCAATCATGGCAATCTATCAAGCTCGTTTTTTAAAATATTTAATTAATAGAGGTTTAGTTAAAGATGAAGGAAGAAAAATTTGGGTTTTCCTTGGAGATGGTGAAATGGATGAACCGGAGTCTTTAGGTGCAATAGGTTTAGCTGAAAGAGAAAAATTAGATAACTTAATTTTTGTTATTAATTGTAATCTTCAAAGACTAGACGGTCCAGTCCGAGGTAACGGTAAAATTATTCAAGAATTAGAAGGAAGTTTTAGAGGAACA
>CACFJO010000042.1 GCA_902566675.1 uncultured Pelagibacteraceae bacterium
TGGAAAACTTGCAATTAAATTATCTGGTGAGGAAGAGAATTTTGAAAATATAGACAAATTAGATAACGAAGTTGAAATATTGATATTTAAACACTCTCTTACGCTTGGGTGGGATTGTCCCAGAGCTCAAATATTACTTTTATTACGGGAGTGGAAAAGTTTTAATTTTTCGATACAAACTTTAGGTCGAATTATTAGATCACCTTTTCCAAATAAAGGACATTTAGATATTGATGATTTAAATAATTCTTACATCTATACAAACCTTAAACCATTAAATGAAGCAAACGGCCCGTCACAAACCTTCACCTTTTCTCCAATTTCAAAACTAACCCCTGTTTTTTGAGTTATTGCACTTTCAGATACTTGACCTAAAATTCTTTTAATTTCATTATCTGAGATTGGAGTAGGTTTGTCAGTTGACCCTAAAAAACCACTGACCTTTTGAAGATTTTTTATCAAATGATAAATTTGTTTAGTTAAATCTATTTTTATAAGAACATATCCTGGAAAAAATTTTTTTTCTTTTTTTGTTCTCTTGCCTTTTTTGACCTCTGTAACTTTATGAGTGGGCACAAGAATTTCTTGCAAATTATCTGATAATTTGTGTTTTTTTAATTCTTCCTTAATTGCCTCTACAACTTTTTTTTCGAAACCTGAGTATGCTTGAACAATGTACCAATTCATTGATTAAAAACTAACTGTTAATATTAAGTTAAGTAAAAATCTTAAAATTTGATCTAAAATTAAAAAGAATATTGCAGCTATTGAAGCTAAGGCAAATACCATCACGGCACCCATCATAGTTTCTTTTTTAGTCGGCCAAGTAATTCTAAAAGTTTCTTGTTTAACCTCTTGGATAAATTTTAAAGGATTTTTCATAACAATTTTTTTTGGCAGGAGCGGAGGGACTCGAACCCACAACCTCCGGTTTTGGAGACCGGCGCTCTACCAATTGAACTACGCTCCTAAGCGTTTATTTAATTATCTTAGTTACTACTCCAGCTCCAACTGTTTTTCCACCTTCTCTAATTGCAAAGTTAAGATTTTCATTCATTGCAATTGGTGTAATTAGTTTTACTGAAAATTTTCCATCATCACCAGGCATAACCATTTCAGTGCCTGATGGCAAAGTAACTTCTCCAGTAACGTCTGTAGTTCTAAAATAAAATTGAGGTCTATATTTTGTGAAAAAAGGAGTGTGTCTTCCACCTTCCTCTTTTTTTAAAATATAAGCCTGACACTCAAATTCTGTGTGTGGTGTTATTGAGCCAGGTTTACATAATACTTGACCTCTCTCTACATCTTCTCTTTCTACACCTCTTAAAAGAGCTCCAATATTGTCTCCCGCTTCACCACTGTCCAAAAGTTTTCTAAACATTTCCACACCAGTGCAAACAGATTTTTTTGTATCTCTAATTCCGACTATTTCTATTTCTTCTCCAACTTTAATAACACCCGACTCTACTCTTCCTGTTACAACTGTTCCTCTTCCAGAAATTGAAAAAACGTCTTCGACTGGCATCAAAAATGGTTTATCTTTAGGTCTATCAGGTTGAGGAATAGTTTCATCAACTGCTTTCATTAATTCCATAATTGCATTTTTGCCTGTGGCTTCATCTTTGCCTTCCACAGCATTAAGTGCGGATCCTTTTATAATTGGAATTTTATCACCAGGGAATTTATAAGAAGTAAGCAACTCTCTAATTTCTTCCTCAACTAAATCAACTAGTTCTTTATCTTTAACAGTATCAATCTTATTTAAGAAAACAACTATAGCAGGAACTCCAACTTGTCTTGCTAGCAAAATATGTTCTCTTGTTTGAGGCATAGGTCCATCTGCTGCATTAACAACTAATATTGCTCCATCCATTTGTGCTGCACCCGTGATCATATTTTTTACATAATCGGCGTGGCCAGGACAATCTACGTGAGCATAGTGTCTCTTTTCAGTTTCATATTCAACATGTGCTGTTGAAATCGTTATTCCTCTCTCTTTTTCCTCTGGAGCCTTGTCAATTTGATCGTAAGCTACAAAGTTAGCACTACTTGAACCACCAGCCTCTGACAATACTTTCGTTATTGCAGCGGTTAAAGTTGTTTTCCCATGGTCTACGTGACCTATTGTACCGATATTACAATGTGGTTTGTTTCGGTTAAACTTTTCTTTAGACATCTATTTTTTCCTCACTTTATATTTAATATTTAAACTTTTATTTTGGAGCGGGTAAAGGGAATCGAACCCTTACATCCAGCTTGGAAGGCTAGCGTTCTACCATTGAACTACACCCGCAATATCCAAACTTATCGCGCTCTTTATTGTTTTACGATTTTAAGTCTGGTGGAGGGGGAAAGATTCGAACTTTCGAAGACCGAAGTCAACGGGTTTACAGCCCGCCCCATTTGACCGCTTTGGTACCCCTCCTAATTCCTAATTGTGGGGATACCCACTAACTTAAAAAGCATTTAACAACAAGCGTTTTATAAGCATTTATGAAATAATTGCAATAAATCATTTTGCCTTAAAATATGCTAGTAATTTGAAAAATTTGCTTAAAAATCATGAAAAAAACCACTTTTTTAATCGTTGGAAAACATGCGGTATTGGAGGCTCTCAAAAACCCTGCACGGAAAATTGATAGGGTCTTCTTAACAGAGGATGCTAAAAAAAAACTTAATAGAGAAAATCAAACATTTGATTTGTTCAGATCAATTAGCGTTTTTTATAAATCAAAAAAAGAACTGGATAATTTGTGTGGAAAAGATGAAACTGCTCATCAAGGGCTAGTTGCTGAAGTTGAACAATTAGAAGAATTAACTTTAAAAGAATTTATTATTGACAATAAAGAGAAAAATATAAATTTAATCGCATTGGAAGAAGTTACTGATCCTAGAAATATTGGGTCAATAATAAGAAGTGCTGTGGCATTTAATATTGACGGTTTGATAGTCAAAGAGAGATCTTTTCCTTCAAAAAGTAAATTACTTTATAAAAGTGCTAGTGGGGGAACTGAATATATCAAAATATTCAAAGTTTCAAATTTGAATTCAGCGCTTAAATACTTAAAGACAAAAGATTTTTGGGTAAGTGCATTTGACGTTTCTGCTGAAAAAGATTTTACAAAAAATGAATGGAAAGGAAGAAATGTTCT
>CACFJO010000043.1 GCA_902566675.1 uncultured Pelagibacteraceae bacterium
CTTGCCAAGAATCTATTGAATAACGAACATCATTTTTTCTTTTTTGAAAAAGTCTAGGTTTTATTTCTTTAGAATCTGTTGGAAAAAAATATTCTTCTGTTGTGATGTGATCTGAAGTCCCAATAATAAAATATTTTTCATCGGAAGTAATACCAATTCCACAAGTAAAAGTTTCATCTTTTTCCTCAAATATTAGCTGATCTTGATCTGTTGATGTTCCAAGAACATGTTTGAAAATTTGTTTTGGTCTATGATATTGGTCTAATTTCGAGTAGAAAAAGCTTTCATTATCTAAAGCCCATGTGACGCTTCCGCTTGTATTTTCAATTACATCTTTTTCGTTTTTTCCTGTTCTAAGATCTCTCAAATAAATTGTATAATATTCTGATCCTTTTAAATCTAGAGAATAAGCAATAAAATTATCACAATAAGAAGTGCTTACAGTGCCGACTCCAAAATACTCTGAACCAGACTTCTTCTTTTCCAAATCACCATCAAAATAAACTTCCTCAGATTTAGAGCCATCAATCAGTTGCCTCATTCTTTTACCGTAATTACCCTTAGCTTCTGTTTTTGACCAATAATAATATCTTTTATCTTTATATTTTAATCCAGTGTCGTCTAATTTAATTTTTCCTTTGATTTCGTTAAATAAATTTTTCTGTAATTCTTTAACGTCTTTGAAGTAGTCTTCAGTTATTTTGTTATTAGCCTCTATATAATCCCTGACCTCAGTATTTAACTTTTTTGGATCCTTTAAAACTTCAAGGATATTTGGCTGATCAACCCATGAATAATCATCTTCTAGTGGAATACCGTGATAATTTTTCGTAGTCTTTATTTTTTTAAGTTTTGGTATATTCATACTGGGAAATTATATGAATTTGTTTTTGTTGGGAATTATCATTTTCGTCGTAATCTACCTTTTTCTAAATTGGTTCGCTAGGGCTAGTTCAAAAAAGATAGCGACAACTATAAAAAAAATCGCAATTTATATATCATTGATTTTAGCTGTTCTATTTACAATTGGCGGTAAATTTATCTTCAGTCTTCCAATGTGGTTGATCTTGCTCTCTGGGCTCAAGATTAAAGGGTTTACTGCTTTGCAAATGTATCAATTATGGAGATTAATCCAATTTATGAAAAACAACGGAGGAAGATTTTCTCAAGGTCAGTTTGGTCAAACTCCAGGATCATCTAGCCTTACATCAGAAGAAGCCTATAAATTGCTAGGATTAAAAAAGGGCGCGAGCAAAGAGGAAGTTTTAAAAGCAGCTAATCAATTACAAAAAAAAATTCATCCTGATATGAACCGCAATGTAGACAGTTCCAGATTGAGTCAATTAGTAAATGAAGCAAAAGAAAAAATATTAAAAACTGATTTTAGTTAGCTAGAAGTTCAATACATTTTTTATAAACTTTATCAAAAGAGATCTTGTCAGCACCTAAAGTATTATGGGTTGTTGTCTCTTCAGTTTCACCTTCTGGAATAATTACATTAATATTTTTTGAATACTTTCCATAAGCCAGGACTGGACTGTCCATAAATAAAGCTACAGTTTTCAGATTAAGAGCCGCACTGATGTGCATAAAACCTGTATCATTTCCGCAGTATAAATTACAATTTGCTATAATTGGAAGCATTTCATTTATCTTTAAGTTATTTAAAGAAATACAATTAGATCCTATATTTGAATTCGATATTTCATTTATCAAAGGCTGATCATTTTTTCCAGCTGCTAAATAAAATCTTGATGGAAATTTTTGATTTATTTTTTCACTTAATTTAATAAAATTTTTTATTTCCCAACGTTTAGTTGGTCCGGATGCACTAATACCTAATACAATACATTTATTATTCAATGACATATTTTTTTGAGCTTCTAATATCTTATCTTGATTGACAAAGATTTTTGGTTGTGTTGATACAATTTTACCAATTTCATTCTCAGTAAAAATTTTTGCTGTACTGACAACATGCTGTCCCTTTTTTTTAAATAGAGGATACTGAGCAATGTTTTTGATACCTGCAAACTTACAAACTAAAAAATACCTTACTGAACTATTAAATATGAATACCTTATCAAATTTTTTTTCTTTAATATTTTCTATCAACTTTATAAATCCACTCAAACCGTCGTGGCTACCGGTATTATCCTCTAAGCGATCTAATGTTATCACTTCTTTGATATGAGGATCGTCTTGAAAAAGATCTTTTGCCCTAGTATTTTCTTTGGCTAATATTGAAACTGGTTTTTCATATTTTTTCGAGATTTCATGTATATAATTCAGGTGAATTATGCAGTCTCCTAGCCCAACTTTATTTATTAGAATCAGAACTTTCATTTTTGAAACTTATACTATAATTTATTTCAATAAATTGGGACAATAAGATGTTGAAACGAGGTGTATACGCAGCAAGTTTAAGTGTTTTAAATAAAGACTTAACGTTAAATGTTGAGGCTACTATTTCTCATGCTGAGAACCTAATTAAAAACGGATTACATGGATGCTTCTTTTTTGGAAGCACTGGAATGTCACAACTAATTTCTAAAAATGAAAAAATGGAGCTAATTTCAAAAATTGCTACACACAAACAAAGGAAACACTTTTATTTAGGTACAGGCTGCAATAGTCTTAATGAAAATATTGAGTTAATAAAATATGCCAGCGAGTTTAATTTTAATACAATTTTGTTAATGCCAAGCGCATACTATGTTGGAAATTCTGACGAGGGAGTTTTTGAGTTTTACAAAAAAATAATTGCAGCATGCCCAAAAATTAAAATTGTAATTTATAATTTTCAAAAATTATCTGGTTATATTTTTTCAATTGATGCAATTACAAAATTAGTTAAGTCATTTCCTAAAAATATAATTGGAGTTAAAGATTCATCTTATAATTTGTATGAAAATTTGAAAATTAAAAATTTTTTAATATTTCCTGGCAGCGAGGCTAAACTACTTAAAGGATTAGAAAAAGGGTCTAGCGGTGTTATAAGTGCAGTTACTAACTCAACACACTTCTTAGCCAGAAAAGTATTTGATGATTTTG
>CACFJO010000044.1 GCA_902566675.1 uncultured Pelagibacteraceae bacterium
TAAAGATAAAAATAGATTATTAAGAAGAGTCGAAAATTATAAACATGATACTTCAAGAAAATTTAATCATGGATTAAACAATCTATGGAAAGGAATAGGAAGCGCAGGGATTAATTTTTTAAACGTGTTACCAAAACTTGGAAGTACTGTCGCCACATTCTTTGGAAATCTTTTCACTGATGTTTTCAACTCAATTTATAATCAGCAAATTGATAAAAAAAGTGCTCGAAATGTAATAATTGGTTTCTTTGTGGTAGTTGGAATAACGACATCAATTTTTGTAGGACTTAATGCCTACAAAAATTTTAACTTTTTAGAGAAAAAAGTTGAAGTAAAAAAAACTGAAACAAAAGTTAAAAAAGAAGCTAAGAAGCCAACAAAAGATTTAAAACCTAAGAAAAAATTAGATAAAGAAGAAAAAAAACCAGAGAAACAAATAGAATTAAAAAAGCAGACAAAAAAACCTGAATTAAAAGTTAAAAGAAATAATGTTGCTGAAGTTATTTTACCAGACTTGAATTTGAAAACAGAGACAGTCATACAACTTTTTAAAGACGTAGATTATGATTTAAGAACTGTTAGAAATGAAAAGCTAGTAAAGCCAATTTATTTTACTCAATTTCCTAGAGATTTAGATAACTTACAAAGTGTTAAACTAAAGAAAGAAACTTTTATACAAATTGTGTTACCATTAATCGTTGCAGAAAATGAGAAAATTATAGACGATAGAGAAAAATTAAAAACGTTAATTGGTAAGAAATTCACCACAGACACAGAAAAGCAATGGTTAAGACAAAAACTTCTAGAATACAAAGTCAAAAAAGGTGATTTGGAAGAACTTCTTTTTAGGATGGATATGATTCCGGTTTCTATTGCACTTGCTCAAGCAGCAAAAGAAAGCGGTTGGGGCACTTCTCGATTTGCGTTAGAGGGAAATGCGATTTTTGGTCAATGGACGTGGGACGGACAAGGTATTGCTCCCCTAAAAAGAGATGTAAATAAAAATCATAAAATTTTAAAATTTCCAATCTTAAGAGCTTCAGTTAAAGCTTACAAAAATAATTTAAATACGCATAAAAGTTATTTTAAATTTAGAGAAAAAAGAAAAGAGTTGAGAGATAAGAATAAGCGTATTACAGGATTAGCATTAACAAATACTCTAAAAAATTACGCACAAACAGGCTCTGAGTATACGAAAATTTTAAATCAAATAATTACACAAAATAGATTATCAGATTTTGAGCCTGTAAGATTAGTAAATTCAGTTAGACAGGTTGAATTAAATTCTTAACTATTTTTCGCTAACTACGTACTGAATTCCAAGCCATCTCCAAAAACCATCTTTTTCTTGCAATGAACAATTAATTCTGCCTCGTTCACCTATAAATTTTTCAGATATCTTTATTTCCAAAATATTATTTTCTTGAAAAGAAATTTTCGAATTTCTCCATTTATTGCCTTCGTTAGAAAAACAATTAATCTTGCTCAGATTTTTTTGATTTTCATAAAACTCAATTTTGACATCAGGGGGATTTTTAGACTGAGAAAGATAAGTTTCTTCTGGGTATATTTGTTTATATTTCAATGGCAATGTTTTCATTAAAGTCTTAAATCTACTAAGCTCACCATATTTTTCATTAATTGGAAACCTAGGTAACTCCCATAAATCTTTTGTTTCATCAATTACTCCTGAGTGTTGACCGAAAGCATATTTAAAAC
The DNA here is from genome assembly GCA_902566675.1 of uncultured Pelagibacteraceae bacterium. GTDB lineage: Bacteria > Pseudomonadota > Alphaproteobacteria > Pelagibacterales > Pelagibacteraceae > Pelagilacustribacter. The sequence continues at coordinate 1,720 of CACFJO010000044.1, forward strand.
CTAGAGTTTTAATAATTTCTTTAAATTTTAGGCTATATTCTCCGAAAGGGTAAGAAAAAAATTCCGAATTTTTTCCTAATTTTTTATTAAAGATTTCAATTGATTTTAATATATCTTTTTTTATTACTTCAGGAGTTTCATCAACAAGATACTCGTGAGAATGACTATGATTACCTATTTCGACAAAATCATATTTATTCAATTCAATAATTTGATCCCAGTTCATATAATTATAAGCTCCAACCTCTCTAGTATTAACAAATAGAACAAAAGGAATTTCTCTCTCTTTCAAAATTGGCCAAGCATTTTCATAAAAAGATAATAATCCGTCATCTACTGTAAATAAAATTTTTCTTTCATTTTTATTTTCATAGAGACTTTTTTCAAAATTTTTGGGGTGTATAAATTTTATACCTTCATTTTTTATAACTCCTAATTGTTCTTTAAAAACCTCTACTTGAATATTGGTTGATGGATACTTGTTTTCCCCGAATCTGTGATACATTATTGAAATAAGTCCAAAATCATCAAAAGCATATTTATCTGAAGCAAATATATTTGATTGATTGAACTCTAAAGCTATAATAAATGAGCTGATGATTAAAAATTTTTTGGTAATAAATTGCATAGGCAAGGATGATAAATTAGGATTGCGGATAAATAAAGATTTTTTTATTCATTATTTAAAAGAAAAAAACAATTATGATATTTTGGTTTTTGAGATATTAAATTTTCTAAAAATTCACCATGTCAAAATAGATCAAAGATTCAGTGTAATTGTTAATCAGGGACCGGGAAGTTTTTCAGGAATTAGAATAGCCTTATCAATTGCTAAGGGACTTGAAATATCAAAAAAAGTAAAGATATTTGGCTATAGAAATAGCGATTTAAAGCAATTTGATCAACAAAACATAGAAAAATTATTAAAGAAAAATTTATTAGAAAAAAAATTGATTAAGCCCATCTATTTAAGTTAAATTAGCCTATGAGTATTATAGAGGAAAAGTGTAAACAAAAAGGTGTAAGGCTAACTGATCAAAGAAAGGTGATTGCTAAGGTATTATCTGAGTCAAAAGAAGTATACGGCTCAAGAGATCATCCAGATGTAGATGAACTGCATAAGAGAGTAACAGCCATAGATGATAAAATTAGTATTGCTACAGTGTATAGAACAGTAAAACTTTTTGAAGAAGCTGGCATATTGGTTAAGCATGAT
>CACFJO010000045.1 GCA_902566675.1 uncultured Pelagibacteraceae bacterium
CTATGCCGATAGAACCTGTCGCTGCTTGTGCAAACGGAAGTCTTTTACTTTCCTCATCTTCAGGAATGTGATCTGATACAATTACATTAATGAGATCATTCTTTATTCCTTCTATTAATGAAAGTCTATCCTCCTCGCTTCTAAGAGGGGGAGATAATTTCAAAAAAGTTCTAAATTCTCCGATGTCATTTTGATTTAACGATAAATTGTTAATAGAAACCCCTGTGCTGAATTTTATTCCATTAGATTTATTTTTTTTAATAACATTAAGAGAATTTTTTGAGGAAATTTGATTAATATGATATCTGCAAGGAAATTCACTCAACAAAGATAAATCCCTTTCAATAATAATCTTTTCAGCAATATCTGAGACACCTTGTAAACCTAATCTTGTCGCCACTTCGCCCTGATTAATGCATGAATTTTTAGTTAACTCATAATCCTCGGCATGTTGCATAATCAGAACATCAATGTCTGAAGCATAGTTCATTATTCTAGACATCAATTCAGAATTTTGGATAGTTTTATTAACATCACTAAACCCAATAATTCCTCTTGCTTTTAACAAACCAAATTCAGTCATCTGATTACCCTCCATCTGTCTAGTAATCGAAGCACATGGAAAAAGATTTACCTTAGCTTTATCTCTACCCCTTCTAATTATAAAGTCCACCATAGATACGTTGTCTATAACTGGCTTAGTATTTGGCATAGTTACAATTGAAGTTACTCCGCCTGCCAAAGCTGCTTGGCTTAGTGTTCTAAAATTTTCTTTATATTCAAAGCCAGGCTCTCCAACAAAAGCTTTCATATCAACTAATCCAGGAATAGCTACTAGGCCTTTCAAATCGATTTTTTCTGCTGATTTAGATGTATCTGATTTTTTTCCAATGGATTTTATTTTTCCTTTTTCATCGATAGCTATATTTCCTATTTCATCCATCTTTTGAGATGGATCGATAATTCTTACATTTGTCAAAATTTTTTCTTTCATTTATTTACAGTACAATTTTAAACATGCCATCCTGACAGCTACACCTAATTCAACTTGTTCTTTCACAAGACTAACATTTATGTCATCTGCTAATTTAGTATCAATCTCAACACCTCTGTTCATTGGACCAGGGTGCATTAGTAAAGCATCTTTTTTTGCAAACTTTAGTTTTTCTGGCGTTAGTCCAAAAAATTCGTAATATTCTCTCTTTGATGGAAGAAAAGATCCCTGCATTCTTTCATTTTGTAATCTTAACATCATAACAATATCACATCCATCTAATCCTTTTTTCATATCAGTAAATGATTTAACACCTAAGCTATCTATTCCTTTGGGCATTAAAGTTTTTGGTGCAATGACATTTACTTCTGCACCCAACATATTCATTAAATAAATATTAGACCTAGCAACTCTTGAATGAAGAATGTCTCCGCATATTGCAATTTTCAATCCCTCAATGTTGCCTTTTCTATTGATAATTGTTAAAGCATCAAGTAAGGCTTGTGTAGGATGCTCTCTCCTTCCATCACCTGCATTGATGACTGTACAATTTACTTTCTGTGAAAGAAGATTTGGTGCACCCGAGTCTTGATGTCTTATAACAATTATATCAGGATGCATGGCATTTAATGTCATGGCAGTGTCAATTAATGTTTCACCTTTTTTTAATGCGGAGTTACCCATATTCATCGTCATTACGTCCGCTCCTAGTCTTTTTCCAGCTAAATCAAATGAACTCTGTGTCCTTGTAGAAGGTTCAAAAAATAAGTTTATTTGAGTTTTTCCCCTAAGGACATCTAGTTTTTTAGAACTTCCTCTGTTTAATTTTATGAAGGATTTTGCTTCGGTTAAAATCTCTTTTGCTTCGAGAACTGATAAATTTTGAATACCTAATAGATGTTTGGGAGTGTTTTTAATAGCTGTAACTTTTTTTTCAGTTGCCATTAAAATCAACTCTATAGGCCTTTTACTATATTATATCAAGTATTTTTTTTATGATAATAATCTAGAATCCCTTGAAGTATAAATTGAGCAGAATTCTCGTCTAATTTCTTCACTTTTTTTGATGAATTAATTGATAAATCATTAGATAGATTAAAGGCTCCCTGGCTTGATAGTCTCTCATCCCATAAAGTGATATTTTCTGTAATATCTTTTGAAAGATTTTTAGCTAGATCTTTAGCTGATTGTGAAGAAGGCCCCTCCGTTCCATCCATATTAATTGGATTACCTATGACTATTCCGTCTATGTCATATTCTTTGACAATTTTCTTAATTTGATCAACTAGGTCTCTATAATTTTCTTTAATAATCGTGGTGTATGGCGTAGCTACAATTTTATTTTCATCTGATAGAGCTATTCCTATTCTTTTGCCGCCAGGATCAATACCTATTAATCTTGATTTTTTCTTGGTTTTTTCAATAAATACGTCAATATCGAGCATGAAATTTACCTAATTTGTGATAAAACACATTTAAATTAACTTATTGCACAAATGTCCTTAGATAAAAAGAAAATTAAACATGTAGCAAAATTAGCT
>CACFJO010000046.1 GCA_902566675.1 uncultured Pelagibacteraceae bacterium
GTCTATTTTCGACAAGCGATGTAACAACGCTAGGATCAGCTAGAGTTGTAGTATCACCTAAATTATCAGGCTCGTTGGCAGCAATTTTTCTTAAAATTCTTCTCATAATTTTTTCCAGATCTCGTTTTCGGTAATCCAGGTGCAAATTGAATGACATCAGGGGTAGCTATTGGACCAATTTGCTTTCTAACCCAAAGTTTTAAATCTCTTTCTAAATCTCCAGTAGGATTTTCACCAGCATTTAAAGTAACATAGCAATATAATCCATTGCCTTTAATACTATGTGGGAATCCAACAACAGCTGCTTCGGCAACCTTAGGATGAGCTACAAATGCACTTTCAATTTCAGCTGTTCCAAGATTATGACCTGATACTATTATAACATCATCAACCCTACCGGTTATCCAATAGTATCCATCTTTATCTCTTCGACAACCATCACCAGTAAAATATTTTCCATCAAATTGTGAAAAGTAAGTATCTATAAATCTTTGATGATCCCCATAAACAGTTCTCATTTGTCCTGGCCAAGAGCTTGCCATACAAAGTCTTCCTTTACCTTCCCCCTTTACGACTTTCCCATCTTTATCGACTAGAACAGGTTTAATTCCATAAAAAGGTTTCGTGGCAGATCCTGGTTTAAGGTCTATAGCTCCTGGTTGTGGTGCAATTAGTATTCCCCCAGTTTCGGTTTGCCACCATGTATCAACTATTGGGCATCTTGAATCACCTACAGTCTTGTAATACCACATCCATGCCTCAGGATTAATTGGTTCTCCAACAGTTCCAAGCAGTTTTAATGTTTTTCTACTTGTTTTTTTAACCGGCTTGTCACCTTCTCGCATTAGAGCTCTTATTGCAGTGGGCGCTGTATAAAAAATATTTACTTTATATTTATCTACAATTTGCCACCACCTTGAACTATCAGGATAATTAGGTACTCCCTCGAACATTATAGTTGTGGCACCATTCGAGAGTGGCCCATAAATAATATAACTATGTCCAGTAACCCACCCAATATCTGCTGTGCACCAATAAATATCGTTTGCTTTGTAATCAAATATATATTGGTGTGTCATAGAAGCATAAACCATATATCCTCCAGTAGTGTGCAAAACTCCTTTAGGTTTACCAGTTGAACCTGATGTGTATAGAATGAAGAGAGGATCTTCAGCATTCATTTCTTCAGGATCACACTTAGCTGGAACAGAGGCAATTAATTCTTTGTAAGAAACATCTCTTTCATTATTCCAATCGACTTGGTTTCCTGTTCTTTCGACGACAACGCATTTTTTAACATTTGGACATTGATCTAAGGCTTCATCCGCAATTTTTTTTAGGGGAATTATTTTTCCCCCTCTAACTCCTTCATCTGCTGTAATTAAGTACTCCGACTCACAATCGGTTATCCTTGTTGCTATAGAGTCAGGAGAAAAACCTCCAAATATAATTGAATGTACTGCTCCTATTCTTGCACAAGCAAGCATAATATAAGCTAGCTCAGGTATCATAGTAAGATAAATTGTAACTCTATCACCTTTTTGAATTCCTAAACTTTTTAAACCATTAGCTGCTTTACAAACGTTTTGATGCAGTTCTTTGTACGATATTTTTTTTGTATCTGCTGGATCATCACCTACCCAAATTATAGCTGTTTTGCTTGGATTTTTTTTAAGGTGTCTATCAATACAATTTGCAGAGGCATTTAATGTACCATCATAATACCATTTAATTTTTACTTCTTCTTTAGTGTATTTAATATCTTTTATTTTTGTATATTTTTTTATCCAAGAAATTCTTTTTCCCTCTTTAGCCCAAAACTTATCATTTTCTTTTATAGAAAGTTTATATTTTTTTTTATATTTTGACTCATTTACGTAAGCATGATTTGCCCAGCTGTCAGAAACTTTAATTACTGAGTTACCATCACTATCTTTGGAATAAGTAGGAGGCTTTAAATTAATCCTTCTTGTTTTTTTGCTTTTTTTACGTGATCTTTTTTGAAATTTTTTCGTCTTACGCCTAGTTTTCTTTATTCTTTTTCTAGACTTTCTTTTTCTAGAAACTTTTAGTTTTCTAGTTTTTTTTCTTGTCCTATTACTTTTATTTAACTTTTTCTTTTTTCTTTTTTTCTTTTTTGCCACAAATACC
>CACFJO010000047.1 GCA_902566675.1 uncultured Pelagibacteraceae bacterium
GATTTTTTTTGTACATTTTAATTTTGTTATTTAAATTTTTAATTTTGCTCTCAATGAAACTATTTGGATTTTTTAAATAACGATTCCATGCTTTATTGTTTGAAATGATATTAATTTTGATCATCAGTGCTTTTCTTTTGATAAGCCCTAATAATTTTTGAGACTAAAGGATGCCGTACAACGTCGTTATGATCAAACTCAATAGTTTTAATTTCTTTTATTTCTTTAAGAATATTCTTTGATTTTATCAGGCCAGATTGTGATTTATTTATTAAATCAACCTGTGATGGATCACCATTAACTACTAGTTTTGAGTTTTCACCTATTCGAGTCAAAAACATTTTTATTTGTGTCTCTGTTGCATTTTGTGCTTCATCTAAAATTGCAAAACAGTTTTTCAATGTTCTGCCTCTCATAAAAGCCAACGGTGCTATCTCTATTTCACCTGACTCTATTTTTTTATCTATTTTATCGGCACCAAAAAGTTCATAAAGTGCATCATAAAGAGGTCTTAAATAAGGATCTACTTTTTCTTTCATATCCCCTGGCAAGAAACCAAGTTTCTCTCCAGCTTCTACCGCAGGCCTTGATAGAATTACTCTATCTATTTTTTTATCCATTAGCATTGTAACACCAACTGAAACTGCTAAAAAACTTTTACCAGTTCCAGCAGGTCCTAATGACATCACAATATCGCTCTCTTTTAAGGCCTTGATATAATCAGATTGTTTTTCAGATCTTGCGATAACTGTTTTTCTTGGAGTTTTTATCAATTGCTTAAAAGTTTTGACATTAGAGTTTTCTAATTCCATATTTTTTTTCACTGATAAGAGTATATCCTCTTTTTCAATAATTTTTGTCAAAAAATACTTGTTTACTAAAAATTTTATCGCTTGTGAAAACATTTCAATATTTTCTTTTCCTCCTTTACAGGTAATGGAGTTACCTCTGAAATATAAATTTGTGCCAGTAAGTTTAGAAAGACTCTTTAAATTTTGATCAAACTGACCAACTATAGACATTAGCATCTCATTATCGTTGATCTGAAGATTTAATGTATCATTTGCAATTCTTTTAAAGATTAATTTTTGTTCAAGAGTTCTTATTTCTGACATAGTTAAGCTGCGAATTCTTTTTTTACTAATTGATCATCTATTTCACCAAATAGTGTATTTTGATTGGCACCATTAATTAGTACGTTTAAAATTTTACCTTTAATATCTTTTCTGCTTTCCACAATAACAGAATTTGAGTATTCGTCTCTTCCAAAATACTTATTGCTCTGTTTAAGTTTATTTTCAAAAAGTACTAAAGATTTTTTATTTAATAATTTTTTTCTAAAGTTCATTTTTATTTCCTTGGCGGATTTTTGAAACAAGATTAATCTTTCTTTACAAACGCTTTGATCAACCTGCTTCATTTTATGAGCTGGTGTTCCAGGCCTTGGACTGAATATAAATGAAAAAGAATTTATGAACTGAATCTCTTTTAATAGTTTCAATGTATTTTCAAAATCTTTTTCTGTTTCACCTGGATAACCAATAATAAAGTCACTAGAAAACTCAATTTGAGAGTTTGAAAGTCTTAATTTGTCAATTAGGTCAATATAGTACTCAATTGTATGTTTTCTATTCATATTTTTCAAAATCTTGTCAGATCCACTTTGAACAGGAAGATGAATAAGCGGCATTAATTTATTATTTGTTTTATGCAATTTAATTAAATCCTTCGTAAAATCTACAGGATGAGATGTTGTATATCGTATTCTCTCAAGTTTATCGATTTCTGAAATTTTATTTATTAAATCTGACAGTTTTTTTCTACCAAAATTATATGCATTAACATTCTGGCCGAGAAGAGTGATTTCTCTTGAACCATTATTTACCAAATTCTTGGTTTCATTAAATAATTCATCAATTGATCTTGAAAATTCTGATCCCCTTGTATAAGGAACAACACAAAACTTGCAAAATTTATCGCAACCTTCTTGTATTGTAAGGAAAGCAGAAATATTACTGTTAGAATTTTTGATTTTGTTGAGACTGTCAAATTTTTCAATAACATCAAACTCAGAATAATTAACTCTTTTGGTTTTTTT
>CACFJO010000048.1 GCA_902566675.1 uncultured Pelagibacteraceae bacterium
CTGGACCAATATTTCTCTCTACGGCGGAGTGAGAAATATCCCTTTCATGCCATAAAGCTACATTTTCAAGAGCCGGGATAACACTTGATCTTATTAGTCTTGCTAAGCCAGTAAGATTCTCGCTCAGTATGGGGTTTTTTTTATGAGGCATCGCTGATGAACCTTTTTGTTTTTTTCCAAAAAATTCCTCAACTTCTAATACTTCTGTTCTTTGTAAATGTCTAATCTCAATTGAAAATCTCTCAATTGAACTAGCGATTATTCCAAGAGTTGAGAAAAATTGAGCATGTCTATCTCTGGGTATTATTTGTGTTGAAATAGGTTCAACACTAAGTTTAAGTTTTTTTGCTACATATTTTTCAATTCTAGGATCAATATTTGCAAAAGTACCAACTGCACCTGAAATTGCGCATGTTGAAATTTCTTTGATAGAATATTCTAATCTTTTTTTATTTCTTAAAAATTCTTGGTAGAAAGTTAACATTTTTAGACCAAATGTAATTGGTTCAGCGTGTATACCGTGGCTCCTTCCAATACATAAAGTATATTTATGCTTTAAGGCCTGTTTTTTTATTGAAACAAGCAATTGATCTAAATCTTTTAATAAAATTTGACCAGATTGTTTCAGCTGAAGATTAAAACATGTGTCCAAAACATCAGAGGAAGTCATACCTTTATGAAGATATCTAGCCTCTTTACCGGCTTTCTCTGTAATTGAGGTTAAAAATGCTATCACATCATGTTTTACCTTATCTTCAATTTGTGAAATTCTTTTTACATTAATTTTTGCTTTTGTTTTAACTTTTTTTGATACACCTCTTGGGATGATTTTTAACTTTTCCATGGCTTCAGCTGCAGCTAATTCTATATCGAGCCAAATAGAGTATTTGTTTTTATCTTCCCAAATACTTTTAATTTCTTTTCTTGAATATCGATCTATCATTAATTTTTTGACAAAGTAAAAATTTCATACCCATCTTTTGTTACACCTACAGTATGTTCAAATTGTGCTGACAAAGATTTATCTTTTGTTACTGCTGTCCAACCATCATTTAGGGTTTTCGTCTCATAATTCCCTACATTTATCATGGGCTCAATTGTAAATATCATTCCAGTTTTTATCTTTTCACCCGTTCCTCTTTTACCGTAATGCAAAACATTGGGTTCTTGATGAAAAGATTTTCCAATCCCGTGTCCACAAAAATCCTGTACAACAGAAAAGCCCTCATCTTCTACATGTTTCTGTATTGTAGCTCCAATATCACCAAGATAAATATTGTCTTTTATTATACTGATACCCTTCATCATGGCATCGTATGTTGTCTTTACCAATTTTTTTGCTTTTATAGAAACTTCGCCTATTTCGAAAGTTCTGCTTGTGTCTCCGTGCCAACCGTTTTTCAGAGCTGTGACATCTACATTTACTATATCTCCATCTCTCAAAATCTTTTCAGAAGGTATTCCGTGACACACTACATGATTTGTTGAAATACAACATGACTTAGGGAAACCCCTGTAAAGTAGTGGAGCTGAATAAGCACCATTGTCATTTAGGAACTCGTAGCACAATTCATCTATCGCACATGTTTTTATTCCGGGTTTGATAATCTTTGCTACTTGATCTAACGCTTCTGCAGCCACTGCTCCAGCAATTCTAGTTTTTTCAAAAGCTTCCTTATAATCTTCACTCATTAAAATTTTAATTTAATTTTACGGTTAAGTTTTATTCCTTTTGTTAAAAATTTACAATCATAGCAAAGTATTTTGAGATTTTTTTTAACAGCTTTCTTTAATAATTCACAATATTCCGTATCTATATCTTTGGCTAACCCAAAAGAATTACAATCTTCCCTTTGAATTACATATAAAATATAAATTTCAAAACCCTTTTTATTAGCCTTTAAAAGTTCTTTAATATGTTTGAAGCCTCTGGAAGTTACTGCATCAGGAAACTCTGCTAAACCATTTTGTCTAGATAAAGTGACATTTTTTACTTCGATAAAAATTTTTTTTGTTTTTAGACTTAGTAAAAAATCAAATCTAGTATTTTTTCCAAATTTTA